>NZ_QFFZ01000050.1 GCF_004369225.1 Pelotomaculum propionicicum
TCAAGGCTTGCCGGACAGGTCGTGGCAACAGGTTAAAGTGGAGAGATTGTTCTAGTCAAAAATACCTTTAATTCTATGTAAACAAGAGAATAAGGGAGTAGACTCTAAAATTAGGGGTTTGAACCGTGACACAACCTGTAGCATATTAACCGAGATAGTCGAGACCACTAAAGCCCATAATAATGAGCAACGTCTAGAATGGGATCTATTTGATGTGCCGCATCATTGCAGTTATAAAGCTTTGAGTGATGACAAAGGAAAAGACGTAACAACTCCGGTTGCAGAAGTTCAATGGCTTTTGGAGCAAGGAAAAAACCGTGGAATTATTGTTTCCAGTAGTAAACCAATTCCAAGTAATGACGCCGATAATCAACCACCCCATCGTCAGGCAGCCAATTACTATAAAAAAATAGCTAATAGTATCGATGGCAAATTCGTGGTAACTATGGAACATCCAACAATTTCGTCCCCCTCCCCTATGATCATAACCATTGATCAATTTGGGGCTACTTTGAAAAAGATCATTCAAAGCGTAGGTTCTGCAAGTGTTATAAGCAGGCCGGCTCACAGGGCGGGTTAAAATTATGAGTAATTCTTATATTTCGGCTCCTGGATCATTAATAAATATCGGTGACCTTTTAATCCCTAAAGCGCAAAATTTGGCGTGTTTATTATCATCAGGTGATCTTGGGTTTGCCGGTTTTGTGCAATGCAGGCGCACAGATGATAAGGAAGAAGTAGTGGTCTTCGACGTTGAAGTTGAATTGGGGCAATTTAGCATTAATAAAATAAATGAACACGAACGAATTGCAGTGATGTTCTACTCTGATGATGGTATGGAACCAGTAATACTTGCATTAAGATCGGATTTTCCAGAAGTTCCTCATTTATATCCAAGCTATAGCGAATATAAAACTAGACTTTGTCTTTACCAGGAACCATATAGTGAAATAAAACTCTATTGGACTCCAATGCGTTTTTTAGAACGTATCCGTGAGTGGCTGGCTCTTACTGCAAAAGGTATACTTCACGGGGAGGAGCAACCGCTTGAACCGTTATTAATCGGGGCTTCAGGTCAAATCGTAATCCCATTAGAGTTATTTGCTGAAAGAGAAATAGGTGCCATTGAGCAATTAAAGCTTAATTTAGTACGAAGAGATGAAAATAATATTTTTCTTACCACACAATCAGAAACAATACCCGGAGAAACTATTCCGACACATGTTGTAATCACGTCTATTGGTGAACCTCAACCCCATGGAATAATTCGGCGTCTTCCCAAAAATGTCCTTGAACTCCATGAGTTTATGATCAAAGCCCAAAAAGACTTATTAAATGAGCTAAGAACACATATCACCAATTGGAAATTAAAAAACATCCAAAAAGAAATGCTCAATGCTCAACTGGTGATACTCATTGCTTTACCGAAAACACGTGGAGATAGTGCACCTGAATCGTTAGAATTTTGGGCTTTTATGACTGATAAAAATTTAGAACAGATAGGCTTAGAAATCGGTATTTGGGGCATAAGTAATGGAAATGTAGGCCTTTTAAAACCGATAGATGATACTAAAAATGGTGAAAAAATAAATATTCTCCCATTAAATATAATGTTCCATTTTACCAGAGATACAGCTTCCAGGTTAAATGGTATTCCTCAAAGAGAGAATAGATCCATCGTATGCATTGGCTTAGGAGCACTCGGTTCACAGGTTTTTATGAATTTACTGAGATGTGGATTTGGTGAATGGACATTAATTGATGATGATTCTTTGTTACCCCATAACCTTGCGCGTCATGCTTTACCTGGGTTTGCTGTTGGACATCCCAAGGCTGAAGTATTGGCTTTTTATGCTAACAAAACTATTTACGGCGAGCCGATCGCAAGCGCAGTAGTTGCGAATATTCTTAATCCTGGGGTTAATACCGAAAGGATTAAAAAATCTATGGAGGAAGCAGAGATAATAATAGATACTTCAGCTTCTGTAGCTGTCGCAAGACATCTAGCTCGTAATGTCAATTCCAATGCGCGCCGTATATCAGCATTTCTTAATCCCCGAGGAACTGATTTAGTAGTCTTGTCTGAAGATATAAATCGTACAGTACCTTTAGATTATTTAGAAATGCAGTACTATAGGTTTTTGGTTAATGACAAATTACTAGAAAACCATTTCCAAGAACCTGATGAGAAGATTAGATACGCGAATTCGTGCCGAGATATGAGCAGTACAATACCACAAGATTTTGTAGCATTGCATGCCTCTATTTGTAGCAAGGCTTTAAAAGGTTCAGTTGCCAATAGTGAAGCGGCTATATCAATATGGAGAGCAAATCCTGATGATTTTACTGTAACGAGACATACTATCATTCCTGAGATTCCAATTGAATATAGGACTAGCGGATGGGTTTTATGTACTGACCAGTCTCTATATAACAAAATAAAAGAGTTTCGCAATGCTAAATTACCCAACGAAACAGGTGGTATATTGATCGGATCTTTTGATATGCAAAGAAAGATCGTTTATATAGTTGATACTATTCCCTCTCCTCCTGATAGCCAAGAATGGCCAACAACATATATACGCGGTTCCCAAGGATTAAGATCGCGTGTAGAAAAGATTAAAGAGCTAACAAATGGAATGCTTGAATATGTTGGTGAGTGGCATTCACATCCAAACGGATATGGTTGCGCACCTAGTGCTGATGATTACAAAGCTTTTATATGGCTGTCAAAATATATGAATCCAGCTGGATATCCAGCTTTAATGCTTATAGCAGGGCTAGATCAGTATTGCTTTTATATAGAAAAAATGTTGCAGTGATGATTTGCCAATTTGTATATCAACTTGTTTTAATTCTTATGTTTTTTATTATCCACATAATGTAAGGTTTTGTGTTTAGTAATTAAGCGACGTTATACAAAAACCAGTGCATCTATTTTGTTTACACATTTCATGAATTTGTCGAAAGAAGTCGATTTTGCATTGCAGTTGGCTTCTTTTTTTATGTAACAATAAACGTAGCATAATTAAACAATTTAAACTATAATGTTTTCGCAAGTATTAAAACGAAGGAGGTATTTTTATGGGGTCTGCAGGATCAGGGAAATTTGGTACATATCGTATTGGCAAAGGTGAAGGCACTAGCGGGACTGGTTCTGGCGTAGGGCGTATGGGCAGTGAAGGCTCCGGTGAGGTTGAATGCCCCAAAATTATAGAAAATATCCCTCTTGAAGATGTTGCTGTTTTAGAATACTATCAGAAATATAATACATTACCTAGCCAAGAAACATCGGTAAGACTTAGGGCGACTATTTACAGAGGGCGACTTGTCGTTGAAACGGCTGATTTAGGCGAAATTCTAGGCAATCTCCCTACACAATATAATACTCTTATCAATTGTATAAAAAAAGGAATGAAATATTCTGGTACAATAGTTGCTTCTGGAATTACGCCGGTTCCATTTGTTGTGGTGACGTTAAATGCATAGCCAAAAAGTTCTAATTATTGGAGAAATATTCATTGATACACACCTAGATATTATTGATGAACATGGCCCTTTAGTGCGACTTGGAGGCATTTTTCATTCTGCGAGAGCATTTTCTGCATTGAATGTAGATTATGTACTGGCATATTATGCTCCAGACTATCTGGAGGACGATATTAATTATTGGTCATGCGTTTTAAATACTAAGGGTTGCTTTAAGTTAGGAACCATAAAAAATGCTCCAAATGTCATGCTGGTAAATGAATCGAAGGAGGTTGGAGACCAGGGGTATTATAATATCATCAAGGATCAAGCACAGTATATAGATACTGGTAATATTGATCAGATAATAAGCATTACTAATCCAACTGATATACTAATATATCCGGGTCGTTATAGTTGTGAATTGTTATTTGAATCACTATACGCCTTTAATGGCAAGATTCATGTTGACTTTCACTACGATAGTGAGCATATTTTAGATGGCATTAAAACAAGTGTTAATACTATAATTTTGTCAACTTCCTCATCCCAATTTAAAGAACAATGTGGCGGTACTTTGGACGGTATTGTTGAATACTTTAAACCTTATGATATTAATCAATTTATTGTAAAAGAAAATCGGGGAGGTGCTTATTGTTTTGATGTAGGCAGTCAAAGAATATTCGAGGCTCCAGCGTACTATGTTCCTATAATGCATTCAGTTGGCGTTGGTGATGTCTATAATGCTGTTTTTGTCAGCCAAATATTAGACAATGACATCGAAAAGAGAATGCGTTTAGCTGCTTTGTGTGCTGCTAAATACGCTGAAACAATGAGTTTTGATAAATTTTCGGAAAATACTAAACTAATGCTTGATAATATTGATGAACTTGCAGCTCTACAAGGTGTTCGATTATCATGGGCAGAACGTAGCCAGAAAAATATATATTTGGCTGCGCCGGATTTCCCAAATGTTGATAAAAAACCACTTGATAAATTGAACGATTGCTTATTGTATCATAATTTTAAGCCTCACTTGCCCATAAGAGAGAATGGGCTTGCTGACGGTTTTTTAAGATATGAAGATGAGTTAAGGATATATAATAGCGATATTCAACTCTTAGAATCATGTGATTTATTAATTGCTGTTTTGCTTTACAATGATCCAGGTACTCTTGTAGAGCTAGGTATGTTCAAACAATCGGGGAAACCGACAATTATTTATGATCCTTTTTCATACTGTGAAAATATATTTGTAAAGTATACTCCTAACTTCCTTTGCAAGACACTTGACGAGGTTATTAGTTCGACCTATCAGTGTTTAAGAAGGAGGTAGCCATATGTCAGAATATGATGGTGTTTTATTGGCGTCTGGAGGAATGGATTCGACCGTATTAGCATATGATCTTAAAAAAAAGGGCAAAAATATTATATTGCTTTTCCTTGATTATGGGCAGCATTGCATGGAAAAAGAATATGAAACGCTTAAAAGAGTCGTTCCGGTATGTTATGAGAAAAACATTAAGACCATCAAAATAGGCGATGTCTATAAAGAATCACACTCTAGAATAATAATAGAAGCAAACTTATGGGTTGATAATGTGGTGGCAGAAGATTTGTATTTGCCTTATAGAAATTTACTTTTTCTTTCAATTGCATCAGCTTACGCTCAATCAGTAGGTGTAAAAAATGTCTATTCTGCATTTATCAATAGTAATCATGCAAAAGAGATTGATTGCTCAATGGATTTTTTTACAAAGCTAGAATCTTTATTAGAGGTATACGGTTCTGTAAAGATCAATATGCCTTATAGGGAAATGTCTAAAACACAAGTGGCCATGCTGGGATTGACGCTAGGAGCGCCTATTGCGCAAACTTATTCATGTCAAGTTAATTCACAAAATCCATGTGGAGCATGTCCAAATTGTGTAGACAGGATCGAGGCGATGAATAATCTGATAAAGGAAGTGTAGTTTATGTTTGATGATAAGTTTATAGCTTCAGCAAAAAAGCTTATTAGCTTTATCTCAAAAAATACATTTGATTCTATTACCCAAAGAACACCATATTACCATATGGGGGCAACCATTACTGATTCAGTTTTACAAGCAGGGCTTAATTATAGCCATGTAGTTTATCCACGTATTCTAAAATTACTAAAAGAATTCCCGGATTATAAAACTACCTGCGACTTTATTATTCTCATGCAGATTTTTCCTCTTAATGACTTAATCTCATGGAGGAATGAAAAGAAGTTAGAGCGGATTAAAAAATTGAGCTGGTTTTTTTATAACAATAAAATAGAAAACGAAGATCAGCTTGCCACGTGGCTTAATGATAAAAACAATTTGCCTAAGCTTGCCCAAATAGAAGGAATTGGCCCTAAAACAATAGATTACTTAAAAATGTTATCAGGGAGTCAAGCTATTGCGGTAGATAGGCATCTATTTAAGTTTTTAGAATTAGCCAATATTACTGTTAAGACTTATCAAGAAGCGAATGCAATTTATTGCAAAGTAGCCGAAATGTTAAAAATAAGCCAATATGAATTAGATAGAAAGATATGGCTTTTCATGTCTAATTCTAAAGCATAAATATTAAGAAGACGTGTTATTATGTTGTAAAATTGTTATCAAACTGCCCCGGATAACACAATAAAACAATATGCGGAGGAAGTACAGGAGCTTATAGTTTATGTATAAATACGCATGCTTATGTGAAACAGTGTGAAACCAATCTGGTGTTTGATAATGGCGGGCATATTGCAGCTACATATAATAATACAGTAATATTAAGCAACCAGTCGCTAAGGGGGTGTTTTCGATGCTCGAAAGAATAGAATTGAAGGGTTTTAAGTCAATTAGGGAAATGAATCTGGAGTTGAGGCCGTTAAATGTTTTGATTGGGGCCAATGGTGTAGGCAAATCTAATCTGATCAGTTTTTTCAAGATGTTCAATCATATGATGAGCAGGAACCTCCAACAGTATATTGGTCAATCCGGCTATGCTGACGCCCTTCTTTATTACGGGGCTAAAAGAACGCCACAAATGACAGCAAGTTTGAACTTTACTACCAAATCTGGCATAAACATTTACCACATGCGCTTGGTCAATGCCGCCCAGGGAACTTTGATATTTGCTGACGAGGCTATTTCTTTTTCTAGCTATCAAATTGAGGGAAATGCTCCGTTGAGTTCCCTTGGAGGCGGGCACAAGGAATCTCGATTAGTAGATGACCAATTTGTCTTTACAGCAGATGTTTCTCGAGTTAATCAAAGAACAGCCCGGGTAATAAAGTCCATTATGCAGCGTTGGCAGGTGTACCACTTTCATGACACTTCTAGTACAGCATTGATCAAAAATCCTCATTACATTGATGATAATAAGTATTTGCGCCATGACGCCGGCAACCTGGCGGCATTCCTATACCAGATGCAGCAAAATAGCCGTCCCTATTATCGGCGGATTGTAGAAACGATACAATCAGTAACGCCTTTTTTTGAAGATTTTATTCTTGCTCCAAGTACTAATCCGCTATTAATCTTTTTAAACTGGAAAGAGCGCGGAGGAGATCCTGCAATGGTGTTTGGCCCCCACCAGTTATCTGACGGAACCCTCCGGCTTATGGCTTTGATAACGTTGCTTTTGCAGCCGAGCTTGCCTCAATTGATAGTTATTGATGAACCCGAACTGGGGCTTCACCCCTATGCAATATCGATACTAGCTGGCCTGCTGAAAAGCATCTCCAGTAAAACACAAATTATTGTATCTACCCAGTCTGTAACCCTGGTAGACCAGTTGGAGCCGAAGCATATAATCGTAGTTGACCGTGAAGACAACCAGTCGGTATTTAAGAGATTGGATACTGAAGAATTGGATACCTGGCTTGAAGAATATAGCCTAGGGGAACTGTGGGAGAAAAATGTTCTGGGAGGGAGGCCTAAGCGATGATTTACCTTAATATTGTCGTTGAAGGCCCTACCGAAGAAACCTTTGTTAGAGATATACTGGCCCCGTACTGGGGTGAACTGGGAATCTTTGCTGTGGCACGGAGCGTGGAGACGGCTAGGAAAAAGGGCCGTATTCACCGCGGCGGTGGAAGAAATTATAGAAAGGCCCGGCAGGATATCCTTACTTGGCTAAAGCAGCAAAAAAATGCATGGTGCACGACAATGTTTGATTTATATGGAATATATAATAACTTTCCGACTTACGGCTCTGTCAATGAAAATTTATCTCCCTATGAAAGAGTTAGAAAACTTGAAAAAGCCTTTGCGGAAGACATTGCAGATAGCCGCTTTATCCCCTACCTTCAACTGCATGAGTTTGAGACTATACTATTTACAAACATTGAGAAAATGAATGTTTTTTACTTTGATAAGGATAGGCAGATCAAGCACCTCATAGAGATGGCAGAAAAATATGATTCTCCGGAGTTGATAAATGAGAGCGAAGCTACTGCCCCTTCAAAAAGGATTATCTCGGAAATTCCTGAATACGAAAGCAATAAGGTCCTGGTAGGCCCCAAAGTTGCTCGTGCTATTGGGCTGGAACAGATAAGGATGAAATGTCTGCATTTTAATGAATGGCTGTGCAGTATCGAGAGCCTGGTTGAAGCTTAACGAGCTATTGATCAGGAGGTCAGACTGATGTTCCCTAACCTGAAGCACTTTTATGAGAAAAAAATGTGGATACGAGAATAGATCCCCATTAAATTTATGATTCTGTCAGAAACTCGGTTATTCCTCAGTAAAAGCTATAGGCTTTAAATATACCCCCTGAGTTTTTCCTATCTCTGAATAAAATAGTACTTCCTTGAAAATGCTGAATTTTCTTATGGTACGCTCGATCAAATTGTAACGGTGGCAGAGTTTATAAGCGATTTTTAGAAAAATACCCTGCATCTAAATTGATCACACATTACAAATTAAGACGCAAAAATTGATACAATGAAAAATCCCAGTATTATCGGGATTTGCAGCAATTTTGCGATAAGATAAAGCATCGTTTCCGGACGGTGTTTTTTGTTTTCTGCACCCTTTCGTTAAAAGATGCACCCCCCTTCCGGGGGAAAGCTACCTTTCGTTAAAAAGTATAGGAATCGTTAAAAGGTATGGGGATTATCGTGAACAAGTGC
The DNA here is from genome assembly GCF_004369225.1 of Pelotomaculum propionicicum. Taxonomy (GTDB): domain Bacteria; phylum Bacillota; class Desulfotomaculia; order Desulfotomaculales; family Pelotomaculaceae; genus Pelotomaculum_B; species Pelotomaculum_B propionicicum. Next base: position 8,606 of record NZ_QFFZ01000050.1, read on the forward strand.
ACACTCTTGTAAGTCCCGTTGTCCGCTGGTTCGTGCCGGCCGATGGCGGGGCTTTTTGTGTCTATAGCGAGAACAAAAAGTAAACTCTTGCTCCTCATCTTGATATTATTCGTTTAACCGTATTAATGAGGTTGTTAAAAATAAGAGGGGAGACTATTTATGGACTATATCTCCGTTCAGGAAGCTGCAAAAAAATGGGATATCTCAGAGCGGCGGATTCAAAAGCTTTGTGAGAAGGCCGAATCCCCGGTGTGATACGATTCAGCCGCGTATGGGCGATACCTAAGGACGCGGACAAACCTGTAGACGCACGACTAAAGGTCGAGCGGGAAAAGGCCTAAACTACTGAGAAACTACAGATTTGTACGTTCACTAATACTGGAGGTTTGCGTATGGATATAAAAATTCTGCTCGTGGAGGATGACGAGCATATATTAAGTGTCGTGAAAGCCTTTTTAACCGAAGCCGGATATAAGGTGGACGCCTGTTTTGACAGTGACGAGGCGCTTGCGAAGTTTTACGATAACGCCTACCAACTGGCAATTCTCGACATTATGCTGCCCGGCACGAACGGGCATGAGCTTTTACGGGAATTTCGTAAGCTGAACAATACCCCTGTTTGCCAGAAACGCCGTCCTGCTGCTGCAGACCGTACGGGAGCTTAACGCGCTCGGCGTGCGTGTACTGTTCGGGAAGGAAAAGATAGACACACTGAGCGCCGAAGGAGAACTGGCTCTAACCGTGCTGGCTTCCATTGCCGAGGAGGAGCGTAAGTCCACCTGTGAGAATGTGAAGTGGTCTATTCGGAAGAAATACGCTCAGGGCCGCATTCTGGCAATAGACGCCGGCAAGCTTCTGGGCTATGACAAAACTGCCGACAGAGGCCTTGTAATTAACGAAGAAGAGGCAAAAATTGTGCAAATGATCTTTGACCTGTACCTGTCAGGGATGAACAGCTCTGAGGCAGCGAGGTATCTGAACAGCCTTGGCGTTCCGTCATACAAAGGACATCCGTGGAGATCGCATCGGATTCTGAGCATCATTTCCAATGAGAAGTACAAGGGTGACACGCTGTTTCTGAAGACCTTCAATGCCGATCCGCTGACTAAGAAGAGAATGAAAAACACCGGTATTCTGCCGCAGTATTATGCTGAGAATACGCATACCGCCATCATAGACAAGGACACATGGGAGTGCGTTCGACTTGAGCTTGAACGGCAGAAACGTTACTGCAAGGAGCATCGCATCAGCACTTACCACAAGAATAATGAAAAACACCCGCCTATTCTATTGCTTTTTTGCATAAAAATAAAGTATTATATATACAAGTGTCATATAGTATAAGTATTATTAGGAGGAGTGTTCATTTGTCATTGGAATACGGAATCCTCGGATTCCTGTCACACAAGGATTTGACCGGGTACGAACTGAAAAAGGCGTTTGATATTTCCTGCGTCTTTATCTGGTCGGCCAATCAGGGGCAGATCTACCGGACGCTGGAGGCCATGCTGAAAAAGGACTGGATATCCATCACGGAAACCTCCCCCGGACTCAGGCATGAAAAAAAGACCTACCGCATTACGGATGCCGGAAGAGCTGTCCTCAAAGAATGGTTGACAGACGGGCTCTCGGAAAGCCCCATGCGCAACGAAGCACTGCTGAAGCTGTTTCACATGGCAAAGGCCGATCCCGAACAGGCGCTTCGGAATATCGACCGACTGATCGCTGAAAAAAAGCAAATCACCGCGGTATTTGATAAAATGACAATTTCGCGGGCAGCGGAATACCGCGAGGTCCTGGGACTGGCGGAGGATTCTCCCGATTATCGGATCAACCTGTTCCTTTCCAAATGGGGCTATATGCGCGAACAGGCTTTTCTGTCTTTCTTAGAGCAATACCGGGACGAGCTTCTGCGGATTGGGAAGGAGAAAAAAATAATTGTATGCGGCTTGAAAAACAAAACCTCATAAAACAGCTTCCCTTAGCATCGGCGCTTCTCTACGCTGCGGCCATAACCGCAGCGGAAGCGGTAACCGGAAGCGCCGTTTTTATACATATTAATATTTATATTACGGACGCGGCCGCTTTGTGGGCGGCGGCCCTGCTTATGTCCCGCGCGATACGGGAGCATAACGGAAAAGAGTTGCTGTACACGGCGCTGGGAATGAGCTGCCTTACGCTTGGCAACTTCTACTTTCTTTTGCTGGATATCGTTTCTTTTGAATACGACGTGATTTCGGTGGGCCTGTTCGCCAAGGTCTGCTGCTATCTTTTCTTTATCGCCGTGCTGTCGGCGCAAAAACCGTTCCGGATGAAACGGGCGGCAGCCGTGGACATCGGCTCATTTGCGGTTGCCGCGACCTGCGCCTACGCGGTGATTACCAACAGCTATCTGGTCATCAACCTGTCGGTCATATTGTTGAACCTGCTCTGCGCCGTTCTGGCCGCCGGGCTGCTGAGGTATCCGCGCAGAGTGCGGTTTTTCGCGCAGGTCACGCTTTTTCTGGCGGTCAAGGATATCCTGTCGGTTTTCTCCGTATTGTCTTTCGCCACCGACTCGCTTTCTCCCGCCCTATATATTTTGATCGTGCGTTCGGCTCTGCTGATGGGAGAGGAGGAAGAAAATGCTTAACGACATTCTTTCCGGGCTGTTTTCCTCCGATATTCCCGGATTTACCTTTTCCATGCTGATTCCCCTGCTCTTTTTAAGCGCCATGATCAAAAACCAGCGTTCCCGGCACATCATTCTGTATTTCTGCTGGGGCTTGTTCGCCGTCGTCTTCGCCTATATACTGAACGAGTGGTTTTCAGGCGATACCAGTCTGAGCGCCGGACTCACCTCCGATATCGCGCCCATTGTTGAGGAAACGCTGAAAGCCCTGCCGCTTCTTTTGTTTTTCCGCAGGCGGGACGGCGACGATCCCAATCTGATCATCTACTGCGCAATGGCAAGCGGCATCGGGTTCTCGGTGCAGGAAACCCTGTATTACTTTACTTCCTTTACCGCCGATCCCGGCCTGTTCTCGCTGTTCCCCCTGCTGGTGCGGACGGCCACCACCTGCCTGATGCACGGAATGTCCACAGCTGTCATTGGCTTTGGAATCGTCATCACCTCCCGGTATAAAGGTATCCGCATTCCGATGATTTTGGGCCTGCTCTCCTTAGCGGCGACCATCCACTCGCTGTACAATATCCTGATCGGAACACGTCTGGCGATCATAGCGTTGCTCATGCCCGCTGTTTTGTATTTCACGGGACTGGCGCTGCTGTCCGGAGACGATGAAGAACCGGAGGGAGGACCCGAAAATGAGTCTTGACCCGAAAGACCGCAAGTGGCTGGAAGAAATGTTCGATACCTATTATGACAAGGTGTACGCTTTTTTATACGCGCGGACAGGAAACACCGCGCTGGCGGAAGATCTTGCCAGCCAGACCTTTGTAAAAATCGCGGAAAGCTACCGCACCTACCGCAGAGAAAAAGGCGCGGTATCCACATGGGTTTTCACCATCGCGTTAAATGAAATGCGGAGCCATTTCCGCCGCCTGAAGGGAAAGGAAACGGCGGCGCTGGATGAGCCTCTGGAACTTCCGGATTCCGTGGATATTGAATCGGACTTTGTGCGGGGAGAAACAAAGAAAGAGCTTCTCTCGCTGCTTTCCCGGCTTGACGAGCGCCAGCGCAGTGCCGTGACATTGAAATATTACGGGGAACTGTCCAACCGTGAAATCGGAAAGGTTCTGGCGATTTCGGAGAGCAATGTCAGCACGATTTTAAACCGAGCGATAATAAAATTAAAAAATCTGATGGAACAGTGTGACGAAATCGCTGTTTTCGCGTATAAGAGTCAGGAGGAATCAAAATGAGTGATCAATTCGAATTTAATGAGCTCATAAAATCGCTCAATGTGACTCCCGACGAAGAAGCAAAGCAAAAGGCCAAAGCTTTGTTTTTACAAAAAGCAGAGGAGGCGGAGCAGACACAAACTGCGGAGCATAAAAAAACGGGTTCTGTTTTCCGGAAAAACAGGCGATCTTTGTTCAATTTCGCCGCTGGCATGGCCGCCATGCTGATTCTGACGGTAGGCATTTTAACGGCCTACGATCCGTCTTTTCTGACGGGTTCGGTAAGCGGAGGGGGCGATATCGTCCAATACAGGATGTTTCCTGCCGGAACAGAAACTCCGGTACTGGACACCGCGCAGAAATATTCAGGCGAGCTGTCGGTTTTCCATATTCCCGGTGCGGACGAAGATATCAACAGCCAGTTTATCAAAAGCGACGGAGCTGCATTTGCCGAAGGATTTGCGTATTACGTTACACAATTTGGTTCAAAGGCGGATACGGGTAAAGTAGAAAACACAGTCACAAAGGGTAAAGTGCTGTATGTGCCGGTGAATCGTTCGGATTACAAGGCGGATTACGGGAACGCGGTTTGTTGCGGGGAAATCGTCCTGCTGAAAGCATCTGATAAAGTGTTGCAGAAACATGGCTATCTTCCCTGCAAGGGGCAGACGCTGAACGCGAAGGATTATCCGGTGCTGGCGGGAATACTGGCTCCGGGTGCGGAACAGTTCACCCTGCCTGATCTTTCAGGGCAGTCGCCCGTCGAAGGCGCGGTCTGGTGCATAGCCGCCGAGGGAGATTACCCGTATACGCGCCCGGCAGGCAATTAAGCATTTGGGTTATAACGGGTGCGGCGAACGGCACGCTGTACCCGTGAAAAACGAATACAAATCAAGGAGGATAAGGTATGAAAACCGAAAAAAAGGTTGCGGACGGTTTTGAGCAGGAAATCCTCGACGCAAAAGAGGACAGCGGCAAAATTGAAGAAGGCGAGATCGGCATCGCACAGCAGGAAAACCATGCGGCTAAAGAAGAGCCAACGAAAAATCATCAGAAAAAGAGGAAAAGGCGCTTTAAGCCCGACAAAAAGCAAATACAGGGCTTTGTGGCCGGCTTCCTTGCCGCCGTTATATTGCTCACGAGCGTCACGGCGGCGATCAATCCCGGCTTTTTGGTCGGCACTTTTACGAAACAGGTCGGCAATACCACGCTGAACGACGAGGTGGATTTGCAGACGGTTGCCTGCGAGCCTTCCAGCCTGCCGGCGCAGACCTCGTATGACCAAACATTTTTGCTGAGCATCGACAAGAGCAAAATCAAATCCATGGATAAAAAATATGTCCAACTGGGCGGTCTGTTCCAGGGCATGGCGGTGGAAAATGTTTCGTATTCCGATTCCGACAACCGGCTTGCAGTCGCCGTTAAGGGAAATGCGGCTACCACCCATGCCTACGGTTCGGACAAAACCAATCCGGCCGGCGAGATTTATATCATGCCGGACGCGCTTAACGACAGTAAAACGGCTTATCAGTCAAGCGTCACAATCGAATACCCCCAGCTCACGCCGGACACGTCCCTGCTTGAAAACAACGCCAATTTCAACGGCAGCCTGAGCTTCACGCTCTCGGGAGACACCTTTGCCAAAACACCGGCTGCGTCGGACGTGACGCTTTCCGGAGGATTCTCAAAAATGAAGGTGGTTTCCGTCAGTGCGAAAGGCCAGAAGCTGACGGTCGACCTGAGCGGCGATGTCGATTCGGATAACGGCAACGGCATAATCACTCTCGCCGGTTCGACGCTTGGGAGCGGATTTTCGGTCGATCAGGTCATCACCGTCGCCGGCGCTGCCTCGATCCTTGCCTACAGCAGCCTCACCACGGAGGAAAAGGTGAACGACCAGGTCGATATCAGCCTTCAGAACGACCTCTTCGCGGACAAGCTGACCTCCGACATGTTCACCCTCGGAGAGGCGCTCGCGGGCTACACCGTGACAAGTGTCCGGAGGCAAAGCCCCAACATGGCCACCGTGACCATCACAGGCGGCGCTCTGCTCAAGCCCGGCACCGGGACGATCACCATCGCGGGGAAGGGCGTCCAGACGGGCCGGACCGTGAGCGGAAAGATTTTTATTAAGAATCCCTCGATCCAGGCGTACCTTGTGAAAAAACACCAGACAGGCAGCGGCGATTCCAAGCTCTATGACGTGTATTCGACCGGAAACGATTTTGCATCCGGCATATCCGCTGCGGATATCGTCTTGAAGGGCGGGCTTTCGGGCCTGAGCATCGCGGAGGTCAAGCGGCTGAACGGCCATCATATCCAGCTCACAGTAAACGGAACGCCCGGCAATGACGACGGCATCATTTCCGTCCGTTCCGGGGCCATGGGCGGCGTCACCGGCGCGGAAGCGACGGTTTACGCTGTCGACGACATGGGCCTTCTCGACGCCGCGCCCATCCCGGCCGACGACACCGACGCCATAAAAAGAATTTACGGGGCCGCAAGCAGCCAGACCGGCGGTTTTCTTGACGACGTCCTCGACTGGGGCATCGGCAAGGTGAAGGATGTGATCGTCAGCGGGATCGAGGATGGCCTCAAGGAAGGCGCCAAGACAGGGCTCGAGTATTTTCTCCGCCAGACCGGATTAGAGGGGCCGGACGTCAGCGAGCAGCTCGCGCAGATCCAGCAGTCCATTGACAAACTCAGCGCGCAGATGACCGAGATGGAAACGCGTATCCTCAACGCGATCAACCATCAGGGCGTGCAGGCCCAGCTTGCCAGCATCATCCACGCCAAGCAGAAAATCCGCGACGATTATAACTATTACATGTCAATCAAAAAGATGGTTGAAGACTTCAAAGCAAAAAACCCGAACGGGGACCCGTATCAGGACCCGGCCATCAAGAGAAAGATGGATACCCTCGCCGGCCCGGCCGGCCTGATCAGTCAGGACAACATCCAGCAATGCGTCAAGGATATCGGGGACGTCATGGGGGGCGATCAATATACCGCGTCGCTGATCGAAACCTATTACGGCGACCTGAAAGCCAACCTCCCGTTCGAACACAACTCGATCATCGCCCTGCACAAGTTTGTTGACGAAATGCTGATGTATCAGGCGCAGGGCGCGCTTCTCTACGCCGAATACTGCAACTACAACGACGAGATCCCGGTTCCCGGGACCAACCAGACGCTGAAAGCCGCCGAGCTGCTGGCGAAATTCAATTCCGATTTCAATACCCGGCTCACACAGCAGGAAAACGTGCTGAACCAGAGAATTCCTTCTCTGGACAACACCAACGTCCATAACGCGTGGGGCAGCACCAACAGCGGCGACTTCAGGTTCAAATGCAACTACAACAACGGGATCTACGTCATGGTGGGAGACATCTTTAAGATATCCCAGTTTATTGATTTTTATCATCCTGGTTTGCCTGATAGGTATGAGTATCGTATAGGCAAAGGTACTGGTATCATGAGAGATATTTATATAAACAGGGGATTAACCGAATCTAGCCCCGCTTATGATCTCATAAGCAAGGACGACGCAAATATGATTTTCAAGAACTGGAACGCGGGTTACACCGCCCCCTATAACTATCTCGTGGCCTATCTGGGGGGCAATAACGGCTGGACGCCCGATGGGTGGCTCTTTCTGGAACCCGGAAAATGGTATATATACTGGGCTCGATGGGTGAAAGATGTGCCAATCTACAACCTGTTCGACGGCGGGACCGAGACCTACAACAGCTGGGAGCTGTACGATCACCACGCCGACACCTACTGCAAGGTCATGCTGGTCGCCCGCTGAGTTATGGTACGTAAGATTGCTCTTTTATTGCTGCTCGCGCTGCTGGCCGCCTGCGGGGGAAGCCCCGCGGGCGGCCGGCAAGTGCCCTACGCCGTTTCGCGAATTGCCGACGAGTACGCTATCCCATCCGTTTCTGTCGCAGTGATGCCGGCGGATGGAGAGGTCCGGCAAACGTGTTATGGAAAGGGAACCGGGAGCAGCCTGTACTGCGTCGGCAGCGTTTCCAAGTCGTTTGTCGCGGCGCTCGCACTGATTTTGCAGCAGGAGGGAAGCATCCGGCTGGACGACCCCGTCGGGAAATATCTGCCCGCGCTGTCATTATGGGACAAGGACCGCGTTACCCTGCGGGATCTGCTTTCCATGCGCAGCGGCGTCGCCGATTATACGACCGATTTCGCCCCGGCGGATTATTTTAAGGATTACGCGCCGGACGAGCTGATCCATATGGGAATCCGCAATTCCGCGCTGCTGGAGCGCGGCGACTTCCGTTATTCCAACACCAATATACTTATCGCCAAGGAAATGATCGAAGCTGCTACGGGAAAAGAATGCGAGACGCTGATACGGGAAAAAATACTTGTTCCATGCGGGCTGAAGGACACCTTTTTTGCGGATGAAAAAAGCAGGATTCATAGCCGTATCATACATGGATACTCCGACACCCTCCAAGACGGGCGGATGGATTTCACCGGCGCCACAACGTCCTGGTCCGGCCTTGCCTGCGGGATGTATTCCACCGCTTCCGATATAGCGAAATGGGCGGACGCGCTGATCCGCGGTCATTTTTTAAGCGAAGCGTCAAAGCAGGCGCTGCTTGACTTTTTTTCGGTTCGGGACGGGGTGGAATACGGCTTATGCGTCGCGCGCAAAATGCTGAGGGGGCAACAGGTGATTTTTTTACAGGGCAACGTTCCGGGCTACGGAGCGGCCGTTCTCATCCGCGGCGATACCGTATACGCGGTGCTGTGCGATCTCTCCGACTACAGCGGAGGGGGCGTTTACTACGCCGAGTTAATCGCGGACGAGCTGGCGCTGTCCGACGCCGGGAATCGCTGACTGCAATCAAAAGCGAATCGCGCCCGGCTCCATATAAACGGAAGCCGCGCATAAAAGAATGAAGAAGGGAGCGTAATATGACCAAGAGGAAAAAGATTATTGTTATTGCCGGCGCGGCGGTGATCCTTGTTGCGCTGGCCATCTCGGCGCTATTCTGCGTTATGAAAGACAAGGAAACAACCGGAGGTGATTTCAGCGGGCTTTCCTGGACGCAGGCTTTTCAGAAACTGAATCAGACAATGGCCGATGAATACGCGTTTACGCAATGGAAAGGTATTAATTGGCAGGAGCTTTACGATAAATATCGCCCGCAAATAGAATCCGCCCAGGCAAAAAACTCGTTTGAGGATTATTACATCGCCCTGCGCTCGTACCTGAATGAAATTCCGGACGGGCATGTCCGGATGAACAATATCGCAGACATCGACGACAAATATATCGGCGGCGGTTTCGGCTTTGCGGCCGCGAGGCTGGATAACGGCAAAATCATCGTGACATGGGTTGACCAATCGGGCCCGGCATATGACGCCGGGATACGGGCGGGCGATGAACTGACCGAATGGAACGGACAGCCCATCGCCAACGCGGTTGAAACAGTTTCGACGGTCTTTGCCGGAACTTCGGCTACGGACGAATATCTGAGGCAGAAACAGCTGGCATATCTTGTGCGCGCTCCCGTCGGTACGGAAATCAGCCTTTCTGTGATTAGCCCGGATTCCGGCCGGAAGCGTTCGTTAACGCTGACCGCTTACAACGATAATAAGCAGTCTTTGAAAAAGAACTATCCCAATTCCGTCGTATCGGATAAACTCAGGGATATGTTCCTTGGACATGAAAACCCCGATCCGGAGCCGGAGTCCATTGTGGAGAAAAAGATTATCGGCGGGAACATCTGCTATATAAAGCTGTGGGCAGAGTTTGACGCGGATCTGCAGCAGACGGGGAAGGCCGTATCGACACTGAGCCTGATGCGCGAAGCCGTCGCCTACGCAAATGAAAACAAATGCGCCGGGATGATCCTGGATATCCGCAACAATATGGGCGGGCTTGACGACATGGCCGCCGATATTCTGGGATTGTTCTACCCGGAAAAGACGCTGTACGAATATCAAAAGGTTTATGGTTCGGATCAGCTCACGGCGCTTTACATTCAGCCGGCGGAGCAGCGGTTTACCGGAAAAATCATCGCGCTGATCAACTCAAAATGCGTAAGCAGCGGGGAAGGTTTGGCAATGGGCATTAAAAATCTTCCGAACGGCGAAACGCTTGGCTTTTTTGGAACCAACGGTTCCTTCGGCCTTGCCGGCAGCGAGGTGAAAATGCCTGGCGGGATCACGGTGGAATTCCCGTCCGGTCAATCGCTTGACAAGAATAAAAGCATCCAGCTCGACAGCCGGAACGGTATAGGCGGAGTAAGTCCGTCCATACGGATACCGATGACCGAACAAAACGCCATACGCATTGCCGGCGGCGAAGACGTGGAGCTGGATGATGCGCTGCGAATACTGACCGGTAATTAACCTGCGGCAAAAATAATTAAGGCTGCGTTTACGGCCGCGGATATGAACGACGAACGATCATGCCGATCCAATAAATATGTCCATAAATTTTTTGAAAAGATGTGACGATTACGCTTTTTTTGCGTATAAGAGACAGAAGGAAAATCAGCAGCGAGAGATGTACCAGACAAGGGTACACCGGACCGATGACCGCATAGTCAGCATCTCTCAGCCCCATGTGCGTCCCATAGTAAGAGGCAAGGCCAGAGCACAGACCGAGTTTGGGGCTAAAGTGGCCGTCAGCATGGTGGACGGATATGCCTTCATCGATCACCTTAGCTGGGATCCCTTCAACGAAAGTCTCGGTTTTAAACAGACGGTTGAAGACTACAAACAACAAAAGGGTTATTATCCGGAAGCAATCCTGGCAGACAAGATATACCGCACCCGGGAAAACCTCTCTTTCTGCAGAGAACGTGGCATCAGGCTGAGCGGGCCACCGCTGGGCCGTCCGACGATCGACAGCAGACAGGAGAAGCAAACCGCGCGCCAGGACATGAAAGAACGCAACGCTGTTGAAGCTGGCTTTGGTGTAAAGGAAGGAAATTCCGAAAGTGGAGCAAGCGCTTCCCTCGAAAACATCAACTGTCTAACAATTGGGAGGAATTACTGTGAATAATCGAAAATCATTACTTATTTCTGTTTTTCTATTTCTTGTTTTATCTATTATTTTGATTTGTTCGCCGACAAACTATATCAGTGAAAAGAACGACAAGATTTTGAAGGTCACAACGTTCGAGGGCGGCACTGCCTACAAAACCAGCGATAATATTTACTGGGTGTTAAATTTGACCGGTACCTGGCGGGAAATGGGCCGTCAGTACGGAGGACTCGTCCGGGAAGATTTGTGCCAATTCTATCAGGAAATAACCGAAGATGTTGCGGCCCGTGGAATAGATAAAAAAGAGCAGCTTGAAGATGCAAAAGAATTTGCCGGTAGTTTGAACGTGAATCTTCGGGAATTGCTGAAGGGCATTTCCGAAACCTCAGGGCTTAGTGAAGACGAGGTTTTGTTATTAAATGCGGGTATGCTCAATCTCGCTGATGTCGTGTTGGGTCCTGTAGCCCCCAGTGCGTGCAGTGGTTTGGCCGCTTGGGGCAATTATACACCGGATGGCAGTCTGGTATTCGGGAGAAACTGGGATATTGACAGAGAAAGCATGAAAAAGTACATGAAATACTTGTCTGTTGTCGTATTCAATCCCGATTCGGGAAACAGCTTTGCCAATGTACATCCCCTCGGCAATGTTTACCTTGAAACAGGGATGAATAACAAAGGGCTTTTCCTTGAATTAAATAATGGCGTATATTCCGATACCAACATCTTCGAAGATCGTGAGAATAGTGTTTCCACTTTGGTTTCGGTCCTGAATCAATGCAGCACTATCGAGGAAGCAGCCGCATATCTGGCGGCTGTACCGGCAGACATGGCATATATTATTCAAATTGCCGATTCGAAAGAATGCGTCTCCGTTGAAAGGCCAACTTTTGCGAGCCGAGTGAGGCGTAGCGAACAAAATGGCGTGTTAGCGGCGTATAACAGTTTTGTCCCCCCGTACCCACAAGAATGGGAAGGAAAAGTAACTAAGCCGCGGAACCCGAAGGAAGATCCCCGCTACCAGAATCTTCTTAACCTTGCCAATTCCAAGGAGTTTTACGGAAAGCTCGATCCGGCGGGAATGAAAAAACTGCTGGACATTCAAATGCAAAACGGCGGAGCGACACATAAAGGCAGTGTATTGCAGGTTATCGCGGTGCCGAAAGATCTGAAGCTATGGATTCGCGGTCTGGATTATTCCGACTGGCAGGAAATTGACTTGAAAGGGTTGTTCAAAAATAAATAAGGCTGATGGAGGCAGCGAATGAAAGACAGGCCGGTCGTATTGTGCCGTCGCGACTGATATGCCCAGACGACCTCGGCACAGGCGTGGCGCATTAATCATGCCGCCGCGGGCGGCACTGCAAATTTGAACCCGATTGTATTCGGCCGGTATCCCGAGTTTCAGCAATTGGCGACGCTAATTTTACATTAGCATCCGAAAGCAAAGAACCCGAAGGTTGAATCATACGACTTTCGGGTTCTTGCTATTCTGCGTTTCAATGTGCGGTTTCATAAGTATTGATGACTTCAATAGCATGCTCTAGCTCGACGTCCTCGCCCCGGGCAACCTTCAGCGCATTCTCCCTGGTCATAGGAGTGCGGATAGACGGCGCAATTCCCCCTACGCCATCGCGGCTGTCAATCTGAACCTGTTTATTTCTATCCAGTGATTGGCCATACGGCCAATGTACCGCTATATCGCCGGGCATCTTCGCTTCTCCCCCAGCTATGCCAAACGACCCGTTTGTCCCGTAAAAGCCAACCGTTGCTCCTCTTGACGCATTTTTGATTCCCATCGCCAACCCTTCGCCCGAACTTGTGCACTTTAAATTGATCAGCGCTACGACCGGACCACGAAAGAAGGGGGCGTCAGGCTCGATATATAGCCCGGGGTCTGAAGCATTTCCTTTACGGGTATCATCCGCCCGTATTTCCCAGGAACCGGTGATCGTGTTGAAACAGTTCTGGTATTCGTAGAAGGTTTTCTCGGAATAGAACGACGCCAGCATATCAGCCACCATCGAGTCTAAACCACCCACATTATTGCGAATGTCGATAATCAGCCCTTTGACCTTGGCCTTGTTGAATTCAACCAGCGCAGCCCTGAATAAGCCGAGTGTAGAAGGCGCTTTTCCGGTGTTTTTAAAGCCGGCATCGAATTCGCCCCAGAGTTTTATATAGCCGATGTTGCCGTCGAGAATTTTCGTTTCGACCATTGACTCGGGCGGATTTTGGGGATTATCGACCCCAATGATCAAGTCTCTCAAGCCGTCAGAAACAATGGTCGCGGGGTAAGTTTTGGCTAACGACTTCCCTTTGTCGAGTTCACTGTTTTCGTACTTGTCAAAGCCGGCGAATTACTTTTAATTGGACCTTGCCCTGATGGAACCCGCCCGGCAATCCCCAACCGGCTGTTTTCGCTGGTCGAGCGCGATTCCTTCTGTTAAGTGGGAATACCACCCACCCAGCATCAAACAGTACGTGCGGTTTTACCGCATAGGGCTTTCCGCTGTTCTTCTTCCTTCTGCATTGGGATAATTCAAACCGACTGTTTCACTGTCATTCCGATTATATTTTCGTGTGGTGTCACAATTCCAATGTGCATATACAGAGGATATTGACTAAAATTGGTAATCCCCGCCATTGACAAAAAGAAAAAACCTGAGTTGGCCTCTCAAATAAGCAGGGACGGTTCAAAGATATATAAATTGGATAAAAACGGCAGCAAACTTGGAGAGATTAATCTAAGTGGGCCAGGCGGCCAGTCCCTGGCATGGGCTGACCAGTATTTTTGGGTGGGCGGAGAAAAACTTTATAAATATGACATGAACGGAAACATAGTTGGACAAATTTATGCGGCAGCTGTGGGAAACTGGGCTTTAACATGGGACGGGAAATACTTATGGACTATCCAGAGGACATGTGAAGGATGGAATGATCCCAAAATATATAAAATTGAAATAAAAAATGATGGTATTTTAAAATAGCTATTGTATCAATAAAGAAATAGGTGAATATGCACCAAAGAAATGGGAGAAAAAGAAGGGGGTAAAAAATGAAACTTAAGTTCACCAGATTAGGAATGGCGGTATTCTTCATGCTAATGTTGATGTTTTTATTCATACTGCCGTGTAGTGCGGGGCAAACGGTAGAAGTAGTCAATGACGGGAAACAATTAATAGTGAAAATTAATGGCGAACAGGTGAATTGCGACCAGCAGCCGTATATTGAGAATAATTGTACGATGGTTCCAGTCAGTATCATCGCACAACAGCTCGGTGCCACAGTCGATTGGGATCCTGCAGCATTGACTGTAACCATTAAGGGAGAAAAGGTGGTCGTCCTGACCATTGGCTCGGCAACGGCAACTATTGATGGTTCTCCAATAACCCTGCAAGCTCCGGCCACTGTTACCGGAGGGCGTACTATGGTACCTCTAAGATTCGTGAGCGAAGCTTTAGGGGCAGAAGTAGCCTATACTCCGTCGGCTTTCAAAAGCGGAATTGAATGGTTTCAAGCAGGAAATACCCAGAATATTTATAAACTCCAGACTAATACCTCACAACAATTAAAAGACAATCATATAGGTATTTGTTTGGGAACGAGCGTTACAAAAGTTTTGCAGAGTTCTTTCTGAAGATTTTCGTAATGAGTATCAAGAGCACATATTTTTTTGGGTTTTGGACCCCGCCGGAATTTTCCCATAGAAGCAATGACCGGTTTAAAAAC
>NZ_QFFZ01000051.1 GCF_004369225.1 Pelotomaculum propionicicum
GCTGTATGTAATAGTTCTATCTCTATTATATCATATTGTGCCATTTTATGCCACATAAAAATGATTAAAAATCACAAAAAAATTTCCCCTGAAGCCTTCTGCCACAAGGAATTCTGGTTTTCTCTATACAACTATGCTGTCAAACTAACGTGGGCATCACTCCATCACTTACACTTGCTTTCAAAATAGTGGTCTGTTATAATAACTTTTGCGGGGGCGGCAGGCATTGTGAAAGATCTGTCGAATGATGCACAATATGTCGGAGTGGCGGAATAGGCAGACGCGTACGTTTGAGGGGCGTATGGGTGACCGTGCGGGTTCAAGTCCCGCCTCCGACACCAGAGAAAAAAAGCGTGGGAAGTTGTTTCCACGCTTTTTTTTGAAGATAACAAGTTACGTAAACCTGTCCCTCCATCCGGATGCTACGGGTTTTGTTAGGATATAATTAACAGTAGTTATGCACTTTCAGTAAATTAGTACCAAAAAACATTTTTAAAAAATGCTCAAAAAATACTCAAAAGCCCTTGACATTTTCAAAATCGCCCAATAATCGAAATGGATGGTATTTTATGCCATTACATTGTAGATACGGGTGATACGAAAAAATGAATCTACAAAAGCCGATCTTTGAAAACAAACAACATGGTCCTGGTGGCGGTATCCCACTCCTAAAGAGTCTTTGGGAGAAGTTTGATCTCTCACTACTCTTTTTGCAGAAGGGAATTGTTAAGCATTCCGGTGTTTCCAGCTGGTTGATGGCCTTTGCATATATCTGCGGCTTGATTGCTCAAAAGCCTTCGGTAAACCAGTGTGCAGATTTCACCTTGGATTCTCCTATTCTGAAGGTCTTACTGAAAGGAGAATCCATTAGTCAGTCCGCTTTCAGCCGGTTTTTCTCGAAACCCTTTGAATGGCTCCAGTTTGCGGTTGGCCGTATCCAAAGGCTTCAAGAACACCCGGAATCCTGGTTATCCGAAGGGGATGTGATTGCTTTGGATGACACCAAAGTAGCCCACCCATTTGGAAAAAACTTCCCTTCTTGTGCTGGCTGTTTGATAGTTCTAGCCGGAATCATATCTGGTGTATGAACTTGATTTCTACCTATGCCGTTTTGAAAAACGGCTTGGAATACCCACTCTTCTGGCGATTCTGGCGTAAAACTGAACACCAGAATGACAAACAAACCAAGCTGGAACTGGCACGGAAAATGCTCCTGGATCTTCGCAGTACCTGTGGTGAACGACTCTGGGTAGCTATGGATCGCTGGTTCTTATGCAAGAATTTCTTGAACTGGCTGGTCGAGCACAACTTCGATTGGGTGACCAAGGCCAAGAAAAATACCGTTTTGTATTGCAAATACTTTGATCCGATATCCCGGAAAGAGCAATACAAGAAGGTCAACCCGAAGGAACTGCTACGTACCGTTTATACAAAACTCTCTACCCTCGGTAAAGGCGGCGTCATCATCATTCCCGATATCCACATCAAACTTCCCTATAACACCACAAACCGGAAAGGGAAGCCCATGAGACGATGGCGATATGTCCCCATTGCAGCCGTTGCATCCACGTACCGAAAAGAGCCGGTCACTGTGGATGGAATTATTCAAGAAGAAGATGAAAGTGCCACCTACCGGGACGCCTACCTGCTAATCAGCAACCGATATGATGCGCCGGAAGAAGTTGCGGCGGTTTATGTCAAGCGCTGGCGGATAGAAGTGTTTTACCGCACGGTCAAACAGGAACTGGGACTCACAAACTGCCATTCGCGGTCGGAAGCTTCGCATTTTGCTCATATGGAACTGCTTTTTATCGCAGAAACCCTATTGTGCTACGCAAGATGGGAATGCAATAAAGAAGGCGCCGAAGAAGCCCTCTCCCACCGCGAAATGGTCAGGTACTTATTCAACGCCAGTCATCGGATTTGCTGTTGCAAGCAACAAATCCAAGTCTATTTTGACACAACTGGCGATCGGTTTTCAAGGTTCATTGAAAAATTCTGGCCTCCACATCCATTTTTATGGCTGTGGAACTGGGGCTATTTACCTATAACTGCATAACTCATGTTTATAAAATATTCGCTATTCATTTGCATATAGCAAATCCTTCAGCCGTTGGTTTCTGTATTCGTACATCTTGGTAAAAACCCGTAGCAGGCTCTCGTGACCTTCCAAGGTCAGGCCATCGCCCCAGCAGTCAATAAGGTACTTGATAAATCCCATAAAACCATCTTCGTCAACTACCTCGAATAGCGTAACACAGGCGTTATTTTGCGGGTCACTGTACTTCCGGTGGGCAATCTGGAAATTAGCTAGAATTCCATCTTCCCTCTGCCATGACAAGAATCCGTCAATCGGGTAAATTTTTTCGCCGCACTTTTCGCAGATAAAATAACACATACTTTCACCGCCATTGCTCCTTAACAATTATCCTCAAAACTTTCTTCCGTCCAAAAGTCTTTAAACCTGGCATAGGCCAGAGGTTTTCCCAATCTCTTAATATTATCGGCAAAATCAATAACCAGGCATTCTTTTGTGCCTTTAAATGCAGGTCCTCTAAGACCACGGCCGAGTATTTGTTCATATAAAATCTCACTCGTAGTCGGTCTGCAGATTGCTATACATTCTGTTTTCGGTGCATCAAAGCCTGTTGTTAAGACCCCGTAATTAAACAAAAAATCTATTTTGCCGTTTTTGAAATCACGAATAATCCCGCGGCGAATTGTCATTGGCGTATCAGAGGATACGGCGGCAGTATGCCGCCCGCCTGTCGCAGTCAGCATAACTGAAAGAAAATAGGCGTGTTCAACTGTACAAGCATAGACAATCGTTGGACAACCCTTTTTTATTTTTAAAAGTCTCTTAATGATAAAAATATTCCGGTCACGATCCCATGCCAATCGCTTTCTAAAACCTGCCGGAACATCGTTTTCTTTTGCCATCTGTTCAATTTCCGAGTCAGTTAACTCATATTCCTTACCCATCTCACAGACAATATGGCGGGGATTAGCTAAATATCCATTCTCTCTGAAATATTTCACCGGATCAGCAGAATATTCTTCCCCCAGGTTGGGCTTAATAAGGTAGAATTCAAAACGATTAACCAATTTTCCAATTTCATCACTCTTATTAATTCCCGCCCGTCCTGGGGTAGCCGTTAAGCCACAAATCGGAAACAAGTCAGAACCGCACAACTGCTCCGCTTTATTTAAAAGAACGTCATACATGTCCGTTACCGCCCGATGGGCTTCATCTATAATCATTGCCCCACATTTTTTTAAGAATTCCATGAGAACCGGATCTTCCGATTTAATGCGGTTATGTATTTGCTGGATACTGGCGACAACGGCGCCGCCCTTTAATTCTTTTTCAGGAACTTCCCGGCCGCCATAATAACGGTACACTCTCAGAGAGCTGACATATTCCCTGGAACCCCACATATCCTTAATACAAGTCAGGGCCTGCTCACATAACTCCTCGCTCTGAGCAATCCATATCATATACTGTCCATTGGCAAACCGTTTTTGCATCCATTCAATAAAGGCCTCAACCGCTACCCTTGTTTTACCTCCGCCGGTGGGCAATGTCACGACGCACCTTGTTTTATCCCCTTCCTGCTCAAGAACTTTAAGCATCCTTAATTTCAGATCTTTTTGAAATTCAACTAATTCAGGTAGTTTGCTCAGCGGATCAAAATTATCAACTGTTGGTAGAGAGTCTCGTTGCAAAACCCCCGCAAATATTTTCGGAAAACCAACCGCCTCCACAAATGCATTTGACCAGCGGCCATTTGCGTGCCAGGGTTTTTGGGATAAGGGCCTGCGCATATGAGAAGGAGAAGAAATCGAATTATTTCGCTGCCCATGTTCTTCAAAAAGTTTAGCGATTTTATCATCTGGCAATTTGGAAAGCAAGAAAAAGCGTAAATCCTTCACTTCCTCACTGCTCCCGGCAAACAATTCCGATCCCTTGCGCATTATAAGAAGTTTAACCAAGTCAAGCTTAGTCATGCTTTCACCTTTAAATCTATGCATTATGCCATTTGCTTCGTCCCGCTGTCTCTCCCCCAACAATCGTCTGACCATCTGGGGTGAGATGGAGTAAGTATTGACCAACAAATCTGCCGCAACTTCTATCTCCTCCTGATTGGGAAAAACATCCATTGCTCAAAAACCTCCTTTGCAAAATAATCAACTCGTCAGTCAGGTCCTCGTCCTTGAGTCCCGCTTGTTGACGAAATTCTAATAGTTGGAGCCATACTCCCCTGTAGAGCAGGTCTATGTAATCATCTGCACCTTGTCGACCATGACCTTTTTCCAGAATACCAGTAGGAATTCCCTGATGATCAAGCGGTCGGCCCAGTCCTGGTCGTGCCGAACGGACATCCCTGCATTCTATACAAAATGGTTTATTGAACGTATTAGAGCCGGGTATTGTACAGTATTTAACCCTTTCAATCGCAACCAGGTTTCTTATGTTTCGTTGAAGCCAGAAGATGTTGATGTTATCGTTTTTTGGACTAAAAATGCATACCGGACACTGCTGGGAGCTATTGGCTTCTACAAGCGGCACTAATAATCAAATTGCTTCCTCCCGCTTTTCTATCGGAGCAGGCCCGGTAAGGCTTTGAATTCCGAGTAATGATACCGGTGCATCAACATGCTCCAGGTAGTTTCTTAAGAATCTGGTTAATTAAGGAGTTTTTTAACCCGCACTTAACTATACCTCTCAATAATCCCCTTTAAATCACCGATACTATAAGACACATCCGCGTACCACCGGCCGAAGCCGCCGTGGGCGTTGACCGCCTGCACCCACTCATTCAGAAATTTTCGTTTGGTTTTGCTCTGCTCGTCTTCCCGGCCCTTTACCTCCAGGACCAGCATCTTTCCGTTAGTAAGACGAACTAAGAAATCCGGACGATATTTGCGCACCACGCCTTTGTAAATATAAAGGATCTCGAAGCCCAGATGGTCGTTTTTCACACAGGCGGCCACATTGTCGTTGTGATCCAGCTCAAAGGCCTCGCTGGCCTCCCATGTACTGTCAAAGACAACGTGGCTAATGTGGGACTTTTGGGTAATTGCGCAGGGCTTGCTGGTATACCAGGTCATCATGTCGCCGGTGGAACGGATGGGCTTTTCCCGATCGAAGACCGGTTCGATGGCCTCTGTATTCTCAAAGCGTATGGCCTCGAAAATGTTGTGTACCACTTTGCGCATATTCAGGGTGATCAGGATCCGTCTTTTCAGTTCATCCCGACCGAAGAGGCCGGCAATCACTATCTTGCCGGTATTGATAAATTCCTCAACAAGCTTAATCAGCTGGAACAGGAGATATTCTTTATTTCCCGCCCAGCTCGGCTTCATTTGCTCGTAAATGTCCCTGGTCACTTCAAAAATAATTTTCTGGCTCCTGTATCTCTGGCCCAGCTCTTCAAGGTCAATCTGTGTCAATTTGGTGACGTCGGGTTTGCCGTCAACAATCGGCGCCATTTCGGCCAGCGTAGGGGTTTCTTCCGGTTTAATCTCCAGTTCCTTGACCTTATCCAGATCTAGAGCCAGGCGGGGCCGGTAAACGTGGTTGATGCGGACAATATTGGGCCAGCGGATCTCATATTGCCTTTTTTCCGGCATTGGTTCCACGCAGGTTCTGGGGGCCTGCGGAGGGGGAGGGGTGCCGTCGCCTCCTTCGTGAGGCAGGAAGGTAAAAGGTACACCGAAGATATTCACGTATTCAGCCTCAAAAAGGCCTTTTGAATTGATCTCGTAGGAAGTGCGGCGTAGACCCCGGCCCACCACCTGTTCGCAGAGGAGTTGGCTGGAAAAAGCCCTCAAGCCCATGATGTGGGTGACGGTTTTGGCATCCCAGCCCTCAGAAAGCATGGCCACGGCGATGACGTTCTGGATCGGCCCGCCGGGCCTTCCGGCCTGACCCACCGTGTCCACAGTCTGCCGGAGCAGTTCGGCCTGTTCTTTTTTGGAGAGCTTCCTTTCACCGCCCTCATCGTCATCATCCCGGGCTTCAATGTCCTCTGAATCAATCCTGCTTTCAGCCTCTTCCAGTACTTTGGAATCTATGCGCAGGGTTCTTTCCGGACATTTTAACTCATCTATAAGGATCATGCCGTGATTGAAGGCGTACTCAATGCGGGCGGCGGTCTCGGTACGGTTGCAGACGGTGATCATTACCGGCGGGGTCGGGTGACCCGTCTTCTCCCAGGTCTGCTTCGTCTCCAGCCAGTCCTTGCCCAGGAAGTAGTAAGCGTTGGTTAAAAGATCGGGCAGCGGCTCGTAAGGCATGGCTTTGCGGTTGATGTCGTCCTTTACTTCCTCGTCCATGTAAATATGGTAAAAGCGAGACTTATAATCCTTCGTCAACTGGCCGCCGTCCCGCACCACCACACGGGGGGTCTTCACCAGGCCGGACTCGATGGCGTCGTTCAGGCTGAAGTCGGAAATAATCCAGCCGAACAGAGCCTCTTCCGCCGCCTTTTTCCCGGAGGGGGCAAAGGGAGTGGCGGAAAAGTCAAAGCAGTTCAAAATGCCCCTTTTGCGGTGGATCCGGTCCAGCCCGCCTACCCACAGGGTAGCCTCTTCGATTTCTTCTTTCTTGACTCCTTTGACCTTCGACTCTGCCGGCACCCGCCAGGCGTGGTGGGCCTCGTCGTTGATGACGATGATGTTCCTGACACTGGCCATTTCTCCTAAAACCCGCTTGACGTAGGCCTCGTCGCTTTCCGGGCCTTTTTTAACCACTTTCGGACCAGAGTTCTCGTCCAGAGGCTTAAGTATATGCCAGTTGACGATTAAAACCCGGCCCTGGCGCAGCTTGTCAAAAAAGGCCGGCGGGATGATATTGAATTCCTGATAGTAGTTATTAACTTCTGTTGGGTTGAGCACCTTCAGTCTGCTTTTGACGGTAAGGCCCGGCGCCACCACCAGCACGTTTTTGGAAAAACGGGTATCCTGGGGGTAAGTGACTTTGTTCAATACCTGCCAGGCTATGGTCATGGCCATGACGATGGTTTTGCCCGAACCGGTGGCCATTTTGTTGCACAGGCGGCGGAAATCCCCGCCGTCGGAAGGGATCTCGATGCCTGCTTTTTCATGCTCCGGGGCCTCGACAAGCCAGATCAATGTCTCGATGGCCTCCAACTGGCAGAAGAAAAAGCGGCGGTCGTAACGCTCTTCGGGGTCCTGCCAGTGCTCCAGGAGCTTTTTAGTAATGCCTGTAACGCCGGGGTAGCCGCTCTCCCGCCACTGGTTCACTCTCTTGCGGATTTTATTAACCAGGGGCAGCTCGATAAAAATGCCGGGATCGTCGAAGGAGCGGGATCGGCCGGAGGCAATGACGTAGCCGGCCGGCCGCCGCCCCTCGGCCAGCTTGAACTGCATCTTCTCCCGGTTGTAGCTCCAGTGCCGGGCTGGTTTTTCGTAGGGGCTGTTTATGATCAGGTTGTCGATTCCCCCGGCCATTACCGCACCTCCAATATTTTGAGGGACTCAATGCCACGGTCGTCAATGATTTTTATGGCTACCCGCCGGTGCACACCGGGAGAAAAAGGCAAGGAAACGGTGCCCCAGAATTTTTCAATAAGTTCTTCTTCGATCTCAGCTTTCAGGTTTTTGGCCAGCTTGCCCCAGCCTTCTTTATCACCGGCCATCGGGAAGAATACCTGCTGGGGAAAGAGGCTGCGGCCGTCGTAGTCGGTATCCAGCATCCACATGGCAATTTTGGCGGTGTCGCCGGACTCGATCTGGCCGGTCCTGGTGTTGTAGTAGTCGAAGCCCAGCACTTCCACGGTGTATTTTCCTTTTTTGTCCCGGCGCAAAACCACGTCCGGCTGGCCGATGAGCCAGAAGGACTGGTTGGAGGAACGCTTTTTCTTCAGGTCGGCGGTCAACAGGTCGGCGTTCATCTGGGCTTTGAGCAGAGTGACGCCGGGCCACTTCAGCTCGTCGATGTCCTTGGCTGCCTCGGGGTCAAACTGGAAGGAGGCAAAAACGATCAGCTGCGGCCGAGGAATTAGGTTTTGGGCCTCTTCAATAGCCAGGGCCACCTGCCGCTGCTCCAGGGGAGCGTGCTCAGGGCCGAAGGAAACTACCGCGCGCTTCGGCTGTTCTTCTTTAGTTTCGCCGTCGGCATGCAGCCATGTAGTGCCGGGCAGCGGCTCCAGTCGGAAAAACTCGATAATCTGCCCGCCCCTGCCGCGGATGCCGGTCTTCAACAGCTCGTCCCGCCACTCGGCCTGTCGCAGGGTCTCGCCGCTGCGGGCTATAGAATTATCGGCTTCCGGGGGAGCTTCAATGTCGTCCAGGGACTTCACTGCCGGCGCGGGCACGGCCTCAACTGTAAAGGGGCCGGTCACCCGCCTCTTTTTGCGGTCCACTAGGGGCTGGTCGTAGAGGATCTCCTGGGCCGGCGGCTCGTTGTTGGCAATGGACTTCAGGGTGATGTGGGGAACTGTTTTGTATTTAAAGCCGCTCGAAACCCCTTCCTTCGGGTAGGCCAATTCGTAATAGTCAAAGACCGCCGTCATCAGCCGCTGCTTAGCCAGGGCGACGGCCACCCGGGAGGTGTCGCAGGTGATCCAGCGGCGCCCCCACTGCTCGGCCACGTAGGCGGTGGTGCCGCTGCCGCAGGTAGGGTCAAAGACAAGGTCGCCGGGGTCGGTGGTCATCAGGAGGCAGCGTTGGATAACCAATGGGGAAGTTTGTACAACATAAGTCCTTAGGGTACCCGTTTGGGTACTTTCCCAACGATCAGTAAGTGGTATGACTGGGAAATCATCCAAAAATCTTCTATATCTAATTACACTTCCCATTACTTCGATTCTATTTGCTTCTGCTAGTCTTCGTAACCCATCAATGGTAGTTTTCCAATGTGTATCTTTTCTCGGCAAATAAGCTTTTCCCTCAAAATAAAACACTTGATCTACATTTTTTGTGGAACCCTCTGAGTATAATGGAGCTAATTGATATCTTTTAGCGTCTTCCGGTAAAACATTATTTTTAATTTCTTTATTTGTGAGTCTTCTTGTTTGACCATTACTTAGCAAAACCATATCATACCTATCTAAAGAAGTATCACCAACGTTTCTTGTTAAATATAGTTGACGATATTTTACAGAATTTTTATCTTTTGCGTACCATAATAAATAGTCAACCGTACTTCCCAAATTATTACTTGCTATCCCACCCGTTTTTTGAAACGTAATCATGGAAATAAAATTTCCCACACCAAAAACCTCATCCATCAAGCACCGCACCAAATGCACATTCTCGTCACTGATCTGCACAAAACAGCTCCCGCTTTCGGTGAGGAGCTCTCTGGCCAGGAGCAGCCGGTCGCGCAGGTAGGTCAGGTAGGAATGGATACCCAATTCCCAAGTATCCCGAAAAGCGCGGATCATCTCCGGTTCGGCGGTCAGGTCCTCGTCCTTGCCGTCCTTTACGTCCCTCTTGTTGACGAAAGGCTGGAAATTGGAGCCGTACTTCACCCCGTAGGGCGGGTCTATGTAAATCATCTGCACCTTGCCGGCCATACCCTCTTTCTCCAAGAGGGAGTTCATCACCAGGAGGGAGTCCCCTGCAATCAGGCGGTTGGCCCAGTCCTGGTCGTGCTTGTAGAAATCGACAGCCTCACGCAAGGGCCGGTAATTTTCCAGCTTCTCAAAGAGGCTCATCTGATAATATTCCTCTTCCTGCCGGTTTGCCTGCTTTCTTACCCCGGCAATTATCGTCAGGGGATCAATACGCTCGTGGACATGCAGGGATACCGTGTCCACCTCGAAGCTGGTATGCTCCGCCTTCCCGGCCCAGACCAGCTGGGGATCCAGATGCGGATCATATTGATACTTTTTCTTCGGCGCATCTTTATCCGTGCCGGGGGTGACCAACCCCACCGGCGGGTTATTGAGCCGCTTTTTCTCCGGGTAGGTGTACTGATCAATACTTTGATCCTCTTTATTCTTCCCAGCCAAAGTGCTCCCTCCTGCTTTGAAGTAAAGGTATTTTTACAACCAAGCTAGTAACTACTCGATGCCTCATTCATTTCCAGATTCGGGTCTTTACCTTTCGCCCTAAGATCATAATGCTTGATAAAGGTTTCCAATGCAATTCTCTTTTCACCTTTTAGCCATTCCGGCGAGTCCCGAAAAATCTGACGTGCTCTATCAATAATTGTTGACGGCTCGATAAATGGTTCAAGAACTTTTGGATCAAGTCGCCAATTACTCCTGGAAACCCGGTCGCCTAAAGCCTGACTATAGCTTTTTGAGAGGAAGCCAACCAGTAAATCAACAATCCCTTCATTGGTCGTTAATAATTCTGACTCTATCCATTTTCTCGGCGCTTCATCATTCTCCCAATCCTTCCAGCGGTAAAGGAGGTTTGCAAAATTCCGTAAATTGATAAGGTTTCCACTAGCTGCAGCGTCTTTAATTTTTTTAAGCCCTATTTGTTCTAGTTCCTCAAGGTGTTGTGCTCCCACCAATCTTTCTTTCTCATCATCAGCATCAGTGCCGAGTTTTCCGTGCTGTTGGCTCAAAACAGCTATTTCCCTTACTATTGTTGAAAGCGCACTCCCATTGATAAAAGCCTCACTTAGAATTTCGTATCTTTCTTGTTGATTATTGTAGCGCTTTAACAACTGAAACATAATGCGATCTAAACGAACATCATTACCAAAGCTAAAAAAGCCCCGGGACTCATCTTCAGGCAAAAGCAAATGGTCACCGACATCAAAGAGAGCTAGAAAAATATTTTTTATATGAGCTTTTGGTATCTCCTTCTCGGTATAGTCTTCCATTCTTTCAAGAAATACGCTGGCTCGTGACCTTCCATCTAAACAATGTTGGTTTGCAAGATCTAACAAAAGTTTGCCAAAGCTATTTTTGTCCCCTGCTAAAACAAGAAATGCCTTCATTTCAGCATTAGAGATTTGCCCTTCCGGTATGGCGAACTTAAAATAAATCGGAAACTTATCCGGGCTGCAAATACGTAATTGTTTCCTCCAATTATGATCTGAAACAAAAGTATTTTCAAATACTGCTCGTAATTTGGGAAATATACGAAGAATTAATTTTTTTACTATTTCTTTTTCAGCTTCGGGAAGATTTTCTAGCCATTGGTTGTGGAATAGTTTTAATTTCTCAATATTTGGGCCTAAATTGCCTTGTCTGTCTGCAAGACCACTGAACATCTCTGAATTCGACCTGATTAAATAATAAATATCAGGTAAAAATACTCTGATGGTTTCAATTGCCAGAAAATCAATGGGATTTACTTCTCCAACCACAGAAGGGTAAGTTATTTTAAGAGCATTTGTCAGCCTTTTTACATTACGAACTGTCTTTAGGAAATGGTCGATGCCGTCCCAAAATACATTGCCGAAGTATGTTTGATCAAATAAATCTTCAGGGGTACCAGCAAAGACTTTATCCAACGTTTCGAAAAATAGCTTACGTACGCTTATCTTGTCAGGAAGCGGCATGTCAAAAGGAACTTGAATGATTTTTTCCAGGTAGTTATCGCCGGGTACCCTCTGAACTCTTTTAAGCGCCCTAACCACCACGTCTTTATCAAAAGCAATCAAATAACTTGTTTTAGGGAAATTTGCAACAGCCTTAATTACCCGAAAAATAGTTACGATTTCATCAGCAGAAAGGCGATCAATATCATCAATGATAATTAAAATGGGAATATCTTGTTTTCTTATTTCTTTTGCAATTTCCTCTTTAATCTCCCATGCCTGTTTCTCAGGCATCTGATTTAAAACCGGCAAAATTTTCCCTAAATATTTTACTATTCCCGTAGGCTCTGGAATATCAGAAATAATTTCACCAAAACCAGCAAGTTTACCGAGCAATTCTTTAAAAATATCATTCTTCCCAAGCGCTGCTCGAAACTCTTTAAAAAACTGGTTTAACAAATCCCCATGACCGGAAAACCACCAGGGATTAAACCGAACAATAAGAGGTTTTTCTTCTCCTTTTTCGGCATCAATATAATATTGAATAAAATTTAAGCAGGTGGTTTTACCACTTCCCCAAGGGGCAAATAGAGCAAAAACGAGTCCTTCATCATCATTAAATTTACAGATTGCTTCGGCAAGACTCTTTGCGAATGGAGCATATCCTAACCGGTCATCAGCAGGGTTTTCCAATGGAGTATCAGCCAAAATATCTTGCACCTTTACAAAGTCAACTCCTTGTCTAATCAAACGACTTCTTACTTATTCCGGATTTTTAAGGATTAACCAATAATTTCTTTTATTTATGGAAAACATTTCTTCGTTTCAAAATAATTTTCCTTCTGAAAAAAGAAAATGTATGCCTTTATGAATGAAAAATCGACATCTTCATACAAACAAAAGAAACCTATGAATTAAGGAAGCCACACACCGCCCGGCCCTAACTGAAAAAGCTCTGCTCACAGGTCAGGTCCGGGCCGTGTGTGGTCAGATTGACTGTGCATGTGATCCTGTGCGGTCCTTTGCATGTCGGGCAGACAGCCGTCCATGCCCTTTGATGCCGGGCTTCGCTGTCTGGCATGGCTGGCAGACTGCCCAGCTCTGGGGTCCTGTCCGGGCCGGCCTTCGCGGGTCGGGCCTCCGCCCGCGCGCGTATGCGCCTGCCATCTGTGGCCGGGCGCACTGGCTCCGGCCGGGGGGCTGCCGCACCGCGCCCAGCTCCCAGGCCTGGCTTTGTTGGCCGTGCGCCGTGCTGGGCTTGGCTTAGTGGGCCGGTCAACCCCCAACCCCCCAACCCCCCGCCCCCAATCTTGGGGTCCGGGGGGCTTTAACGGGCGGGCTACGCCCGCCAGAAGAAGAGCGGCTACGCCGCTTCAATGCTGTCTTTGAGGTCCTTAAAAGGAAACCCACCTCTATCCCCTCCCTAAAGGGAGGGGGAACGGTCAAGCCTCCCGCTCCTTAATTATACCGCCACCTTGCGCGGCGGCGCCTTGGGTCAGGCAAAGTCAAGGGTTTCGCTTCGCCCGGGCAGAGAATTTTTTCTCTTTTGGGCCAGCCCTTTGGCGGGCGAAAAAATTTTCTGCCCGGCCCTTTACTTTACCGCGCCGCCGCGTATGCCCCCTGTCAAGGGTGCGCTCTACAAAATTTTTTTCTTTTGCTTTTGGGTCAAGCTTATAGGTCGAAAAAAATTTTGCTACGTTCTTCGCTTTGCTACGGCCCTTGACAGGGGCATCGGTGTCGGCCCGTCTGAAAGAAAAGGAGGCGTTGCAGGATGAGAAAATTTCTTTGTAAGGTTGACGATTCGAGGCTGGGCCGCGCGGTTGCGGGGTTGCTGGACGGCAGCATTAAGGTGGTGGATGTGCAACGCGGCGTGCAGGACGTCAGTGCGCGCATTAAAGGTACACGCGACGAGTACACGGTGTACATCGAGTGCAAGCGGGTATACTGCAGCTGCAGGGACTTCTTCGAGCGCAGTGTGTACTGCAAGCATATAGCCTCTGTGGCGCTGCACGAACTGGGTGCTGTGGCAAAGGCGCGCAGTGAGCGGCGGGAGTTGAAAGGGTTGCTGCTGCAGCTGTAGCTGCAGCTTTTTTTGGCCGGTGCCCGGAAGATGCTGGGGTCGGACCGCTACGCGCTCTGCGCGGCCAGCCAGGCCCCAGGCAGCGGGCCTTCGTATGTCCCCGGCCGGTCACGCCGCGCGCTCCGCAGCCTGCTCACAGGCCGGCTTCCGGGCCGGGCTCTGTGGGTCTCTAAGCGGAAAGCCGGGGCCGGCTAACGCCCGCCCCGGCATGGTTAAATGTGCATGCCACCCTCCCGAGTCCTGTGCGTGTCAGCCAGAGTGCCGGCAGCTCTTGCTCCGGCTACGACTTCACTCCCGCTCTACACACCGCTTCCGGCGCTATCGAGGCCGGGCTTCGTAGGTCCTTGCCCGCGCCGCCATGCCTGCCAGCAGAACGTCAGTTTGGTATAATTTTGGTACGGTTTATGAGCACCTTAAAAAAATAAAGCGCAAGGGTTACATCACCTTTGAGCCGGGCCGGCCACGCACACTGCGGGTGGTGAAGTAAGATGGTAGGGCCGGTTTTTAATCATGTTTGTCTTTCGAATCAAGACCTCCTAAACGCCATAAAAAATTACACCGAAAGGCACGGCTACTCTCCGACTATCCGCGAGCTTTCCAAAATAACAGGCGCCGGCGTCGGTACCGTGCACAAGCACTTGAACGAGCTACTCTATGGCGGTTACGTCAAGGTTGAACAGCCCCGGCGCCGCGCCCTCCGGGTGGTGAAAGACTATGACTAAACTTTATCGTTCGCCCGTGCAGGTCGAACTTGACGCGAATAAGCAGCCCAAGCGCTTCCGCTGGCTGGGGCGGTGGTACCGGATTTTTAATTGTGCCGTCTATGAGGAAGCTCAGTACTGGTGGAGCAGGTTTAGGGAGCCGGAACCGGTCCGGTACCGGTGCGAAACATACCAGGGCCTGGTGTGTGACCTGTATTATGAAAAAGCCCCGGGAACGTGGATCCTGGAGCGGGTGTGGGACTAAGTAATGATTAAAGGATTTTTTCATTATTGGATTTCCAACCGGAGCCTGGCAATTCCCGAAATATATCGAATGTAGAGCAGGCCGCACCGGCTTACAAGATTCCGAAATGCCTTTGATTAAGGACATTTCTTTCGGGTCCGGTGCAGCAGCGGAAGGCTGGCGAGGTGGTGCCGGGCATGGAATGTTGCCGGCGGATGAAGCCGGGCGCTCAGCCCGGCATAAGATATTTGGAATTGAGTTTACAGTAGTAATGTAGCGGTTGCGAATCCCGCCGGGAAAGAACCAATCTTGGAGCCAAAAACGGGAGACTCTCAGAATATGACCATCGGTGCTGTAAATCTCTTGAAACCATACCGCCCATAAAGTAAACTGTGATCAGAGGAAAAAGGAGACGGCCAGATGAACGAAAATCAGATCGACCATGACCGCCTGTTTAAGGAATTGCTGGAGACGTTTTTTGCCGAATTTATAGAACTTTTCTTTCCGGAAGCCGCCCTCTCCATAGATTTGAAGCACATCAAATTTCTCCAACAGGAAATTTTTACTGATGTGACGGCTGGAGAAAAGCGCAAAGTGGACATTTTGGTGGAGACCCGGCTTAAAGATGAACCCGGTTTGATCCTGGTACATGTTGAGCCGCAGGCATATGTGCAAAAAAATTTCAACAGGCGGATGTTCATCTATTTCAGCCGGCTCTATGAAAAATACCGGCGCAAAATATTACCGGTGGTCGTATTCAGCTACGACCGGGTAAGGAATGAACCGGACAGTTTTGAACTGGGGTTTCCGTTTCTGGATGTCTTGAATTTCCGGTTTTATAAGCTGGAATTAAAGAAACTGAACTGGCGGGAATATATAAAAAGCGACAATCCGGTGGCTGCCGCCCTTTTAAGCAAGATGGGCTTTAAGCCGGAAGAAAAAGTTAAGGTAAAGCTGGAGTTCATGCGCATGCTGGTCCGAATGAAACTGGACCCGGCCCGGATGGAACTTCTGGCCGGCTTTTTCGAGACCTACCTAAAACTGAACCGTGAAGAAGAAGAACAATATAACCGGGAATTGGGAACACTGGATCGCAAGGAGGTCGACATCATTATGCAAATTACCACCAGTTGGCATGAGAAAGGTCGTGCGGAAGGCAATATCGAAGCCAGGCGGGAAGTCATCAGAAAGTATCTGGATCGAAGATTCGGCAAGAAATCGGCCGGCTTGCAAGAAAAGGTCCAGCAGATGAGTAGTTTGAAAGTGCTGGATTATGTCCTTGAAGAGTTATTCGCCGCCAATACCCTGGAAGAGGCTCGGGCTATCATCAATGAAGGCGTAGTTGAGCCGTCATGATATGCGAGACTGGTCCTTTATGAAGGGTGCTGCCTGCATCCCTGCATTTGGGCCGGCTTGAAGTAATTATTTCAGGGGAGCCTTTGGTTGTATTGACGCCAAGGTTTTTTCTTTATTTGCGGCTTGCAAACGCCAGGTTGAGCGGGTTGTGGTAAATAACCTATGCTCCTATGTGCGGATAAAGTAAAGTCAGCCCTCCGACACCACCTTTATCCGCACCAAAGTCAAGCTTAAGCATAACCTCAACTTTATCAGGAAAAACCTTAACTTCGTGGACATACAGGTCCACGGTTTTCTTTTTTGCAAGAAAATTAGACCTGTCAATTCCCTTCTTTTGAGTGACGTATAAATATTCGATAACCATCTCTTCCGTCATTTTTGACAAAGGAGAGCTTTTCGAAGCCAGGTATTCATGAAGGTCGTCTTTCCTTTTTTTCAGCACTTTGATCCGGTCACCTAATACTTGAAAATCAATCGATCCATCTATCCTCTCCCGAAATAATGGCCGGGACTGCGCCCGGCAGGGTGATCACTTCGCCGTCGCCCTTTTTCCTGCGCCAGTTGCGCTTGCCGTTTAGCCGCCTGGGCGCCTGGTTATAAGAAGTATGCAAATCGCGTGCGCGGAGCGGAGCGGTATGCGGCCGCCGGTTACCCGGGATTAAGGCCCAAATGCAAGCGGCCCTGTCTAGCGGATCGGAAGCGCACGGGCGGTGGCCCGGCAGCCAGGTTTCGGGCAGAAAATGCGTGCAGCTGCACGCCCTATACCCCGGAACCAGGCAGTCACCGGAGAGCGCGGGTTCCCATGAGCCATTCATAAGGCAGCCTGGCCGGCATGTAATGAACCTGCGGAAGACCGGCGATTACATCCAGTTTAATTAAGTGATCAAAAAATCACCCTTACCGGCAGGCGCAGGTGATTTTCAGGCTTCTTTTATTATGCGGCCAGCATACTATAATGAGCAGTAGTAGAGCCGGACTACTTTACCCGGCAGCCGCCGGGCATAAGTTAGTCACAGCAGCATATGGGCTGCCCGCCACAAAATTACTTTGGAATCAAATATTTTTCAGTTATAGCTGGTCTTAGGCCGCGCCGCCGGCCAAACCTCATCTGAAGATAATCTTAGCGACCTACACTGGATACACCGGAGAGGCATTTTATTCCTCGTCGTCCTCTGACTCTTCTAAGTCCTCTGTATAGATTAGTGTTAATACCATTCCTAATGAATAAATAGCGATAGATTCTTCCAATAAGGTTTGATTCCGGTCCCTGGCATTTCCCAGCCAGGCGTATGCCAAAACCTTTTGTGGAGAGTCCGGCAATGAACCCTCATTGAAATAGTCGTATGCATAGGTATATTCATGCAATTTTGTTTTTCTGACTTCGTAGCCAAATGTTTTTGATTCAAATGACCATTTTATCTGTCCATTTTCCGATAGTACGACCGCTCCCCGGTCTGGGCAAACTTTTATTATTTTAAGGGCAGTCGCCGTAAGGGATATACCATAGTCCTCTGATATATCTTTTACTAAATCCATCGATAACCTGCGTTTTCTTACAATCGATTGAACATCCGCTTCCGGAAGCAGCAATTCAGAGGCAAAATCATTGGCTTCATTTTCTATTAGTTTAACTCCGCGGTAGCGCTGGATATCCGATGCCGAGCAACGATACATTTTTTCATCGTGACTTTTTATCTGTAAGTGCCCAAGCTCATGGGCCAGGGTAAACCGCTGCCGGTTAAGGTGTTGGATATTCTTGTTTATAAGAATCCTTTTGTTTTCTGCTTTCTTTAAAAGACAGCCGTCTATTTCATCTAAATCTTCATTGAAGACAGGTACGTCTATCTCTTTAGCTATTTCAAATGGGTCAATTCTTCCGACAAGTTTTAATTCCTTCCTGAGTGCCACCGCATACCCTGCCGGACTAAGCCCGGGAATAAATTTCACCCACTGTTCGCACCTCAATCCATCACATATCACTTAAATGCCTGGAGATAATATCCGCGTCCTTTTTGCTTAAACCGTCACCGCTGTCCCTGGCTACGAGTTCAACACGCTGTTCCTCCTGTCCTTGCTCAAAGACCATTGCTTTTATCTTATCCCTGGGAAACCTCCATTCCCGGCCTACTTTAACGGCGGGTAATTTTCCAGCCCGGAGCATGTTATAGATGGTTTGGTTGCTGACCCGAAAAAAATCCGCCACTTCTTCGACATTCATTATTTCAGGGTATTCATTCTTCTTTATGGCGCCTTCTATAAAATATTGCATCGCTTTGACATCATCCGGCTCATAAGCTTCCTCGCCACATGAATCACAGACATAGACATTTATACCCTTAAAGACCACTGTTTTCCCTTTCCAGGTTGTCTCTACATCCTTATGTACTTGAGTCATATTGCCGTCGCAGACATAACATTGCATAATTTACCCTCCTAGTTGGGGTGTTTTATTTTTTTCTCTTTTTCATTGGCCCAAGGTCATCCCAAATTCCATCTTTAAACCTGCAAACAGTAACTATTACGGGACGTGGAAACGCAAGGGCGACAACCATATAAAAAGTTGAACCATCATCGCATTCACCCTGAAGCAAAACTTTTAAATCTTGCCCGTGTCCCTGGTGCTCAATATATTGCCCCTCCAATGAACACCTTTGCACATCATCATCACTGATATCCCGCTCTCCCATCCTTACAAAGGCATGCTTTGAGATAAGGTAGTTACGGGTCCTTCCTGCCCTTCTGAGCAATTCTAACCAGGCTTCATGCCAAGAGGTCAATTGTATCCCCGCCCTTATAATATATTATAAGATATTATAAAATAAAATAAAACAACATAAATAATTTTTAGGCGCTTTTTTTATTTATTTTTCAACAAATACATTCAATTTCCTGCTATCCCATGAAATGGTGCTAACCTTCAACAAAGTACCAGCACGGATCAGCGAGAAGTAAGTAATACAGCGCCGGCGTTGCCGCCGCCTCAGCTAAGGTTTAGTGGACAGCGATACCAACAAAGATGAGCCCGCCCTTCTTCCATTTGCAGCTGCTAACAGAAGAAGAACGGGCTTTGTAATCTATGCCCCCGTGTGCGGATATATCATAAAATTAAATGAACCAGCTTTCATACAACTTCACAAATGTTATGCTCATCAGTTGCAAAATGAGCAGAAAAGCATCGGTACGATCCAGGCATACAGTCGAATTTCAGAAAGTTTCTTCGAATACCTTGAGATGAAACGGTACAAAAACATATCTGAAGTAAAGCCTAAAGATGTCAACGAATTCGTACTTCATATTTCAAACCGATTCCCAAAAGGATTGCACGTTGTGTTGCCGGTTCTCCGCTCATTTTTTCGTTTTCTTGAATCTAAGGATAAAGCAACCGCATGTCTAATATGGGCAGTTCCCAGTGATTCACGCAGGAAGACCTACATCGTTTCGGGCGTTACATATGATGAGACACAGAAACTTTTAGAAACCGTGGACAGGAATGATTCCTTGGGAAAACGCAATTATGCCATACTCTTACTGGCGACACGGACTGGATTAAGGCGCACGGATATCAGTAATCTCCGTCTCAGTGACATCAAATGGAAGACCGGTACCATAGAGTTAGTACAGAAAAAAAACAATAGTCTACTTGTGCTTCCTCTTCTAGCGGATGTCGGCAATGCCATCGCAGACTATATATTAAATGCAAGACCTAAAGTGGATTCTCCCTATGTGTTCCTGCGGAGCTGTGCACCATTTACTAAGATAGATGGTGCAGCCTGCTATAGGATTTCAAGTCAGGCCATGGAAAAAGCTGGTGTTCACCAGAAAGAAGGTGAACAGAAGGGAATACACTGTCTACGTCATGCCATCGCCACACGCCTTTTGGAGAAAGAAACGCCGTTGTCAGTAATATCTACGATTCTTGGCCATAAAAGCAAGGATTCCACAAAGATTTATCTTTCGACCGATATAAAAAACTTAAAGTTTTGTGCATTGGGACTGGATGGAATTGAAGTTGAAAAGGAGGAACTGCGATGAACCATGTGTATCATAGTAATCTAAAGCCATATATTGAAGGGCTTATTGAACAAAAACGTGCCGTCGGGTATTCCTATAAAACTCAGGAATTCAGGCTATGGCAGTTCGATCGCTTTTGTATGGAACATTACCCCATGGAAGTAAACCTGACAAAAAAAGTTGCCATGCATTGGGCACAACGCAATGAAGATGAACATGTGGCCACTCTTGAGAGCCGTATAACCCCAGTACGGCAGTTGGGTAAATATATGAACGGAATCGGAGTTGATGCGTATATCATTCCAAATGGAATACCTGGTAAAAAGAAGCGTTATGAGCCTCATATATTTACCAGCCTGGAACTTAGGGCTTTTTTTACAGAAGCCGATAAATGCAGTTATGATAAGAGAAGTCCTGCAAGACATCTTGTATTTCCAGTAATCTTCCGTATGATTTACTGTTGCGGTCTGCGTTCATCAGAAGCACGCCTGTTAAAGGTGGAAGATGTTGACCTTGAAACAGGTATGTTGAAAATTCTACATGCAAAAGGGAAAAGGGATCGTACCGTTATGATGTCAGATGATGTACTGAATTTATGCTGTAGATATCATAAAGAAGTGGAGAAAATCTTTCCTGGACGCATATGGTTTTTTCCAAACCACCGTGGAGGGTATTACAGTAAATGTGAAATTCAATACATGTTCCATAAATTTTGGAATAAAACAGGAATTAACAGCATCTGTGGGAATAGGCCACGTGTCCATGATTTTCGTCATTCGTTTTGTGTAAGACGTCTTAATCTATGGGTAGCAGAAGGGAAAGATCTAAATGCATTCCTTCCATACCTCAGCATGTATCTTGGACATGCCAGCCTTTATGAGACCGATTATTATCTACATCTAATTCAAGAATTCTTCTCTATAATAACGGAAAGAACAAAAGGAAGATTTGCAGATTTGATTCCGGAGGTGGGCCATGAAGACTGATGATACTTTTTTCAAACATGTAAAAGGATTTCTTACGGTATATCTGCCTCGTCACAGATGTTGCAGTAAAAACACGATTAAATCATACCGAGAAACCCTTAACCTGCTCCGCGTTTTCCTTCTGGAAGAAAAGAGCATTCCGTTCACAAAAATCTCGTTTGATGTTTTAACGAATGATCTGATTTGTGAATTTCTTGACTGGCTTCAGAACGCACGGGGTTGCAGTGCATCCACCAGAAACCAACGGCGGGCCGCGTTGAATGCATTCTTCAATTACGCTGCAATACAGGACCCATCCCTCATGGCAATATATATGGACATGAAAAAAATCCCCGTGCAAAAGATGGGGCAGCGTAATGTAGAATATATGTCTGAAACTGCACTGAAAACTGTATTTGAACAACCCAACATAGCCAAAAGAAACGGTTTTCGTGACCGGTTTTTCATGATATTGATGTATGATACAGGTGCCCGTGTTCAGGAAATATTGGATTTAAAGTTGAAGGATTTTCATTTGGAATCTCCCACGCCATTTGTCTATCTTACCGGTAAGGGTGACAAAACCAGAACAGTTCCTCTGTTAGATAAAACAGTTGAACATCTGAATGAATATCTGAAACGGTTTCATCCAAAAGAAACTCGCAGAAATGACATGTATCTATTTTATACGGTTATCAAGGGTCAGACGGGGAAAATGTCAGTGGAAAATGTAGCCAGTTTTTTAAGTCGCTACGGAAGGTTTGCCATGCAAGTATGTCCAGAAGTCCCCCCGCACTTGCATGCCCATATGTTTCGGCATTCGCGAGCTATGCATCTATACCAAATGGGAATTCCTCTGTCGTATATAAAGAGGATATCCTACTCCGAGGGCTATCGCAACACACATTGGATAGCTACACTCTAAATGCAAGACTTTTTCTTGAGCATTGTAACCGGCCAGTAGAGCAATTAAATGAACACGACATCCGAAATTTTCTATACTACTTGATTAACGATAAAAAGGTCGCGCCCCAGACTGTAAACACCTACAGCGCAGCTATACGTTTTCTGTTTGCAGTAACGCTGAATCGTACACTCAATTATCTTCAGATTCCGCGCCAGAAAAAGCGAAAGACACTGCCGGAACTTTTGACGAGAGAAGAAGTATCCTCGATTATTGGCAGTTGTCGGAATATAAAGCACAAGGCAATGCTGTCGGTTGTATACAGCTCCGGCTTACGCGTCAGTGAAGCGGCAGCCCTTAAAATACAGCACATCGACTCGAAGAATATGCGCCTGTTTGTAGAAAATGGCAAGGGAGGCAAGGACCGCTACACCCTGCTTTCGGAAAACTGCCTCGATGTCTTAAGGGAATACTGGAAAAAATATCGGCCCACACATCACGAAGGCTGGCTATTTCTGGGGACGTACCGTGTTTCGCATATTACGTCCTCTGGGATAGAATTTGCTTTTAATGAAGCCGTAAAAAGGGCGAACATAACAAAAAACGTCTCCATCCATTCGCTCCGGCATGCATTTGCGACACACCTGCTTGAGGACGGCGCCACTCTCTTGCAGGTCAAGGAACTGCTTGGTCATTCCAGCATTCAGTCCACGACCGTTTATCTGCATCTTGCCAATTTAACATCGAACGTTAGAAGTCCTCTTGATAAACCTTCTGCGTTTTGCCGTTCGGATGCTCCGTCTGATGATTGAACTGCAGGATATTTTCAGTCAACATGGAGATGCGTATCTATCAAATCATAGGCTTCTCCCCAATCAGTTAAAAGCGATGAGCGCCATTAAAGATTGTAGGACCGCGGCGCTGGGTGCTCATATCGATGAGTGCGACGAGTGTGGGTATACACGTATATCATACAATTCCTGCCGCAATCGTCATTGTCCCAAATGCCAGACTTTAACCAAGGAACGCTGGATTTCTGCCAGGAAGGATGACCTGCTTGACGTGGGGTATTTTCATGTTGTTTTCACCATTCCGGACACTTTAAACCCTGTTGCCTATCAGAACCAGGAGGTTGTCTATAAAATACTGTTCAAGGCCGCCGCAGGAACCCTGTCGGAGCTTGCTGCCGATAAAAAACACCTGGGAGCGCAAATCGGTATTACAGCAGTGCTGCATACCTGGGGACAGAACCTAATGCATCATCCCCATGTTCACTGCATTGTACCGGGCGGTGGACTTGATTCATATGGCAAGTGGGTGAACTCAAAGAAAAAGTTCTTTATCCCCGTCAAGGTTCTATCCCGGAAATTCAGAGGCAAATTCTTGTACTACTTAAAACGA
>NZ_QFFZ01000052.1 GCF_004369225.1 Pelotomaculum propionicicum
AGAACAATACCTTAACAGTGCTATCTTCTGCCGCCACCCGGAACGGGGGCAAGGTTCGCTGGACGCCGTTTTGGATACACTTTCCTTCCTGTACCAGGCCGGCGATTGCTTCGCCGATTGCCTGCATCCCTTCAGGCGGAATCATGCCGCATCACTCCTTGCAGTAATTTGTCCACACATCTCATAGCCCCAGCTAACGGGGACAAAGATCGTCTCCAGGGACATCCCGCCAGCCAGGGGGTACCCCTTGTCTCCGGCTGGCATGGCCTCGCCGGCCAGGTCATACTCCCACGCCTTGGTCACCACGTTGGCGCCGGCATCTAATGAAGCAAAGCATCCCTGCCCAGGCTGACCGGCAGTTTGTACGGTACCGCAGGGCGAATATTCCCAGCCTATATACCGCGACATAACACCCAGCGACATACTCAATTGCAGTGCCACTCCAGCCAACGCGGCTGTGCGTTCCATATTACACAGAGAATAGACAACAGGGGCATTTTCAGTAACTATTTTCAGCTCTAAACTTTGGCTTGCCTCTGCCTGATAGACTGCTTCCAAGTGCGCTGGCTTATTTTCATCAACGGTAATGAATATGTCTCTTATTGAAATTAAAATTAACCCGTCAAGTGGCATATTGACGTAAAACGCGTATTCATCTAAAATTTTTGCCACAGCTGCTCCAGGAACAAATTGATTTATTATTTGCTCCAGTTTTATTTTTGTCATACTTGACGGAGCGAGCAACCTTGCCAATATCCTGGCCCGGCGAAGTTCTTCGCTGTCACCCGCGGCAGGAGTAATGTCTAAATCTTTTTCCCAGCGCGCTAACCCCCAGCCGCTCGCAGTTTCGGCAAATATCTGGTCAATTATAAACAAAAGCAAAGACTTCAGGGCGTCAAATTCTTTCCCCTGGGTATCCAGGACGGCCCTGGTGTTGTCGGCATCATAGTACGCCGGCAGCATTACAAGTATTTCCTTCCCCGCGGTGGAATCCATTACGATAATGTCACCGTCCCTTTTACGGCCACGGACCCGGCAGGAATAACTATATTCGCTGCGCCTCCGTTGACCAATACGTTAGAATAGTCGGTAACGCCCTGGGTGTCCAGGAGTAAAGATTCCATGCGGCTGTACCGGACAGTTGTATCCTTAGAATAAGCAATTGTTTTTAGATGTTCGACCACGGCAGCGGCAAAAGCAGCTTGAACCTCCACCAATGTCTTTGAGCCATCGAGGACAACCGTGGCAGCTATATCAATACTTACTGCCGGAGCAGCCACACAGGTAACCGTTGCGCCGATAGGAGCCTTACCCTCACCCAGGCCGGGATTAGGGTCAATATAAGCTTGCACCGCATCTACAATCGCCTGGGCCGCAGGGGTCTTATCCGTTCCCAGAAGAGAAACTTTTACAGTACCCCTACCACTCCAGAGAGGGTCTACATAAACCCCACCAACACCCGCAACCTCCAAGGCCCATTTAACATAATCCGCTTTATTTCCGGAAGTCCCCGGGGAACGCATAACGGCCAGATACTTATTCCGTAAGTCATCATCAGTTTCGGGATCGGTTCCATCTTTCAGGCCGGGTTCTGCCACGGTCACCGCCTCAATCAGGCTTACGGCCACACCAACCTGCTTCAGCACCGTCCCCGCCTGCAGGTTACCGGCCTTGCCAACATTTACGGCCTTGACATGTAGATTAACGCTGGTTGCGCCCTGGTCTAAATTTGCATCAGCCGTGGTAATAATCTGAACGGTCCGGTCCTCAGTCTCAAAAGTGGTGTCTTTGGGAATAAACTGGCCGAATGGCGCCGGCGTGCTGCGTGTGGCCGTGACGATTCCGGTTGCTGCAGTGCCCAATTCTCTTTTTACCCCCTTTTCAGCCGCGCGCCGGTCAAGGTATTTCCCGAAAGTAGTTGACGCAAAGAAAAGGTTTATAATCTGCTCTGCCAGATAGTGGCTTTCCTCTAACTTTGCCGCATTCACTTCTAAAAGTGTCCGTATCACAGAACCGGGGTTTAAATCAGTCAGCTTTGTTCCCTTGGCGGACAAATCGGCCATCATGTCGGAGAGGATTTGGTTAAAGTCTTTAAAATTTGGTTCGGTCAAGGTATATTCACCTGCCAAACAAGGTTCTCAACCCCTGGCTCATCGAGTACCCTGTAAGTTATATTGAAAACGGCCAGCCTTTGCTCCGGATACATTTCCACGTTTACGTCTTCAACCTTCACCCGCGGCTCCTGGTCAAGACATTGCCTTATTCCCACAACAGCCTTCCCAGACCAGGCATCGGCCATTACATCCGAAAGAATGTCATGAACCGGATTACCATACTGCGGGTGAGCGAACAGCCCACCCAGCGGGGTTTCCAGCCTTCGCAGTATAGCGCCTCTGACGTTTGTTGTATCATGCACCAGGGCGGCATCCCCCTGGTAGGTGGGGCTCAGGTCGGGGCCGGCCAGGTCAACACCAAGTTTCGGGTTAGTCATACTATCCTCCATAAAATTAGCTCTTATCTAATAAACAATGTTCCGTTAGTTTAATAAACCTGTGGCAAGTTAAAACCCAATATTAATTCTAAATCCTAGCGATTACCCGTCCGGCGTTCAGGTTGCCGTTTAGAAACACCACAACTACTTCATTGCCGACCTTCAAGGTTCCCCATTCGA
This sequence comes from Pelotomaculum propionicicum, assembly GCF_004369225.1. Taxonomy (GTDB): domain Bacteria; phylum Bacillota; class Desulfotomaculia; order Desulfotomaculales; family Pelotomaculaceae; genus Pelotomaculum_B; species Pelotomaculum_B propionicicum. Next base: position 2,672 of record NZ_QFFZ01000052.1, read on the forward strand.
TTCTTTCCATCGTTTCCTGGGAGGATGTTTCTTTAGGACCCGAAGCTGTAGAATTTATGCTGATTTTTTCCGAATCGTAGTAAACGGTGTGACTGTCCCTTTCCAACGTTGTAGCCTTTATTTTAGTCTCATATAAAAGATTTGTGCTCACCGGTATCCAAGTAGTTTCGATCTTAAATAACGGGATAAAAACCTTCGCAAGGGCTTGTTCAACATTAAGAGATGTAATTATCCCGGCTTGAGGGAATATTAAGTCTTTCACGCGGTTTTCTCCTCGTAATTATATAAATCTTGACGGTACTGTTCTGCCGATTCCGGACGCACATTAGTGAGGCTAAAAGAGGTTTTATAACCATCTTGTTTACTTAAACTATGTGTGGCCTTTTCAACGTAGTAAAATCCATTAAATCGACCGCAACCCGACACCTTTACCTTTTTCTCCGCCAGTATCTTTGGGTTGCCCGGATACCAACCTGTTGCTGTAACAACAGCTCTCGAATTTTCCTTAAGCAGCTTTTCCGCGTACATCTGTGCTAATTCATAGGTTTTAGCTTTGCTAATATACCAGATCCGTTCTTTGACCTGACCACCCATGGCGGTAAGTAAACTCTCATTTATAGCAGAGGCCTCGATCAATTGCTTGTCCCTGCCCGGCCAGTGCCGGACAGTAACCTTATTTACAACCCCCACTGCCGAATCGTCAAACTCTATCTCCCCGCAGTTGGCGAGGCCACTCACCTTGTAATTAAGCTCCGCCACAACTTCCTCGTCTTCGTCCTGGCGTGGCCCGAAATAGAGCTCCTTATCCTTTGTCACATAACACACAAAACCTTCGAGATCAGCCAGGGCCTGAAGCACGTCCCATTCCTTCTTATTGGCCACAAGCTCCTTGTCAACTATTACTGTAGTATCCGTAACCACCGGAGTTAAGCCATATTTAACCGCCATCATGACCGCGATCTGGCTCGATGTGCGTTCCGCGTAGGCCACTGAATATTCAGTATCGATCATCGGCGCCGAATAGTCGCGCCCCGGCAGTTTTACAGTCATCGTGCCGCTGAAATTAGGCTTCACACCATCAATCCGGCCAGTGAACACGTGGTCAAGCTCAGCCTTTGACCAGGCGTATGGAGATTTTACATAGCCCAGATAGATCTTCACTTCCTGCTGCTTGCGAAACCAATCGCTTAAATATAAATCATTACGGAAAGTCACATCAAAGCTGTCCGCAGCCAGGTAAAGCGTATTATCAAATGTCATGTCTATCATGTCGTGCCAGCGTACGTCCACGCCGGCCACCTCGACTATTGCCCTGGGCGCGTCCATAAAAGCCTCCTAAAACGGGATCACGATTTCTTGTCCTATTTGCAAAGTAGTCGGGTCCATAATACCGTTAGCATCCGCAATTTCACGCCACCTGGTGCCATCACCACACCTTTGAACAGCCAGGTCCCATAGAGTGTCCCCCTCTTTGACAACGTAAGTATTACCGGAAGGGGCGGGGGAGGAAGCCTGTTCCACATCGTCAGATGGAGCGGCAGCATAAGTCGTGATAACCTGCGAAACCACCGGTGGCGGTATTTCCGCCACCAGTTCAATTGAGTATTCCACCCGATCCTGGCGTACCAGGTCCCAGGGGAAACTCCTAATCCGGACCTTCTTGCACAGCTCTGGAAAGCCCGTGACTATCAGCTGTATCACTTGACCTGCATCCTTCAGGCTCTCTATTTGAATAGCTTTCCGATAAGCATCGGCGCCGACTAAAATCCCATCCCATGCCAAGGTTGTCTCATCCTCACCCATGTCCTGGTTGACTGGGGGTGCGCCGGGAATATCCAGCTTGGCGATGACGCGAGGATTATTAAACTTAAGCTTTTGCCTTGGAGCCGGATCAAAAAGTATGTCGCCAAGGATTACTTTCGTCGCCAATGCAAATCACCTACGCGATGGCCAGGTCTAAATCGCTACCCTGTAATCGGGGATCTCGCGACCTGGTATACTTGTCCATTCCGCCCGTCACTTTCGCCACTTCCCGCGCGGCGGCGGCCGGGTTGGGATTGGAGATGTAAATATTATATTTGCGATTGTCCTGGTACACCGTAAGCATCCTCGCTACCGGAGGCTCGTAACCACTTGATAAAACGATTCCGCCGGCAGCATAAGGCCTAACTCCAAGCATTGTGCCAACTTGCCGGTATAATCTCATAGCCTGCCCCCGGTAATAGCTCCCTAATGGTATAATCGCTTCCGGTCCAGCCTCACCCACAAGACCCAGGTGTGGATACCTTATAAACCCTCCACGTGCATAGGCCGGGACATCTCCGGCTTCTATGTCCTCACCAGGTTTCTTAGAGGATAAATGAAAGACTCCCTTAATCCAGTTCCACGCCTCTTTAAACCACTCAATAGCTCCCTGGACCTTACCGACTACGTCATCCCAACACTGTATAGCGGTAGTTTTAATCCATTCCCAGGCCGCGCCGGCTTTCTCCTTCACTGTTTCCCAAGCACCGGTAAGCCAGTCCCGGAACCCCAAAAAATTAGTTTTCCAGGCAACTATGGCTGCAGTAATGATTGCGCTTACACCAAGAATAATCCAGCCTATTGGCCCGAGAGCAATCAGCCATGATGCCCCGATCCTCGCCGCTGTAAGTAGCGCCTGCGCACCCAGTCGCAATAACGATCCCCCAAATTGCCCGGCTAATCTTATCCCATTTAAGAATAATCCGCCGAGCTTCTGGAACCCGCCCAGGGCGCTCAGACCCATTTTAGTTAAAAATGGGCCAATCCGGGCAGCAGCGGACTGAATCACTAGCGAGATCCGGCCAAATGTAGCATCTCCAGCCCGCTCAATCAACTGGAAGGCTTTCAGGCCGAGTTGCCCCATACGGCCAAAAATCGCCCCAACTCGCATAAATATCGGGTACCCAAACGACACCGCCGACCATAACGACCGGAAGATTCCGGCGCCCTGGCGGAAATATTTAAACGCATCAAAAAAACCACGAGCGTAACGGGTAAACGACCCGATATGACCAGCTGATTTAACTATAAAACTACCCAGGCCGCCGAACATCCACATAAAACCGCCTATAGCTATTCTCCCTACAGCAAAACAACCGAGAACTTTTAAAACCCACTTCGTCACTAGAGGGTGTGTGTTCGCAAAAGCTGTAACCTTATTTGTCATATCAATAAGCCATTGGACATTATTCTTTATCTCTTTTACCAGCGGGCTCCCCGATTCCGACATGAGTGTTTCCCAGCTGCCCTTTAATGACTCTACCTTGCCAATCAGAGTTCCCTGCCATTCCAGCACCTGGTCCTGAATTGACTTTGCCCTTTCAGCTTTGGCCACCATGTCTTCATAGCTGCCTTTACCCGGTGTGGCCAGGGCGATGGCAGCTCGCATTCCCTGGATACCGAAAACGTCCTTTAGATTCTGTATAGCTTCCAACTTGTTTTTAGCCTGCATCAGTTCATTGATTCTCTCTTCAGGCAGGATTTGGCCAGAGGCGTCCCGCAGGTCTTCCGGCTTGAGGTCGGAGTTTTCAAACAGGACGCTGCGGAGCCTCTTGACAAGCTCCTCCGCGCTTTTTATTTCGCCCTTTTCATTAAATAGAGCATTTTCCCCGCCGATAATTTTTGCCGTTCCGGATGACGTGTATTTAATCGTGGCTCCTTCAAGCCACCCCATATTTTGTAGGGCTTTTTGGGCCTTTTGCGTCCCTTTGTCCAGGTTGATCAGCATGTCATTCAGATAGGTGCCCGACGCGTCACCCAGCCCCATATTATGCAGGACGCCGAGCATCATCGCGGTATCCTTAACTTTTAGCCCCAGAGTATGGGCTGACATGCCGGCCGCCTGCAGGTCCTGCATGATATTTTGCACACCTGCGCTGGATGCGTTTGCCGCCCGGTTCATCTGGTCGGCGACAAACATAAGTTGGTCTCCCTGCAGTTGATACATATTAGTGATCTGAGATATTGCGTTAGCTGCCATAGACGGCGCTATCTCAGCAGTCTGAGCCAGATATAAGGAGGCCTGGGCGCCGCCGTTCATCACATCAATATATTCCATGCCATTCCGGAGCAGCATATTTTGGGCCTGAGCCGCCTCAAGATTGCTGAAAACAGTCTCCGCGCCTAACTTTGTCGCCTGGGCTCGCAGCTCTTCCATCATTCTTTGCTGCTCCTCCAGCGGTACGGCGGCGTCGAAATTCGCCACTTCAACTTTCTTCATGGCCCCTTCGAACTTTGCTGCCTGCCGCGCCGCTTCCTCCACCGGCGCCAGCATCATCAGGCCGCCCTGCGCATGTCCGGCGCCGACGGCTTGAATCTTTTGAAAGCTCTTGATCTGTTCTTCCGCTTGTTTAACCTTTTTGTTGTATTGCTCAAAATCATTTTGCTGTTGTTTGATTGACTGGTTAAATGAAGCCATGTTTCGCTGTGCTTGCTGCAATACAGGGGCAATGTTGCTGACTGCGGTTAAAACCAGCGCGACTTTCAAACTGGTATTTGCCAAATTCCATTGCCCCCCTTTACAGATATTTCAAATATGTTAGACTAAAGAATAGAGGTGAGAATAAATGATACTTACATTTTTAAATTTAGGTCTTTATATTTTCTTAGGCCTTCCAATTGCATTGTTTCTTTTGTGGTTTTTTGCTATAGTCTCTAATTCTTTTTTTGGTGGTCCGGTATGGCTTTGGTTTACAATCTTTCTGATAATAGGCATCTGTTCTTGTATAGGCAAATTTTCTGAAGAATTACGGAAAATCAAAAAACAAAACGAAGCCAACCAGTCTTAGCAACCATAGCCCCGGACTTTCCGGGGCCTATTCATCTTTCATCCGCTCAGCTAACCACTCGAAGGCCAACCAGGCAGCATCCCGCTCTATGTCCGACATGTTTAGCCATTCGCTGTAGGAGACTTTGCAATATCGGGCGAGCTGCACCCAGCGGTAGAGGTCCCCCCGCTCAGCAAAAAACGCGCGGCTTCTTTCGCCCTGGCCTGAGTCTCTTCCTTTACTCCAAACATCTCGTTGAAAACAAGTTTGTAAAACGTTACGTCCTCATCATCCCAGCCGGCAGCCAGGTGTTTATAATCACCGTCCGTGGGCTTGCCGTCTACCTTGGTAATGCACTTTATTGCTACATATTCATCGATCATTAAAGCCGCTGCGGCAAGTTTCTCCGGGGTCATGTCCATCATCTGAGTTACATTCACCCGGTCCCCCGCCAAAGGCCGCCTGAACTCTATCTTCCGCCCGCTGGGCAGTTCCAAAGGCCCAAATGTATTTTGTTTCGACATTTCCATTCCTCCAATAGTTTTCTTGTAGCAGGACAGCCAGGCCCGGCCGGGCCGCCTGGCAGCCCTATTAAATTTCCTAATTGTAACTGCACTTGACGTCGCTAATATTACCATTTTACTAGGCGGCCTCATCGGTCCCGGCCGGTATCCTCAGCCGCCCTTCTTCATCGGTTTCTAATCTGTCAAAAATCTTACATATGGCGCCTGTTAAGCCGCAGCGAACCCTTCCGCCTTAAAACTCAGGTCCTTCTTTGCCACGCCTTTACCCTGACTCACTGAGATGGAAAGTTCCGGAATGACTGCCTGTTCGAACTTATACCTACCTTGCAACCCTTTTTCGGGAGCATCCACCGAGCAGGTGATTACAAAACGCGGGCTCTGTGGTACACGTTCACCGCGCCGCAGGGTAGAAGCGCCAAAGACCTGATTTACAATATCAAGTGATGTCCAGCCCCGTTTCAGTTTACCCTCGATTTTTACTTCGCCGTCAAGAATACGGGCTATGCGTTCACCCAGCTCAAGGTACTCTTCAGTATCATTTTTTATTGAAAACTCTAACTCCTGGTATTCTCCGGCCATCTCCGGCCCGTTCTGGCCGATGACCATAACGCTTACATCAAACCCCTGAATCGGATCAGGCATTATTCTTCACCCCTCTCAGGTTCATTTCTAACTGTTTTACGCCTGGGCGGAGCCTCCTGAGTTGTCACGGCCTGCCCGGGCACAGGTCCGGCCTCGATCAGCCTGACCGGGCAGTAATGGACGCAGATCCCGCAGTCAATACATTTTTCATCAATCTTCACGCCTATGCCGTCCTGGGTGATCGCCCCGGTGGGGCATACATGCCTGCAGTTCCCGCATCCTGGACAGCCTTCCTTAACTACATACATCCGTATCCGCCCCCTTTAACTGCTTTCATTACCGACCAGCCGCTGGATGCGGTGGTCGATATAATCAGCCGCGTAATTTGGCCGGATTCTAATCCTGCTGTTAAGGATGCGTGCCTGGATAGTTTCCGGCGTATTGTTCGTTTCATCACAGATAGTGGGCTTAAAGTCGTAGATTTTCTCCTGCTGCTTTTTAACCACCAGATAATTGTCAATCTGATCGGCTATCGCCTTGCGCAGCTTCGGTGTATTATTTTCACTCTTCGCCCACTGGGTTGCCTCATAGATCTCCATTTCCAGTTCGTCAAAAATGCGCCTGATATTTGTTTGAGACCAGGCTGAATCACTGGATAAAGTAACACCGTTCCTAATCCGGAAACCTCGATTGCCGTCCAGGGCGATGGGGCTGATCCGGGCTTGAGTCAGCGCCTTGATGTCAGCCTCCGCAAGATAACGTTCGGTGCTGTTAATGCCGGCAATCTGCTTGTTGCTGGGGCTTTCATGCCCGCCCAGAGTGGCCAGCCTGCCGGCGTACACTCCATCCGGAGGAATCATAACCCCTGCAAGGTCAGATAGCTCCACCCAGGGATAAGCCAATACGCCGCGCATGCTGTCCATGGCGCCAACACTGGCCACGGCCTGATCCGGAGACAGCCCCCTGTCAGTGTTTAACACAGCCACACGCAATCCACTGGCCAGGCCCAAATTCGCGCAGTGGGTCAAGAGAGCGTTCCGGATAGTCGTGCTGTACTGGCCGGCGCAAATAACAATCCCGCAGCGGACCGTTTCCAGAACTTTTAAACCGAAACGATTTCCGTTCCCGTCAATAGTGCCGACGTAATCAGCGTCCTCTGTTGTGGCCCCGTCATCACCACCGCTAAGAGGAGTAGCTAAAATATTGGCTGGGATCGCAGTCGCCGCTGCCGCCTTCGCAGCGGTTACAAACTGCGATACGACTTTAGTTGCGACATCATCCAGGGTCAGATTATCAAAAGTTTCTTGCTGGACGCCGTATGTAATTATCAATTTGAAAGTGCCGCCGGTAGTGCCGGAAGCAACTGCGCCGGTTATGGAGTTCCCCCAGCTGCCCGGTGTTTTGGCTGTGACAACTACCGAGTCCGCGTTGGAAGCGTCTTTAAACGTATGGGCTGCGCTGTCGATGGATGCCCCGCCGATTCTTACCACTTTAAAGCTGTTTGCTCCCTGGGCCAGCGCCGCCAGCACGGCGGGATAACCTGTCAGCCCGGATACATATCCGCCAAAATAACTCACAAGTTGGTCCACGCTGCCGACTGTTACCGGAGTGTTTACTACTCCCTTTGAAAATGTCCCCACCACACCAATGTCTGAAAGGCTTACCGCCGGCGTAGGCCGTGGCCCCACATCCGACTCATCCACCGCCACACGGGGCTGTATGTATTCCAGAGGCATGTTTTCAATCTCCTTTCTGAGATAAAATGTTACTGTTCAGTGCCAATATCATTATTAATATGTTCTATCGGCTGGGTTTCCGGCCATGTCCTGGGCGAGTAATACTTCACCTGAAAGTCAAGATCTGCCATATGTAAAATCAGATTTTTACCCGCGTCAGCTGTAGCGTAAAATATTTTATTAAGATAGCTGTTCGCCACGGCGCCCCCCAGTGTACGGTTCTTAACCAACACCTGCCTGGCCGCTTTGGCTTGTTTACGAATCTTGGCTTCAGCCGTCACGGGATCGACCATTTTCACCCAAATCAGGATTCTAACGCTGCCGACCGTTTCATCCTTGTCCCTCGTATACTCATTAAATCCTTCCTCATCCAGGCCGACTGAACATCCCGATGTTGCCAGTGATACAAGGCCGTTGGCTTTTTTCCAGTCAACTAATTCCGCTAAATTGTCATCAGCTTTTAGGAGATCATGCACCAGATCAACTATTTCAATATCATCTGACATTATTTGCAGCCTCCATGATATAGTCCTTGGTCACCCTTAGAATTGCCGTATTATCCTCCTCCTGTAATACCAGGTACGGCCGGGCCGGTATAGTCACCTTTTTAACCATTAAAAATCTTCCACCGACTGGAATAAGTAGCGCCCTTTTGTTCTTCGGTTTAATTTCCCCGCCCAGTTGGTGAATCCGGGCATAAGGCAGGGAAGAACCGATCTCAACACTGGTATTTGTAATCTTCCCGATATCAATAGACTTTTTAAGGTCTCCTTCCCGGTGAAGGATCTTGTTGCTTTGTTGGCCTAGTGCTGTTTCTTCCCATTTTTTTCTCGTTTCGGCCTTTTTAATTCTTTGGTAGCCCTTTGACCCATGCAGTTGTTCTAAAACGCTGGCGTCATAAATCTTTTTTGTTAATTCACTGATAGGCTTCCATTTCTCAGGCCGGCCCTCTGACTCGAAGTTCCTGGTCACGGAACCCCGGATTATTTCCCCGATCTGGCCCATCAGCGGCCTGGTGTTCACGCCCCTGGCCGCCATGCTGGCGATAACATTCATTACCGTGTCCTGGCCTTCAGCCTTGACGTACAGTGTTACCATTGCCTAATCAAATCCTCGATCGCGCTTTTATTCGGGGTGGTGCTGGCAATCGCCGGTGTGCCGCTGGCGCTCGGCGTGCTGATCAGCGAGATGCCGGGCAGCCCGTCCAGCTGTTTCTTGTCAACCAATTCAGTTAGATCCGCTTCAGCCCTCTTTATCAGAGAATTGCTCAGGTTCAGCAATTCCTGATTAAGCTGGTTGCTGAACGATTTGGACAGCACAAACCCCGCCGCCATATCCTGGGCGATAGACTCTATAATTCCCGGTACCGGCTCCCGCAACGGCACAACATAACGCTCCCGGAGTGCCGTGTCTATCCGTTCCTGGGCCTTGATTATAAAAGGAACAATCTTATTGTCCGGAACTATTGTCGTATCATTTAGCAGCTCGTTGGCTTCCCGCACTTTGCCAGCATTACAGTACATTGTTCAGCGTGCCTTCCTTCTCCGGTTGTATCTGGTAACAGGTTTAGTAACAAGTTGTTACTAAAGGTAACAAGTTAGTAACAAGTTGTTTTAAAAAGGTAACGGATATGGTAACGGCCCTCGAATACAGGCCACACCTGGATTTAACAGCTTTAAAGCATTTATCCGGGCAGTAATTAGTAACAATTTTGTTACCGAGATTTTATAAAACCGTTACCTATGTAGATTGTTAACAAAACACGGGTTTGCTTTTAAAGGCCCTTAAATGCCCCGTAGAGCCTTTTGACCATTTTTTAGGCCCTTACATATGCCCGAGGTAAAAGTAACAAAAAGTAACGGGGTTTTTGTAAAAAGTAACGGGGTTTACGTGTAACCATCCTGCTCCTTTTCCGATATCTCACTGATCGGGTTGGTTGCCAGTAAAACTCAAGAACAAAAAAGAGTGACGGCACCATCTTAGTGGTTAGTATGGCGTCGCGCCTGGTGGCCCAGGCGCGGGCACATTTGGAGTTAAGCTACTTTTGCGCTGATGATCCAGTTCGGGTGATACAGCCTCGGCAGGCCGTAGATGCCCACGGTGATGTCCACGTAAGGGTTCTTATTCTGCTGAGCCTTGTCTTCAATTACCGCGAACTTGCCCGGCAGCGGTTTGTCCAGGGTGCCGTTGTGCAGGCTGATGGTGCTGCCGAAATCCATCAGTTGCTCATTCGCCGGGCCTTGCCCACGGATGACAAAACGGTCGTCGGGCACAAACGGCTTGAATGTGCTGCTGTCATCCACGTATCCTTCGTCGTAACAGGTGAAGTCCAGTTTCGGGAAGAGCAGCTTCAGGGCATCAGCGATATTGTTCGCGCTGAGGTTCTTGGCATACTGTGTCCCCTTCAGGAGGTCCCTGATTTTCGAATTGTTGGCCAGGTAGCCGGCCACTTTCATATTGAAATATGCTTCAACGCCGCGCGCGCCGGTGCCCCGGAATAATAACAACCAGGTGGTGATATTGGTTATGGGGTCGGCGCTGGCGATTACACTCCAGCGGTCGTTGTTTTGCAGCTCAGGCTTATTGCCGTCAGGCACGTTGTAGTTGATGGTATATTTAACACCGTTCTCGTCAATTTCAAGAATTCCCGTAACAATGGGCTGCCAGCGGAGCCATTCAATCCTGGTCTCCAGCCGGTCATCCATTTCCAGCGACCTCTTCATTACCAGGTCGCGCCCCGCGCGCTCATTGTAGCTACCGGCCTGGCGCGCGAAGAGAAGTTCCGCTTCATTAATGCGATAGGTCTCCTTGAAGTAACCGGTGCCGATCCGTTTCAGACTCTGGCCGGGGAGCTTAATGACCTTCGGATCGGCGCCCACATTATGCGCCTTGGTCATGCCTGTGGAGGCTTCCAGCACGTCAAACTCTATATCCTTTGCGAATACGTCTTTTACCGGGCAGAACTTGGCGCCGATGAACTGCGCCGGGTCAACCACCCGGTTTCTCACAACATGGCTAATTTCCCGCGTTGTCGGAAAAGCTAAGGGCATCTTTATATCCTCCTTATCTCAACTCGGCACTCCTGGCGCCGGTCTATTTTATCGGATTTAATTTCCGGTTCTACACCGGCACTATGGTTATGTCCTCAATCATTCTGGCGCCCATAGCCGCCTTTGCTGCCGCGTCCATGCCAACCAGCAGGCTGGTATAGAACGGGCCGCCCAGATAGGCGCGGACATTTACGTCAGTGGCCTGGTTCGGCATTTCCTCAGCCAGGATAATTGAGGGAGTCACGTTTGCGTCTGTGGCGCCGGCCAGGGCAGTGGCGGCCATGGCCGTCATGACACCGCTTCCGTCGCTGGCTCCGGTGTTGGCGACAGTGACAAGGTTCTTCACACCCAGCGCGGCATTCACCGCCGCTATCACATCTGCAGCCGTACTCGTTATCGCGCCGGCCTCGCTTGTGGCCAGGGAAACCACTATGGTGTCGTTCTCAATGGTCACATTAAGCGCCTGGCTGTTGCCGGCGGGATCTTTGTGCTGGATTTTGATGCCGTGAGCTGCGGTACCGCCGCTTTTCGCCGTGTAGGTTATGGCGTTGTTATTACCGACCACTCCCGTTGCCAGGGTGGCAAAAGTAGCGGCCGTGTACTTTTCATACTTGCCGGTGCCGGTGTTCTTACCCAGCACGGTACCGCTCACCAGGTCGCCCTGGGCGGCGGCCAGCAGCACGGAAACGATTGGCCCGCGAAAATCTGGAAAAGCGAGTATCTGACGGTCTTCATAACTTTCAACGGTTATAAGCTCCATATTTCTTATATCCTCCCATCAACTAAAAATTACAGAATGTACTTGCCATCTGCGGTAATTTTCCCGCCCATGGCTATAACATCCGCGTCGGCCATCTTTTTAATTTCCTCTGGAGATCCCGGCTTGGTTGATTCCTGGCTGCCGACCTGTGCCAGCTTTATACGGTGTTCCTCCGGCAAAGCCTCCAGTATTGAGAAAACCTGTTCGGCCAGGCTGATTTCCTTGTTGTCCGCCAGTTTAATCATGGTGGTGCCTGCTGCCGGGTTGGCTAAAAGAATGGTCCGGGCAGCGTCACACATAACAGGAGGGATTCCTTTTCCTACCAGATCCTTTAAACGCGCGTCGATTTGGTTCTCCCAGGCTGTCATTTCAGTAACGCCAAGTTTCGTTTTCGTTTCCGAGAGCTCTCTTTGTGCGTCCGCCAGCTGAACTTTTAAGGTATCGATCTCCGCCAGTTTTTTGCGCTCTTCATCTGTTAGACCACCAGCTACCGGAGCAGGCTTAAGCCCCTCAAAGAATTTAGTAAAAGCCTCCGACAGCTTCTTGATGAACTCATCTCCCATTGACTTTTTAACCTCCTCGTAATCTAAATAGATTGTTCCCGGTGGGTCAGCCAGGGCCACCGTGTCAGGCAGCCTGGTCAAGAACGGTTCGTTGGTCAATCCTATTGCGATAAGCGTAGGACCTACGTCTGATCCGGTTTCCTTGTTGATGTAATGATCTTGGTATTCTGGACTGGCGAAGCGGTACCGTTTACTCTTTACCGCGTCGACCACTTCGTCATTGGTGGGATGCGCTAAAGCAAATAAAGTGTCCCCCTCTTGTATAATATCGTGCACCCAGGCTTCCGCCGGAGCATCCCCGAATGTTACTGTCCCGTCCTTTGTGTGCCCCAGCCGCACATAGGGCGGCCGGCCCAGCACATCGCGCCTGAAATTACCTATTATGGAGTCAAATTTATTCTGGGTACCCTCAATGACTCCATACACCGGGTGGCGCCAGCTTCCCAGTTTAAAAAATGGTATCTTTAACTTACCTGACATCTGTATACCTCCTAAGCGGCCGATTTCCAGCCTTTCGGCAGCGGCGCCACATTGCTCCAATCCAGCGCCTCCTCGGTAATTAGTTCCCCCTGGTAGCAGGAGTACAGCGGGTCAAGTACCGACCGGCAGCGTCCATGTAGCGGGGGAGTGTTTCCAGAAACCCGGGTATCATCCAGCCGCATGATCAGACCGTGCCGGCTCCTGCACACCGCCGACGTCCGGCCGTCCATCACCGCCGAAAACCTTACATAGTCAACCCGGTTCTCCGCGTAACTGGCCAGTCGCCCCCGGTTATAGGAATATGTGGTTTCCGTAGTGGTGATCAGACTCGCCCGTTCCTGGCCGCTGTTGAGAAGGTCCTCAACCGCCAATTCGGTTTCTTTTCTGGACTCCCCGGCTAAAAACCGGACCATGATCTTCTTTAAGCCGGCCGTCAGGTCACCGTCCACATCACCGGCCAACACTATGGACCTGGCCTCCATGGCCTTGATCGCCTTTTCCGGGATTATCTTGGGATCATCCTCATAATTAAAGTCAAACCCCGGTAAGTCCGCCAGCTTCCTACCAACGAACCGTTGGTGCAAATCATCCACCAGCAGCTGTCCGTGCGCCCGGCCCGCAGCAAACATTTCCACCGCATGATTTGACAATATACCAGCCAGAGATCCGGCATCAGTTTTGATCGGCGGCAGCCTGCTGAGCACGGACGGACCGCCTTGCCGCTGCAGGCGCTCTATCTCACTCCAGGGGATCGCTTTCCGCGCCCGGTCCAGCCAGTTGACCAGACGCGCCAGGACTTTGCCCTCTGCGTTATCAAGCTGCTTAAAAAGGAGTTGTTGATCCACCGGTTATTCACCGCCCTGGCCGGCGCGCAGGTACCGGCTATACGATTTTTCCGCCTTTGCCTGTGTGCCCACTTGCCTATCCGGCAGGCCCATCACGTTCCTGGCGTAAGTGAAATCTTCCTCTATAGCCGGGTCAATCATCCCGGCGTTGGTCAGGTTTAAAAACACTTCTGAATACAGTTTTAACTCCTCGGCGCTTGGCTGGCGTTTTTGAAAGTCCCCCCAGTCCTTTTGGGTTCCGAAATTATATGTAATCAACCTGCTGATAAACTGATCAAGCAAGACCTCTTTCAATTGAGTAAACAGAGCCTGCACCATCTGCAGAAACCCGGAAAAGTGCGACATGCCCAGCGCCAGGCTGCCGGATCGCGCTCCCTCATCGAACACCAGGGACGGGATCAACAGACCGCGGCTGATCATCTTATTAAGGTAGTTTATTGCCTTGTCGAATGCTGCCCCCGCGCCTGTGCCGCCGGTTGCCACCGCGTCCACTTTCGGCAGTTGCCCGCTGTGGCCGGCGCCGGCGTCTTTTGCAGAAAAGACTAAAGCAGTGCCGTTTTGTAAATTGGCCAGCAGTTTTGTCGCAAACTCCAGCTGGCTCATTTCCTGCTGTGTATCCGGATCCTTGACGGTACCATCGGGGACCATCGCCGCCAGGATCGGCGTGCCGAACTTGTCCAGAGCGCGCGCCCACATTTTCAAAAAGGCGTCTTTCAGCAGCCAGTTCTTACGGACCGGCTTAAAGGCGCTTTTGCCGTAATAGTTATTAAACCGTTTGCGATATGAGAAAATAATGCTTTTCTCTTTCGGTATATCTACCCCCAGGGCGTTGAGCAGGCTTGCCTGTTTGATTTTGTCCAGGCGCCCGCGTTCATTGACGTGAAACGTAATAGAGTACGGGTGGTAGGTAGCCAGGTAATCCAGCATAATCCTGCCGGAATTAGCCAGCCATACTATTTCCGTCGCCGAGTATCCCGCCCACACCGCCGATAGAATATCCTCGCACGCCAGTGCCAGGCTGCCGTCCATACCTTCAAAGCACTCGTGCACTAACGCCGTTATCCTATCGTCAGAGTGGCTGTATTCACCCAGGAAAGATATCACACACAGGGTTAAGAAGTAGAAAGAAGCCGCCACCGTTTCATCGGTGTCAAGCATCCGTTCATATTCAAGCACCAGGGCTGCGTCCGGATTAAGTATCGCCCCGTCGAAAAGGTTAAATGTGCTCTGCAGCTGGCTGCCGATCTGGCCGACCTCCGGGGTGTATCCTTCTGGCAACATGGTCACCTCTATTACCAATTTACTTCCGCCGCTATGCTTTTGCCGGCCACCCGGCCGCCGGTAATGGCGGGTCCTTTTCTTCGTTTTGGACGTATAAATTCAAGCGCCAGGCGGGCCGAGTTAATCGCCATGCCATAGTGGTTTTCCGTGTTCTTTTTATATGAGATTCTTTTTTGACCGTCCGGACCTATGATTTCTTCCTTGACCAGCTTTTTCAGGTGCCGTTTGATTTCTTCAAGCGCCTTTTCCTCTTTAGTGTCCCTTGGCTTAAAGAGTAATGCCTGTGGCGGATTTGTACCGAAACATGAAGTAGTCTCATCAAGTGATTCATCCCGGTCAACCTGGATTACGTTGACCTCTCTTTCATCCTCACCTTCGGTGGTCTCTTTGTAATTTGACTTAAAATACTGGATAAAGCCGGTGGCTTTCTGTAAGGCCCGGACCACCCGTTTGGACTCTGTCTTATACGGCATCGCGTCAATAATCAGCGCGCCCACATTATAGACATCCTCCCAGAAGCGAATAAGCCCTAGCAAATCTTCCACGTCTATATGAAAAGCCGCTATAGTCCGAAAACCATCGTCGCCCATGGGCGCCACAACCGCTATATGGGCCTGGTCGCCCATGTCTATGCCGATGCCCGTCACCTCATCGGACCATTCCTGGAAGTAATAATCCCCGGCTGCCTGAACTATTTCCAGGACTTTCGAATTGATTGGCTGCATGTTTCCGCTGTCGGCGATACCCAGAGCGCTGCGCCGAACGCGGGCTATCTTGGCGGGTTTACCCTGGGCTTTTAGCCAGCGGTCCCATATGAGGTCCAGCCTGGCCTCCCGGATCGCCAGCTGCGGCACCCGGTACCCACGGTGGTTAGATCTCTCCGGATGCTCCGCCTCCCAGCGGCCATTGTCAGCATTTAAAGGCTTGCCGCATTTCAAACAGGCCAGGTAAACCTGCCCGCCGTTTTTACGCTCATCGCGCATATTATCCGGGAATTCTTCTTCCGGAATGGATTCCCGGCCGCAGCCCTCACAGGTGACCGTCCACTTACGCATGTCACTTTCCCGGTACAGTTCATCGATGCCGTCTTCCTCGAAAATCGGGGCGCTGAAGTATTTCTGCCACCCCAGTTTACTGGCCAGAATCCTGTCCTGCGCCAGGTCCATGTTCTCCCGGTTAATAAGCGCCACTTCATCAAACAACACCTCATCAGCCGGGATTGATATCGCGCCGGTCTTTGAGACCAGCCCGAGCATATAGAAAAAGTGCGTTCCGATTTGCTTCAGCCCGGCCTGGTCGGTACCTATTAACCTTGAATGCAGGTATTTGCTGCGCTGCACATAAGGGTCAAAACGTGTCTGGCCAAATCTTGTGGCCATTTTATCTGTGGGAAGATAATAAATTACGTTCGCTCCCCATAAATCTACCAGATAAAAGGAATGGGCCAGGAATAGGGTGCTGAAACCAGTCTGGGCGCCTTTGGAAATAGTGATATGGGGATGGGAGAAAATATCTTCAACAATATCAACCATAAATGCCCTGTTCAGAACGTTATATGGCGTCTTGTCATCCAGGATGATGTGTTTATAACAGTATTCCCCGAAGGAAAGACCCTTTTGGCTTTCCCCAACCAGTTCCCCTAAAATACTCACTTGGCACCTCTTAGCCGGCAATCTCCGCCTTGGCTTTTTCCACCAGCTCCATCATTCGCTGCTGCAGCTCCGGGTTTGCCGCCAGCTCTCCCTTAAGACTTTCCTTAATTCTCGCTGCCGCAGTTTCCACGCCCTTATTAAACTGCAGCTTCAGCGCCTCACGCCTGGTCGACGCGTCCGCCAGTTTTGGCAGCACCTTGAGAAGTTCTGTTACTTTTTGCCCCTGCAGGTTATCTAAATTCTGCAGTGTCTCCATAATCATGGAAAGGGCAAGCTCGTTTGTTGCTTCGGCCAGGTGTGTGGCAGGCTCGCCCTGGTTGCTGTCAATGATTGCCTTTGCCTGCTCTCTGACCAGTTTCAGCCGTTCAAGCCTGGTATTGAAATCCTTCCCGTAGCGGCCGACAGCGGACTTACTGACCTCTTCACCCATTTGTTTCAGCCAGGCGGAGATCTCTTCGTATGTATGCCCGGCAACCAGCTTCTCGTTAACCAGTTCAAGCAGGACCGGGGGTAGCATAGCGACCTTGTGGTGCTTCCTTCTCACAACCACCCGCGTCACCTCTGAAAAAGAAGCACGCCTGGGTCTGGCTGGATGTTTCCCTCCAGGAGGTCGATGCCCTTGGCTGTTATATAAACGAGAGTGCGGGAAATACCCAGATGCTTCGCTTCAGCCACCTCCGTGCGTACATACCCTTTTTCCAAAAGGTACTCTATATGACCCCGGAGCAGGGCGGGGGAGGAATCAAACTGGTTTTCTCCCACCGTCGTGGCAATCAATTTTTCACTGCAGCCATGCGGGTAATTATGCATGCATATGGAAAGTATAAAGCCCCTCAATTCCCTGGCTTCATTCCTCGCCTCATTTACAAACATCTTTTTCGTTACCTCCTAGCAGGCGGGCCAGCCCCTTCGATATTTCACCGACATCCCTTGCTATGCGGTCCACCTTCAGGTCAAGACTTGCCACAGCCCTGATAAAATCATCCCTTAAGACATACTCAAGGGGTAAAGACGCCTTAAAGTCCGCGAGGTCACCCCGCAGGTCTTTTATTTCCTTGTCTTGGGCTTCATCTTTCTTCTCCTGGTTGGTCATCCAGTACCTGACGAAAAAGCCGATTATAAGCACCGCCGAACCCAGCAGGCTTACCGCTATCAGAAGAGCGGGGAAGTATAGGCTTGAAGGCATTACCTGTACCGCTTCGCTCACTACGCCACTCTCCTAACCCGCGACCGGAACTTGCTTGACCTGGAATACTTTGGACTCAATAGTGTTTTTGATATGTGTCACATAGTCGCCAAAGTTTTCCTGCAGAACAGCCAGCACTTCAGGCCCGACAGTCTTAATTACCTCGTCATAAGCTTCCTGGCCGATTTTAAGCAATTCCGCCCGGTCAGCGATTCCAGCCTTAACTTTTTGCCGCAGGCTGGCCGCGATGGTCTGTTCAAACTTTTCCACCGTCCTGGTCGCGACGTCATCCAGTTGTTTAGTTGCCCTCCAAAGTATGCTCGCTTGCTCCTGATCCTGCATCTGCGCTGTCTTCTCTTTGATGTGTTTAGCCGCTTGATGCAGGTAATATACCGCATACGTACTCGCGAGAGAGAGGATTGCGATCAGTACCTCCACCAAAACTTCCGTCCCTTTTGCCATCAACTGCCCTTCCACTATAATTACCTCCTTTGTTGCGCCTGCCGTGCTATAGTAAAATCCCAGCCGCTATACAACTGGGATTTTATACCTGTGGTATTAAACTGTCCATATCAAGCACTTGAAGAAATTACTTGTAGAAAACACCAGAGGGGTTCAAAACATTTTTAGCTGCTCACCCCGCTCGGAGCCGATAGTGTCCTGAAGGATATCCCTTATCCATGACTCTGACAGGCAGTATTTTTTCGCCAGGTCCCGGACGTTAAAACCGGTGAATTCCTTTCTGATCATCCGGTCACGGACATTCTTTATTACCGAGTCGTACTTCGGAATATACAGATATGATCCGCCCAGTTCCATGGCCAGCTGGATCGCGTTCTCAGGCCCAATGATGGACGCTATTCTCTTATATGACTCCGGCAGGTCCTCCAAAGTTACCTCTTTGTTCAGCAGGTCATTCACCGGTTAACCACCACCTTGATTAAGATTTATACTTCAGGCGAAGCCTTTGCCGTTTTGACTTTAGCCTGGCGTTCCAGCAGTTTTTTTAATCCTTCGATTATCTGCCAGGCGGCTCTGGCGGTAAGCCACCGCAGATCCTCCACCTTGGCGTATTTCTTGACAAAGCCCTTCAGTCGCTTTGGATTATCGGCCCAACCCAGCTCTCCAGCCAGCTTATTTATTTTCCATACCTGAGCCTTGGACGCCATCTCCGGCCTGTACTGCCTGTCCAGCCGGTCCTGCAGGTAGTCGATCACCCTGACGGCCTGCATCTTGGAAATGGTAGATATATGTTCCGAGCCGGTAAGGTTGTACACCAGGCCGTGGAGGTCTTCACCATCCATACCCAGTTCCCTGGCCATCACCCAGAGCTTCTTTATTTGCGGCTGCGTAATTAATTGGGCCATTTCATAACCAGCCTTTCCTACTTGAGTTTCGTTCCAGTCCGGTCGAAAACAGTTTTAGCGATGTCGATAACTTCTTCAACCGCTTCCATGCCTATGTGGCCATAGGGGGTATATTTTTGCAACGCTTCTATGCTCTCGAAAGCTTTTTGGACCTGTGCCGGACAGACAGCTGGGAGTATGGAAGCGAGAATATCCGACGCGGCGGCCATTCCTTCATGGGCTGTATGTCTTTCATAATTTGTATTCGCTTTTCTTTTCAACTCAGCGTACCTAATCCCGTTCCTGACTGTTTCAATAAGCAGTGTTTCCAGCGCTATTTCGATTGATAGATTTTGTATGATCGACATGGTTTCATCTCCTTTCAATAAAGAACTACAACATTGTTTTCATTTGCATATTCTCTGGCTATTTTAATAGCCTTGCTGATAAGTATAGTGCCTGTGTCAAGCACTACGTTGTCTCCAGTGCTCCATGCAATATCTTTCGTCCTGCTTATACACCAGTTTCCAGTTGCGGGATTAATGGCAAGGTAATACACAAAAACTTACCGGTATTACTCTTCAAAGTGGATATCCCCAATTTGATATTCAGGTTCTTCAGCTACCTTATTAAGCTGTTTTCCAATGTTAAATAATAACTCCCAAAAATGATGGTACTCTCCTTTATTGGAATAACCGGCGCTGAATGTGTAAGTTCTCGGTTCTTTCAGATTGTGTTTCTGATATTGCATATACCTTCTTGCTTCTTCAAGAATAAAGAAGAAGGCAATATCATCGTAGCTTACATCTCTCCAGGCAATAGTTATGTCTTTCACGCCATGAGCCTCGAAATAGTCCTTATAGTCTGTTATATATAAAACCTTATCGTCATAGTTTATTCTTTGATACTGGAGTTCTTTAAATGATTTAGGTTCTTTAATTGGAAGAGTGGGCATATTGTCTTTGTAGTAATCTCTTACCAATTCTGTTTCGCTATCATACCAGTGGTTATTATAATAAGAAAAGACAAGCTGTAAACCGTCCATGTGCTCCTCAATATCAGCGCTGTAGGGTATATAGCTGTAGCGCTTATCCTGTACAACATGGATCGGTTGATTTGTTAGCAGGTTATCATCCGCGCCAGGATAATGCTTGGCGGCAAATAGTTTAAGGAATTTTTCCTGTTCGTCGGTGATATTTATGGTTATTTTCTTCAATTTTCACCCTCCTCGCAAAATGTAATTGGCTCTGGAAAAGTCCCGCCCACTCTTTACGGCCCCGGAATCATTACACTGGACTTACGCCCACCTTGCGACTGCCAGACACCGGCTATCATCCAACCCCTTGCGGCAGAACCGAGATTACTCGAAGTATTTATAAACTATCCTGCAGCCCTCCACTTCACTCCTTCGCACTATTACCAAACACAACAACTATCGAATGTGCAGTTATTCACTTTCTTTTGTGACTCTTGAGTTAATAAAAACGCTCGCACCGTTTGGCATTTTCATATTCTCGATTACGGTTTCTTCAACCAGTGATTTTACTTGTTGCAAGTTTTTGGG
>NZ_QFFZ01000053.1 GCF_004369225.1 Pelotomaculum propionicicum
TTGCCGGCAGGAACTGCAGCGACTGCGGCACTGAGATCAAATTTGTCGGGAAGATTTTCGAGTAGCATAACCGTCCTATGCAGGGTAATAAATAATATCACTTGGTGGGTTTATGTTGGTTAAATTTATCTAGTTTTCACACGGCCTGCCGTCTCCTTGCTTCCTGTGAATTATCAGATAGACCATTACTGCCAACAGCTTTAATATGGATTAGTTTAGCTGCTGGTGCAACACCATAATATTTCGGACCATTACCAGCGGTTAATCCAGCCACTATTGTACCATGCCCATTATTATCACTTGTATCATCTATTAGATAGTTCTTCAACTTTTTTTTCAATATTAATAACAGTTTTTTTAATTTTATAAAGAGTAACGATAATATAAGCAAATACACTTACTATAATTAAAATAAAAATAATATCTATAATTATTGCAGCTAAAAAGCTGGGTTTTGATGCAATTATAATATCTGGATTCAAAAATAACTCACCTCCTTATGTTGGCTAATCACCAAATTTATCGTTTCTATTCTCGTAGGGATGCAGAGGAATGCAATATTAATGTCAACCTGCATCTCCAGCAGGTAGAACCTCATCAGGTCAATGCTAGAGAGAGTTACTCTCTAGCATTGACCTATCCTTCTTGATGAGTTATTCTCTTATGGGAGTGGGTCTCTTTAATTTATTAGCATACTAATATGTTCTTCCTATATAGTTATTATTTGGGTTAGGGAAGCAGACTAACAAAGCTCCCCAAGTTGAACCACCACCACCAGATATATTCCAATCAAAAGAACCATAAATGTCTAAGAAGTTACCGTGATATGCTGCTGGGCTAGTTCCTCTACAAGTAATTGTTAAAGGTGGAACACTCTGTTGCCTATCACGACTATATATATAGTCTACAGTGTTATCAGTATTAACCCAATACTGACAATATATAAAATATGCACCAAAATTAACATTTCCAATGCCTACTCCTAAATATTTTTCACATTGGGCTTGGTGATCGTGTGTACTAGTAGCAGTAATACTAGTATTACTGCTACTGGTAACAGCTTTTGGTTCAGCACTTTCAACTGTGCTTATAGTTGTCCCTACTTCAATATAGCTACCATCTGGAAATACATATTTCCCGTCTTTCCCCTTCATCGACAATAGAGCATCGTTTGCTTTGCTGTTGTCAAATACGTCAAGACCAGCTAAAAAATTTAGCGCATCTTTATTGCCTTTCTTAGCATCTTCAAGTATTAATTTGGCAATTTTGTCGGAGATTAACTCTCCACTAAGAGATTTGTAATCAATTTGACCTTTTTCAACAGCAAAACTTGGAACTGCAAAACATGTAAAACAAAAAACTACTAATAATAGAATTCTAATTAATTTCATAGTTTCCCTCCCTTATTTTAATTACTGTTTCCATAAATTCAAGAATACCTTTAGTTCAAGGCTCCTTTGGTCATTTGTGCAATTTTTGTAATTTCCATCGACATAGACATCTTAATATGGTAATATTTAGTTCGGATATGTGGTTTGTGCAGGCTAAATTTAGGTGGTAGTTTTTGCGGACTTCCCTGATTTGCCTCACGAACCACTTTTTAAAGGACCATTGGAATCACCCTCTTTGCTTTTAAAGCATATCAAATAATTATAACCACGTCTACCAATATTGTCCAAATTGGTCCTTTTTGTGTATGAATGGGTACATTTACATATATGAAAAGGTACTCAGAATTTTAGCTGAAAAAAAATATAGGGACATTTCCCTCTATTTATGATCTCATATTCAATCCAAATCTTTTTTCCATGTCCCTGACCCTGGCTTTGGTCATTATGACTGATTCTTCTGTGTTGTTTAAGATTACCTTGCACGTCTTTCTACCCCAAGGTTGTATTTCCTTTACCATATTCAGGTTGATAATGAATCCCCTGTGGCTGCGGAAAAAGGAATACTCTGACAGTTTTTGTTCCAGCGCCTCCAATGTCTCTGTGGTTTTAAATTCGCCTCTGGTGGTGTGTATGACAATAAATCGTCCTTCCCTTGTTAAAAAGATAATATCGCTTACATTTACGAATATTTTCTTTCCTTCTTCTTTAATCAATATTTTTGATGTTTGAAGAGGGTTGTTGGTCGCGTTTTCAGCCTGTTCCGCTTTAGTGAGATTAGATCTGATCCGCTCCATGGTCTTACGAATCCTGGCAATCTTATAAGGTTTAATTAAATAATCGAAGGCGTAAACTTCAAAAGCCTGGTGGGTGAAATTCTCATAGGCCGTAGCAAAAATGAGCGTGGTCTTGGGGTTGAAGTCACATATTTCCCGTGCCGCATCCAACCCGTCTTTTCCCGGCATAGCGACATCTAAAAAGACAACCTGGGGAGCGAGGTCTTTCACCAGCCGGACTGCTTCCAGGACAGAGAAATAGCTCAAAAGAAACTTTCTTATTGTTTATACCGGCAACGCCCAGCTGCCGGGAGCCAGCGACACTTCTTGTCAGCTACAGGGCTAAGGTAACCAACTGGGTTGGCTATTCAGCCTGCGGGGTAGGCTTGGCCGCAGGAAGTGCAGCGATAGCGGGTACTGAGAGCAAGTCTGTCGGGAAGATTTTTGAGTAAAATGCAGGAAAAAAGTGATTAGGCTATTTTTTTCAATGAAAGGATATTTTACACGGTCCGCAGTCCTTTAAAGCAGTTTTTTATTCCTATAGAATATATAAACTGGAACTAAAATAATAATAAAAATGCAAAGTACTATCCATTGTATTGCTTGTAACGCAGACATGTTTGTTATTTTTCTGTCAGTCCAAATGAACCATGCAATAAAAACACTAAAAATAAAATAGATAAAAATCGCTGAATAATAAAAAATATTAACGTTCATGATAACACCTTCCTACTTAATATTTCTATAAACGAAATAGGTATATAGTGATAGTTAAAAAACAAACTTTTAACACGTATTTTTAACATAGGAATTTAAACTTGAAATTGGTAAGTAGCAGCAGTTTTCTTATTTCACCGACCCAATAGTTGCTAGATACAGGATATTACTACTCTTTATAACGAGCTCAGAATTATTGGAAACAGCTCAATATATAAGAGCAGCCGGGTAAATGTTTTTTCATGTTCGCGTTGCAGATCACGTTTTTACTGGCGGCTTAATTTTTCTAATTGATTATTGGTAAGTATCCTTGATACCATAATTCTGAGGACACCCTCCTTTGGAATGGTTTGTTTGATCACTTACTAATTCCAGATTTCCGTATAAATAATTTAGCAACCAACTTAAAACTTGTCTTCCAATATTGACCAATTGGGTCCTTTTTGTGTTTGAATGGGTATATTTCCATGTATGAAAGGGTAACTTGGGATTTTTCCAAAATAAAAATAGAGGGGCATTCCCTCTATTCATATCCTAAACTAATTCGAAATCTTGTTTCCATTTCCCTGGCCCTGGGTTTGGTCATTATGACCGATTCTTTTGTATTGTTTAGGATTACCTTGCAGGTCTTCCTTCCCCAGGGCTGTATTTCCTTCACCATATTCAGATTGATAATGAATCCCCTGTGGCTGCGGAAAAAGGAGTGCTCTGACAGTTTTTGTTCCAGCGCCTCCAAGGTCTCTGTGGCTTTAAGTTTGCCTCTGGTGGTGTGTATGACTATGAATCGCCCTTCTCTTGTTAAAAAGATAATATCTCTTACATTTACGAATATTTTCTTTCCTTCTTCTTTTATCAATATTTTTGATGTTTGAAGAGGGTTGTTGGTCGCGTTTTCAGCCTGTTCCGCTTCAGTGAGATTTGATCTGATCCGCTCCATGGTCTTACGAATCCTGTCAATCTTATAAGGTTTGATTAAATAATCAAAGGCGTAAACTTCAAAAGCCTGATGGGTAAAATTATCATAGGCTGTAGCAAAAATAAGTATGGTCTTGGGGTTGAAGTCACATATTTCTCTTGCCGCATCCAACCCGTCTTTTTCCGGCATGGTGATATCCAGAAAGACAACCTGGGGAGTAAGTTCTTTGACTAACCGGACTGTTTCTAACCCGTCTTCTGCTTCGCCGATAACCTCTGTATCAGGTATTTCTTCGAGAGCTTTCCTGAGGATATGGCGCATGGCCGGGTCATCTTCTGCAATGAGTACAGTTATTCTCATAAGCTCTAGCCTTCCTTAACCATGTCTATTCTTCAGGCGGTTTGGGCTGGTACCAGAATATAAAGCTGGCCGGTTTAATACCCACCGCTGCCACAAACAAAGCACCTAAAACCAGGGGGGCAAATAAGAACCTCTTAATTTTTAGCATTGTTCAATATGCCTCCTTTCCGTTATGTAAAATAAAAGCTTGTCAATTTTGCCAATTATCTTGTAACCCAGCGGGGTAAAGCTTAGAGTCTGCGCCAATAAAGCTAAAATTCCGGCCATTATGAAAGACAACCTGATATGGCCGATAGACAAAAAGGCGGCAGTCAGCAAAACAGTCAGCAATACCATGGTGAGGGTTCTAAAGGGAATCCGTTCTTCATAATTTATTGTCCTGTATGGAACTTCGGCGGGAGCCCATAAACAGGTGCATAAAGCCATAATTAAATAACATGGCAATAAAACAGCAGGCAATAGATCAAGACTTAATAATTTTTCTAAATATTTGGCAATTTCACCGGTGCAAAGGTAGATAACCAACCCACAACTCAGGCAACGCAGGTAACTGGTACAGTGTGCGCCTCCGCTTACCAGGCGCAGCAGGCTTCCGCAAGTAAGGGCGATAATTACCTGGGGCAGGATTCCCAAGAAATAGGCCGATGCTAAAAGTACGACTCCCTTAATTATGGCGCCCAGGATAATTTCCAGGCCGTACCGCACGCTGTCAGTCCGGCCCGAACCCAATTCAGCTTCTTTGATAATATACGTTGCAATTTTACTTGAAGTACTATACAGGCTCATTAAAATCCTCACTTTTTAGCTGGTAGGCGAACTGTAAAAATTGTCTCCCCACTATTTGAAGATACGGATACTGAACCATTGCATCGTTCAACTAGTTTTTTAACTATAGCCAGTCCCAAACCTTGCCTGTCTTTTTTTGTTGAGAAGTTTGGTTCAAAGATTTTGTTAATGGTTTCCGGTTCAATTGGTTTACCCGGGTTGGCTACTGTAAAAACAAACTCACTAGATGATTTTGTTATTTCCACGTTTATATGGCATCTTTCTCCCGGAGCTCTTTCCACCGCATCCATAGCGTTGTCAATCAGGTTGCCCAGAACTGAATTGGCTTCTCCGGATTTTAACGGTAGATCTTTAAGGCTGCAGTTAATTAAAACTTCCAGGTTTATATTCTTTGCCTCTGCGAGTCCTATTTTCGTATATAACATTGCGCTTATTTCATGATTGTCGGTTTTAATAAGTTCCCCGTGGGTGGTAATGGTACTAAATGTATTTCTTATGTAATCCCTGGCTTCACGGGAAGAGCCGACTTCAAGGAGGCCGTACACTGCCTGCAGGTGGTGATTGAAGTCGTGGCGCTGTTTGCGGATGGAATTGATTAGCTCTTCCATTCGGAAAATAGTTTCCGCCGTTTGTTTAGCTGTGCACTCCACTTCTACAACTTTAGCGATTCTTTTGATTGCTACCGCGGATAGACCTGCTAAAACTACTACCGCCAAGCTGATAAAGGTTGTAAAGATATTTAAATATGAATCAGAAATACCGCCGGTGCGGGATAAAAAGAAAGTACTGTTTAATAGTGCCAATAACAGGATGGGACATAGAACCAGGGCAATTAGCGGGAAGTACTGTTTAATATAGAAATCTTCATCCAACATGTCTTCATCCCTCGACATGGTAAATCCGCCGGTTTGTTTTACTTTTTTCCAGTAAGTCAGAATGTCTATACGATAGCGCCGGAAAAAAATAATTATTAAAATGATAGCTGCGGCTTCCGGCAAGAAGAAGTAGATTCTCAATACCGGGTCGTTAAGTGCCTGTACATATGTGTAGCCTGTTATCTTCAGTAGCTGCGGGACGATCAGCATTTCTGCCACAGCAAATACAGTGAGTCCTGCCAAACCCGCCAGTGCGGAAGTTATTAGGCTTAAACGGGTAACCGCGTAAATTATTAGAATAAAAGCTAAAAGCAATATTATTGTGTGCAGGCCAAAGGGCACCTGGGACGACCTGACAATATACGAAACTAATGCATGAAAAATACCGATTATAAACAACTGCTTCAGGCGCGGACTGAATCCTGCGATAGTAATTCCCAGCGCTGCCACTAATATGGCTTCCGGCAGGGATATTAACAGAAGCTGTAAGACTGTCATATGATCCACTAAATTATCTCCCTAATAACTTGTCATTTAAAATAGCAATTCCTGCCATGTTTGCGCAAAAGGGTCCTTTTGGTGCATGAAAGGGTCATTTGCATCTTCAATCACAAAGGGATTAAAAAACAAAGCCCGTCCCGGCGCCGGGAGGAGCTCATATTCGGCTAAATAAAATTATGTCTTCTTTTCCGGCAGGCCCGGCTGTATTAACAGGTACTATGCTTAGGCTTTACTAAAAAATTTCTACAAAAAGATAGATATTCCTACCAATCTCTCCAAATAATTATATTACTGGTGTTGATAGTATGGGGTGCTGATAGGGGGATGGCTTTAGGAAGCAAGACAAAACGAAATTACTTCGCAATTGTTAAGGCTCACCAATCAATTAATACCTGATAATGGAGTTTTTTACGCGCAAATTCCTGATTGCTTTTTTCTAGAATCATCCATTTATCTCTTATTTTCCTACTGGTGCAGCACAAAGTTTACTGTGTCCTTTGTTTTAATCACGCTGATTTTTTGATCGGGCATATGGGTATCGGTGTTAGCCTCGATCTGGTAGATGCCCGGCGGCAGCTTGTTGAAAAAATACCTGCCGTTGCTCCCGGTGTTGGTAGTAGCTTTTATCTCACCGCTTTCAATATCTCTCACATTAATAGTGGCGCCGTTAATCGGGGAGTTATTGGCAAAGTCTGTTACCGTGCCGTCCAGGACCAGGTGAAGGATATAATTTATGTTTAACTTCATTGTCCCGCTGATAATGATGTGACCAGGCCGGATGGCATAATTTTTCACGGCGGCCTGGTGGTCGATGGACAATATGTCTTCCCGGCTAATCTTCGCGTTAAGGTTGATAAAAGAGTTAATTTCAACTTCGTTGGTAAAAACTTTGGCCGGGTTAAACACATGTTTTTCATCAACACTGCTTGCAGTCAGGGCAAAGAGTTTTATTAACGCCTGTATTCTCAGGACGCCGTTATCTAAAAGTGATAGTTCGATCTTCTCCACCCGCTGGTAAACCTCTACTTCAGAAACCGGCATAGGCACCCCGATTGAACTTGACCAGTCGATTTCCTTTTCAATTTTGCCGATAGAAGGTTCCTGTTCAGCCACCCTGAAAGCTCCTCCCCGCTTTTTGTAATCTTTGAATTAGTTTTACCCAAAAAACAAAAAATACCGCCAAAAAAAAAAGACGCCCGGTAAACAGGCGCCTTGCTTTTAACTGCAATTTGGGGACATCGCTATAGAGGCAGGCTCCAAATAGAGATGTGTCCCCATTCCTGAACCTATACTTCAAGGGATTTCAGGATTGACTGCCAGTCGCAGTGCTGTTCGATATTTTCGACCGCTATGTTGATACCTGTGGCGTCGCCGGGCCGGATGCGCCTGGACACCTCCGATATTTTTTCGATGGTTGTGTAGGTGTCATAGTGTACCAGTATCAGCGGTACCCCTTTTTCAGCGGCACGGGCAATAACCTTTACATCCGGGTACAGCCCGCCGGTTAAGATCAGGGCCGAAGTGCTGGTTTCCAGTGTGGCCAGAGCCATGTCCGCCCTGTCGCCGCCCATTATCACCGCTTTATTTGCTGAGCGGCGCATGTATTTTAAAGCGCTTTCCAGGGTCATGGCGCCAACGATCACTTCTTCCACAAAGCGGTCCAACTTTTCTTCTCCGGCCAGCAGTTCGCCTCCCAGCACCTCGTAATACTCCGATACTGTCGGTGAGGCAATTTCCAGCCGCATCGGGATGATCCCGAGAGTGGCGCAGCCGGTTTTCTCAAGGACCGGCTTAAACACACCTTCTGTTTTAGCCAGCAGCTGCCGCGGCACATTGTTGAAAATATGGCCGATTATCTTAAGCCCCCTGGCTGTGCAGTTGCTGTTAAAGAAGATAGCCTGGTCCACACTCAAATCGTTTTCCAGCTTGATCACGTTTAATATGTGTGCGTCCAGCGCCGGCGCCAGGTTGGCCACGTCCAGGCTGAAGGCCGCTCCCACGTGAGGGAAAGTAGACCCGTCGATGATGACCACATCAGCTTCGCCGGATATGGCTTGGTAAGATTCTTTAATACTAGCCAGAGCCAGTTCCTGATTTTTCAGACCTGACAGGTAAGATGTGCCGGCGGTAAAAGGGGCAATCTCTTTTACGTCAGCTTTCATGTCAAGTACTTCATGCATCAGCAGGGCGTCGCTGTCTTCATTTCCCTGCGGCCTGGGCCTGCTTCCCACCGGCTTGAAATAAGTGACTTTAATCCCTTCCCTTTTCAGCTTTAAGGCGATCCCCAGGGCGATGGCTGTTTTGCCGCATCCGGCTACACCAGTGACATAAAGATTCTTCATATTCTTTCACCTCACGATAGTGTTATTTTGACATCGAGGGCGGCTACTCCTTTTTCATAAGCAAAGACCGGGTTGATGTCTATCTCGGTAATTTCAGGAAAATCTCTGGCCAATATCGCCACCCGCCGGATAACCTCGCTGATAGCGGCTATGTCGGCCGGCTTATCCCCGCGGTAGCCCTTTAAGAGCATGTAAGCCTTGGTTTCAGAGATCATTTCGGCTATTTCTTCACTGGTCAGGCCGTTGGCCAGCCTGAAGGAAACATCCTTGATCAGGTTGACGAAAATGCCTCCCAAACCAAAACCTACCATTGGTCCGAACTGGACATCCCTGGTCATGCCTACAATCAGTTCTATTCCTTTGGGCACCATCTTCTGAATTTCTATACCGTACGGCACAACGTTGGGCAGGTACCTGTGCACTGTTTCCATGATATTAACGTAAGCGTTTTTGACTTCTTCGGAAGACTGCAGCCCTGCTATGACGCCGCCTACGTCGGTTTTATGCAGGATTTTTGGCGAAGCTATTTTTAGAACCACCGGGTAACCCATTTCTTCAGCTATCTCAGCAGCCTCGTCAGGGCTCTGAGATAAAGCGGTCGGCGCCACCGCCACACCGTAAGCTTCGATTACCTCCGACGCTTCGCTGCCCAGCAGGGCCAGGCGGTTGTCCCTGCTCACGTCATAAAACACCGCCTTGACAGTCTTCTGATCAGGTTTAACATCCTCCGCTTTTTGCCTGGCAACCGCCCGTTCTTTCATCTTCCTGTACGACGACATGCCGGCAATTACGGCTATGGCGGGCTCAGGCATGGCAAAGCAGGGGATGCCGTTGTCAGTCAGCAGCTTTGCGCCTTCCGCCAGCGCCTGGCCGCCCATATAAGCGGCAATAACGGTTTTCTCCGGATACTCCCTGCTTAATTCAATCAAGGCCTGTGCCGTTTCAAGCGGTTCGGTTACCGCCACCGGGCACAGCAATAACGCTATACTGTCAACGTTTTCATCCTTGAATACTTTTTCCAGCGCAAATCTAAAACGGTCGGCCTTGGCGTCGCCCAGCACGTCTACCGGGTTATAGATGCCGGCCTCGGCGGGCAGGTAGGAGCGCAGTTCTTCAATGGTTTCTTTGCTGAAGCGGGCCATCTGCAGGCCGTTCAATTCAGCTTTATCCGTGGCGATGATGCCGGGCCCGCCTGAATTCGTCACCACCGCCACCCGGTCTCCTTTAGGAACAGGCTGATCGGCAAAGGCAATGGCCAGGTCTAAAAGTTCGGACATGCTCGACACCCGCAGTACACCGCACCTTTTAAAAGCTGTGTCATAAGCCAGGTTGCTGCCCGCCAGCGCCCCTGTGTGGGATGATGCGGCCAAAGCCCCGGACTGGCTTGTGCCTGATTTTAGAATAACAACCGGTTTCTTTTTAGTAGCCTCAGACACTGTTTTTAAAAATTCAGGTCCGTGGGCCACGTCTTCAATATAACAGAGGATTACTTTTGTATTGGGGTCGTCCGCGGCTTCGGCGATAAAGTCTACTTCACTCAGGTCAGCCTTGTTGCCGAGGCTGAATATTCTGCTGTAACCGATCCCGGCTGTTTGGCTCCAGTCCAGGATCGAAGCCAGGATAGCCCCGCTCTGGGAGATAAAAGCTATCTCTCCTTTAGGGGGGAAGCCTTTTAAGAAAGTGGCGTTGATCGGAGTATGGGTGTCAATAAACCCGACACAGTTAGGGCCGAGCATACGCATATTGTACTGCCGGCAGATTGCCAGGAACTCTTTTTCAAGTTCCGCGCCTGCGCGGCCAATTTCTTTGAAACCGGCTGTGATTACAACCAGGTTCTTGACTCCCTTTTTGCCGCATTCAAGTGCCGCATCCAGTACTTTTTTCGCAGGGACGACGAAAATAGCTGTCTCGATATCATCTGGTATTTCCGTAATGCTTGGGAAACTGGGAAGCCCTAATACTTCTTTTTCTTTGTGGTTGACCGGGTAAATTTTGCCTTTATAACCACTTTCGATCAGGTTTTTTACCAGGGCGTTGCCTATTTTCCCCGGTGTGTTGGAAGCCCCTATAACCGCCAGGGACTTGGGGTTGGTAAAATGGCTTGTTTCGCCCACAAGTTTCACCTCTTACGTCGAATTCTGAACAGATACACACCTTACTATGATCTCGTCCAGCCAGTCACTTAGCTGACTGGCTCACAAAAGTCAAACAATTATGTCGGCGTTAAGGCAGGTTATTTTAGGGAGATATTGTATACAGTATATACTTTCGAAATGAAAAACTGAAAATCCTTTTCAGAATTTATTTACTTTTTTATTCCTTATAATTATAAAGGAATTTAGTGAAACGGGTAGAATTTTTTCAAAAACTTCCTGGAGGAGCTTCATGTTCCCATTTCGCACAGTCTCCGTAACTCCCAAACTTCCCGAAGCTATCGGCAGGCTCAGGGAACTGGCCTATGACTTCTGGTTCAGCTGGAATATGGCCGGTATTGAATTTTTCAGATCAATTAACCAGGACCTCTGGCGTGAAGTCCAGCATAACCCGGTTAAGTTTTTAATGCATGTCCAGGAAAAGGACCTGGTTATGGCTTCACAGGACGAGGATTATTTGATCCTTTATAAGCGGGTTATTGATTTATACGACCGCTATTTGACGCAGGAAACGTGGTTTTCACGAAAATACCCGGATCACTGCAAAGATGTTATCGCGTATTTTTCCGCCGAATTCGGCCTGCACGAGTCGCACCCCATTTATTCCGGGGGCCTGGGCCTGCTCGCGGGAGATCACTGCAAATCAGCGAGCGACCTCGGCCTTCCTTTCATAGGTGTCGGCCTGCTGTACAAGCAGGGATATTTTCACCAGAGGATTAACAGCGAAGGCCGGCAGGAGGCTGAATACCCGCACCTGAATTTTTATGAGCTGCCGATCACACCGGTCAACAACCCGGACGGCAGCCGGCTTGAAGTTACTGTGGACCTGCAGGGCCGCACGGTGTTTATCCAGGTATGGAAAGTAAAAGTAGGCAGGATTGCAGTCTACCTGCTGGACACCGATACACCCAAAAACTCCATACCGGACCGCAACCTGACCGGCCAGCTTTACGGCGGGGACAGGGCCTACCGGCTGTCACAGGAGATCGTACTTGGTGTGGGAGGGGTAAGAGCCCTGCGTGCCATGAGTATAAATCCAGGCGCCTGGCATATTAACGAGGGACATGCCGCCTTTTTAATCGTTGAGCGCATCCGCGAGTTGACGCGCTACATGGTATCTTTTGATACAGCCCGGGAGGTGGTACGGTCTTCCACTGTTTTTACCACCCACACTCCGGTGCCGGCCGGGCATGACCTTTTTGACGAAGAGCTTATCGCCAGCTATTTTGGAAACATGGTTGCCGAGATGGGCATAGATTTTAGAGCACTCAAAGACCTGGCCTGGGATGGAGAGCGGCAAAAATTCAACATGACCCTGCTGGCCCTGCGCCACTCCTTTATGTCTAACGGGGTCAGCCGGCTGCACGGCAAGGTGGCCAGAGAAATGTTTCGTCCCTGCTACAGCAGGCTGCATCCTGAGGAAATTCCCGTTACCTCGGTAACTAACGGGGTGCATGTGGAAACCTGGCTGGCTGCCGAATTGAAAGAACTTTTTTCACGTTACCTGGGGAAAAGGTGGTTTGAGCAAATTGCCCAGCCGGAAATGTGGGCTGGTGTGGATGATATTCCTGACCAGGAATTGTGGAGAGTGCGCCGGCTGCTAAAGGAGAAGATGATCTTATTTGCGCGGACCAGTTTAAAACAGCAGCGCCGGCGCAACCGGGAACCGCTGCAGCATATTATTGAGGTAGACGACTACCTGGACCCCGATATCCTTACCATAGGTTTCGCCAGGCGTTTTGCCACCTATAAGAGGGCGTGCCTGCTTTTCAGCAATTTGGCCAGGCTGGAACAGCTGGTCAACAATTCCGAGCGGCCTGTCAGACTGGTTTTTGCCGGCAAAGCGCATCCCGCTGACAGCGCGGGGCAGGATTTAATCAAGAAAATATACGACTTTTCAATGCGCCCGGAATTAAGGGGTAAGGTGCTGCTCCTGGAAAATTACGACATCCACATGGCCCGACACCTGGTCCAGGGGGTGGATATCTGGCTCAACACACCGCGCCGCCCGATGGAAGCCAGCGGTACCAGCGGCATCAAGGCTGCCGTAAACGGCCTGATCAATGTCAGCACCCTGGATGGTTGGTGGCCGGAAGCTTACAACGGCTCCAACGGCTTTGCCGTCGGTTCAGAAAGCGCTTATGAGGACGATGAGATCCAGGACCGCGATGATTGCTACTCGCTGTACAGCGTTCTGGAAGAAAAGGTGGTGCCCATGTACTACCGGAAGACGGAAGGGTTCTCGCCGGAGTGGGTACGCCTGATGAAAGAGACCATCAAGTCGGTCGCCCCCGTTTTTAACACCGGGCGTATGGTTGCTGAGTATACTGAGAGATTTTACATACCCGCTATCAAAAGGGGAAAAAACTTTACGGACAATAACAATTACCTGGCCGGCCACGCCAGCAACTTTAAAAAGCTGATCCTGGATTACTGGGACCAGGTATCCTTTGTTTCGGTTGAATCCAGCGGCAGGCCGAAGATGAATGCGGGAGAGACGATTGAACTGAATGCCGTCCTCAGCCTGGGCCTGATTTACACCAGGAGTGTGGCTGTGGAGATGGTGTACGGGGAGGTGGTGGAAGGCGGCCTGAAGAATATAACGGTGCTTCCCATGACTTTGGAGAGTGAAATTGCCGAGAATATCTACCGTTATACCGGCCGGCTGACCATGCCTCAGGGCGCCTTCGGGTACACCGTGCGGGTAAGGCCTGACAGCAGGGACTTTCCCTACCAGGAACTGCCCCTGATCACCTGGGCGCCGGTGTTCTAATAATAGTTACTCATTAGGATATATTACACAAGGAGAAAGGTATATTAATGTGGAAAACAATGTTAAATTAATCTATTCCTGAATCCGTGACGCTTTTAAAATACAGAGCTCAATATGACATTATATGGAATTTTCGGGACTTAGGAATTATAACACTGCCCTCAAATCACATGGGCAGGGTCGGGAAGTGAAGTCCAGTAGGTTTCAACTTCAATGTCTGGAACGAGTAGGGCCTGACCGTTTGCGAGAATGGTTCTCTCAGTGACTTTATACACCAATCGAACGGGTGTTTTGAACCCTTTTGGTTTCCACATCACACTGCCCATATAGACGGTCTTCCCTTCGCGCTCGATACACCCTGGTCCGTTCTGTTGGGCAATGGCCAACCAGACTTCTGTCTTTTCTTTTCGTATATTGCGTTTAATGATGAAGTCCGCTTTTGTCTCCTTGTCTAAGCGGACGCTAATGTTTTCGGCGCTGTCATTCCCGGAATCCATCCGGACAAGAAGGGGTAGAGAACTTAAGTGTTTTCCATGGCTGATACTTTTTCTTAAGAATTCGACTGTCCCGTTTTGGCTATGGTCCTTTCCCTGGCGTAGTTCGGTGTTAATGCCGTATCCTTCCCGGGCTAAATAGGCAAAAATCGGGGCAAAGCCGTCAAATCCCTTGTAAGTACGTGAAACACCTTCTTTCTTTGAGTCGGAATTATCGAATGGGGATACATCAATGTCCAACGGTAAGTACTGGCGCTGTGCCTCCAATGTTCCCAGATAAATCGGCGTCAATGGTGCAGAACTGTTTTTAATCAGTTTTACAGACTCTTCAAGGATAATATCGTTCCATTGAAGGTTACTTGCAGCCATATCCAGACGCTGCCGGAGTGTCGGACTTGACGGTGTGTCCTTAAGATTAAGCGCTAACGTAAAAAAGTTGTCTTGGCGAAATGGTTCAATGTGGTCAAAATCACTTTTTCCTTGACAGAGAAGACCGATGTAAGCTGTGCCGATTTCTCCGTGAGTGATCTGTGGGGTTAAAACACCTGGGACCTTTGTTTTATCCAGCCATAATTTTAAGGCGGTTTTATTTAATAGCGCTCCAACTAAAGCTAATCCTGAATGAGGCGTTAGGTCTTCATTAGATTGTTCAATAATAAATTTCATGCATGCACCCCGCAGGTGAAAAATCAGTTTCGGGATTATCCCTTGTTAATTCTATTATACGGGGTTTTTTGCCAAATTTCTTGGTTTTTTTGTATTAAGCTATCACGGATTCAGGTGTCCTTCAATATCTGGGCTTAGTTTGTTATTCCCTTTTTGGTCTTCATGGGCTAAAAATTTTTCCAGTTTTCTCGAAAA
The DNA here is from genome assembly GCF_004369225.1 of Pelotomaculum propionicicum. GTDB lineage: Bacteria > Bacillota > Desulfotomaculia > Desulfotomaculales > Pelotomaculaceae > Pelotomaculum_B > Pelotomaculum_B propionicicum. The sequence goes on from NZ_QFFZ01000053.1 coordinate 14,943, forward strand.
TGCTGCTTGACATTTTACCGCTGGGCTTTTGTAAAAGTTCTTGCAAAATAAAAATCCCTGGGATAGTCCAAGGTTTTAGGTGTTTGATTTTATTTTATTGTTTATCAATTTATAGACCTTATTGTAACAGGGAATTTGTTTCTGTTCTAACATAGGGGGTTAAAATTGTCTTTAATGGATATCTCTACAATAGGCAACCCTAATCTCCAGTTGCTGATTGTGACATATATGGTATAATTAAACAGTGGGCAGCCTATGGGGTCTTAATTTAATAAAAAATATTTAAGGATGTGTTAATATTTCAAGGTATAAAATAAAAAAAAGAATTAAAAAGAACAAATGCTTAGATGAATTAGAAGAATGGAATGATAACCAGTATAACCCAGGCCATTGGACTGGCGGAAATATCCCTCCATTTATTAAGCGCCCAAACAAATTGTTAATAATATATTTCTTATTAATATCTTTTTTTATTTTAGGATTTTTTATTATATCTCTTATTCAAAAACCCTAATTGATTTAACTATTTTTTGACATAATTTAACAAAATATTATATCAGATTCATAACGCCTAATGGTTATTTAAATTACAATATTACCATAAGTCGGAAACCGCTTTTCTTTACCGGCGGGCTGATGGATATGACTTGCGTTAGTTCACCCCCAGTGTGGAAGTCGATCTCTGCGGCCATGCGACACTGGCCTCCGCCCATATTTTATGGGAAAAAGGTTTTTTGGGCAGGGACGAAACCGCAAAATTCTATACTAGAAGCGGCATCCTTATCAGGGGAGTTTGATTTTGTTTCGCGATTTTTTGCTCCGGCGGCAGGCGTCAATGAAGACCCGGTGACAGGTTCGTCTCATTGTTGTTTGGAGCCTTTCTGGCAGGCCAGGCTGCGGAAAGATAATTTTACCGCTTTCCAGGCTTCGCGGCGGGGTGGGGTTCTTAAAGTGCGGGTGCGGGGAGACCGTGTGCTTATATCGGGAAAAGCGATTACAGTCTTCGCAGGTAATTTATTTGCGTAATTAAGTTAGAATGGAAAAAAGGGAAATTAAGGATTGACAATTTTTGCGACCGGATAATATGGTAAAATATAGTTAATATAAAAATAGTGGTGAAAATAAATTGACCACTTTAATAAGACATTAAACGAATATATCCCAGTACTTACCGAAATAATGAGCATGGACAAAGAAGTAGTATCCCTCTACCTTTTCGGATCTTATGCGGAGGACAAACAGACACCGGCAAGTGATGTCGACCTTGCGGTCCTGCTTGAAATGGACTTCCCGGCGGAACGCTATTTTGAAAAGAAGCTGGAACTTCTTTCAATAGTCACATCATCGCTTAAAACTGGCGAAGTTGACCTTATAATCCTGAACCAGGCTCCGCCCTTCCTTTCTTACCAGATTTTGAGCAAGGGGCGGTTGCTTTTTACAAGGGAAGATAAAAAAGGGCAGAAGGTAAACTTTCAAGTTCGGAATAAAGAATTAAATGATCCTTCATGTTTGTTATGACGAACTAAAGGAGTTTTGTTTGTATTATTGCAATTCGACCACTCTTTTGAGAATTCTTCAAAACTTCCTAATAAAACATTGATTCCAAGTTTCCTAATATTATCTATAATTCTCATGTTCCTATCAAACAATAGCCTCGATAGCTATGCGAAAAAAGAGTATATTTTTTTAGGATATTCTGCCGCTTTTTCCTAGAAGCCTATACAGGCTTCTCTTAAAATTATCGTCGTCCTCAGATGTTCTTTTTCTAGGGCCTTTTGTTCTGCCTCCGCCCCTGCGGATCCTGGCTTTAATTTCCCTTTCTTCGAGTAAAAACTCAATGGTCTCTTCCCGGAAAATCCGCCCGGCGGGGGATAGGGCAAAGGCGCCCTTGCCCAGCGCCATGGCCGCCAGACCCCAGTCCTGGGTCACTACAATATCCCCCCTGGCGGTGAGGTTTACCACCTGCATATCGGCTTCCTGGGGGGCGTTTCCTACCACCACGTGCCGGTCGGACTCGATGCGATGGTTGAAGCTGGCCACCGTGACCAAAGGAACCGAAAACTCTTTCGCCGCAAGGCGGCAAATGTCCAGCGCGTTTTTGGGAGTCGCGTCCGCATCGACAATAATTTTCATAGCTTGCTCCGTTCTAATTATGAGAGGTGGCAGGCAGCCCAATGTCCGCTGCCTTTTTCTGATAAAACCGGTGCTGTCTGACGGCACCTGGCTTCTGCTTTGGGACAGCGGCTGTTAAAACCACAGCCCGAAGACAGCTTGAAAGTGTTTGAAGCTTCGCCTGGCAGGATAACCCGCCGGCTTGTTGTTTCCAGGTCGGGATCCGGCGCCGGAATGGCTGAAAGCACTGCCTGTGTGTATGGGTGAAGGGGATGTTCAAAAAGTTCATCTTTACTTGCCAGTTCTACCACCTGCCCCAGGTACATCACCGCTATACGATTACATATGTGCCTGACCATGGAAAGGTCATGAGAAATAAAGAGGTAAGTTAATTCTTTTTGTTTTTGCAGGTCCTCCAGTAAATTTACTATCTGTGCCTGAATTGAGGCGTCAAGCGCTGTCAGCGGCTCGTCACAAACAATAAAATCAGGTTCCACGGCAAGCGCCCGGGCGATAGCTATTCTCTGGCGCTGCCCGCCGCTGAATTCATGCGGGTACCTGCCGGACAGGCCGGGATGCAGGCCGACTGTCTGCAGCAACTCAATTACACGCTCCCGCTTGAATCCCTTTTGGCCCTGACTGTGTATATCTATTGCCTCACCAATGATTTCTCCCGCTGTCATACGCGGGTTTAATGAAGCGTAGGGATCCTGAAAGACCATCTGCATATGTTTATTAAGTGCTATATTATGGGGGCTCCCGGTTTTATGTACATCTATGCCGTCATAGATTACCTGCCCTGATGTTGGTTTGTACAGGCGTACAATGATTTTACCCAGGGTGGTTTTGCCGCAGCCGCTTTCTCCTACCAAACCCAGTGTTTCGCCGCGGTAAATATCAAAAGTAATATCGTTTACAGCTTTCCGGACCTGCCTGCGGCCCGTTTTAAAATATTTCTTGAGGTTTTTAATTTGAACAAGCTTTTTCAATATCTGTCACTCTGCCATATCTCAGATATATTTTCTTATTCTTTAATAATTATTAAAAGCGTAACGGTGGGTAAGCCAGCAGCACACCTGGTGAGAACCTGCGAGATTAGTTGCCTGAGGCGGCAACTCCCTGCAGATCAGCATGGCCTGCCCGCAGCGCGGCCAAAACGCGCAGCCTTGCGGCGGGTTAATCAAATCAGGCGGGCGGCCGGGAATGGGACTAAGTTTTTGCCGCTGGCCCGGCCGTGGTATTGAATCCAGCAGCCCACGGGTATATGGATGGCCCGGGTCATGAAATATGTCCCCGGCCGTCCCGCTTTCAACTATTTTGCCTGCATACATAACCATGACACGAGAGGCGATTCCCGCCGCAATACCTAAATCATGAGTGATCAGAAGCAGTGATGTTCCCAGGTTTTGTTTTAATTCCTGCAGCAGTTCCAAAATTTGAGCCTGAATAGTGACATCCAGGGCCGTTGTGGGCTCGTCTGCAATGAGCAGCCTGGGGCCGCCGGCCAAGGCCATGGCAATCATCGCCCTTTGTTTCATGCCCCCGCTCAGCTGGTGGGGGTACTGCTTATAAACCATTTCAGGGTCGGGCAATCCAGCCATAGAGATAACTTCCAGGGCTCTTTGTTTTTTCTCTGAAGCCGGAAGCTCGCTGTGGTTTTGCAAAACCTCCATAATTTGAGTTCCCACCTTTAAAGTGGGATTGAGTGAAGTATTGGTTTCCTGAAAGATCATAGCAATACTGCCGCCGCGAATTTTTCTCATTTCTTTTTCGTTTTTAAGCAATAAGTCCTGGCCGTCAAAAATTACCTGCCCGCTTACGATACAGCCGGGAGGAGTGGGAAGCAGCTTCATTATTGAGAGTGCGGTGACGCTTTTGCCGCAGCCTGACTCTCCCACAACAGCGGTTACTTCTCCCATGACCAGGTCAAAGCTTACACCTTGCAAAGCCTGGACTTCCCCCAGATTGGTTTTGAAATTAACTTTTAGGTCTTTGACTGAAAGCAGTTGTGTCACGTTAGCCCTCCTCGGGGGTCCATCGCGTCACGCAGACCGTCACCAACAAAATTGAAAGCAAACATGGTTAAGCTGATCAGAAAGGCGGGAAAAAACAGCTGCCAGGGATAATTGCGCAGTCCGTGCATACCTTCGCTGGCCAGTACACCCCAACTTGCCTGCGGCGATGAGACTCCCAGCCCCAGAAAGCTTAGAAATGCTTCCGTGAAAATAGCCTCCGGCACCAGGAGTGTGGCGGTCACAATGATAGGTCCCATAGCATTGGGGATCAGGTGACGTGAAAGAATCCGCCATTTGCTTATTCCCAGCAAACGCGCGGCGAGAACATATTCCCGCTCTTTGAGAGAGAGCACCTGTCCTCTCACTATTCTGGCCATGTTCAGCCAGCAAACCAGTCCCAGGGCTAAAAAGATTGCCTTCAGGCCCGGTTCAAAAAGTATAATTAGTAAAATAACATAGAGCAGGAAAGGGATGCTTAGCAGTACTTCCACCAGGCGCATCATGATCTCATCGGCGCGGCCGCCCAAATACCCGGAAATACCACCATAAAGCACACCGATTACCAGGCAAGTTACGCTGGTCAACAGTCCAATAAACAGTGAAATGCGGGCGCCCCACCAGACCCTGGTGAATAAATCTCTTCCCAGAGCGTCAGTGCCGAACCAGTAAATGCTGTTTGGAGCCCTGTTGACCATGGACAGGTCCTGATCATAATAAGTATGGCCGGACATGCAGGGGCCAATGACTGACATTAATACAAGCAAACCGATTATAATTAAACCGGTCATGGCCAGTTTGTGTTTTTTAAAGCGCGACCAGACATCCTTCCAGTAACCGTGTGCGGGAGGACTTGTGTTTTCATACGCCTGCAGTTCGTCCGGCAGAGGCTGAAACATTTGCGGTTTTATTTCCATACGGCTATACTTCCTTGGAGTCAAATAGTTTTATGCGCGGGTCAATGGCTATGTAGATCAGGTCCACAATAAGGTTCATCAACATTAAAAAGGCGCTGTAAAAAATAGTAACACCAAGAATAACCGTGTAGTCCCTGTTGGTTATACTCTGTACAAACCACCTGCCGAGCCCCGGAATGGCAAAAATGAATTCCACCACAAAACTTCCCGTGAGAATAGCGGCGATTAATGGGCCGGAGTAGGTTACGACCGGCAGAATGGCATTGGGCAGTGCATGGCGCAGGATGATATTACTTTCAGAAAGCCCTTTGGCCCTGGCTGTTCTTATATAATCCAGCCGCAGTACCTCCAGCATGCTGGAACGTACTAAGCGGGCAATAAAGGCCGTGGGCAGCGCGGCCAGCGCCAGGGTGGGGAGCACTGCCTGCTGCCAGGCGCCCCAAAGAGCGGAAGGAAGGACGCGCAGTTTGTAAGCAAACACATACATCAGCAAGCCCGCAAGGATAAAACTGGGTATGGAGAAGCCAAAAGTAGCCATAGTCATTACCGTATAATCCTGCCAGCGTTTTTGCCGCAAGGCTGAGACAGTCCCCGCCAGGATACCCGCCGACAAAGACAGCACAATTGCCAGCGAACCCAGCGCCGCGGAAACCGGGAAGCCCTCGCGGATGATGCTGTTAACAGTCCTGTTTTCATATTTGAAAGAAGGCCCGAGGTCGCCTTGCAGCAGGTTAATCAAATAGCCGGCGTATTGCTTGTATAAGGGGTCGTTAAGATGGTAGCGCTGTTCCAGGTTGCGCAGGATTGCATCCGGCAGTTTTTTTTCAGAGGCAAAAGGCCCGCCGGGTATTAAGTGCATGATTGTAAAGGTTATAGTTACGATTAACCACAAGGCTAACAACGAAGTCAATGCTCTTCTGAGAAAATAACCCATCTGAGAATCACCTTTCCGGGAAACGTCTATAAACATAAAAATATAAAAACAAATTGACAGGATTAACATAATTAAAAAGGTATATGAGTTTTCACTCATATACCTTGCATACTTTACCTTCTTTACTCCACGTACGCGTATTTAAAATCCGCGAAAACTCCGAAAGGTGGAACAATGACCTTTTTGGCACTTTCTTTGATCAGGTTCGCGTTGGTATAGAAGTAAATGGGCATAACCGGCATTTCATCCATAAGGATCATTTCCGCCTTGCGCATAGCTTCCATCCTGATTTTTTGATCACTGGTGGAGTTTGCCTCATCAACCAGCGCGTCGTACGCGGCTTTTCCCCATCCGGTATAGTTGTTGCCGCCGTCTGTAACAAACAAGTCGATAAAGCTCATAGGATCCAGATAGTCAGGCGTCCAAGCGGCACGGGCTATATCGTAATCGCCACTTTCCTCCCTGTCCATGTATACCTGCCATTCGGTGCTCTCCAGCGATACTTCAATGCCTAGATTCTTCTTCCACATCTGCTGTATAGCTTCCGCAATCTTCATGTGGTTTTCACTGGTATTAAACAATATAGCCGCTTTGGGAAATCCTTTGCCTTCCGGATAGCCGGCCTCGGCTAGCAGCTTTTTGGCTTCCGTCAAATTTTCTTCAAACAAATTACCTGATGTCTGTCTGAAGTCTTTGCCTCCTTCATCTTTAAAACCAAAGGGTACGAAGGCGAAAGCGGGTTTTTCACCGGCCATCAGCACATTGTCGGTCAGTTGTTTGCGGTCTATAGCCATAGCCAGCGCTTTACGTACCCTTACGTCATCAAAGGGCTTGCGTGTTACGTTAAACCGGTAGAAATATATTGAAGTGTCCGGAGCTATTTGCAGTTCCTTACTTTCCCGCATAGCGGTTATTTCCTGTACCGGTACTTCTTCCTGGAAGTCTAACTGACCAGTTTTAAACATGTTAAAACCGGTATCCACAGAATCAATTAAATAGATTTCCAGTTTGTTTAATCTGACTTTCGCGGCATCCCAGTAATTGGGGTTTTTTTCTAAAACAATTTTTTGATTGTGTTCCCAACTCACCATTTTAAACGGTCCATTGCCAATATATTTGGCAGGGTCGGTAAACCAGTTGTCATTGTCCTGCACACTTTTTTCATAAACCGGAAATAAAGTATAAAAGGCTGTAAGTCCAAGGAACTGAGGCGTGGGCTTCTCCAGGGTCACCTGCAAGGTTTTGTCGTCAATTGCCTTTATAGCCACATCTTCTTTTTTGCCTTTGCCGCTGTTGTAATCTTCAGCACCCTTCACATAAAAAAGCTGGTAGGCATACTCGGATGCGGTTTCAGGCGCCAGTACCCTTAACCAGCTGAAAACAAAGTCCTGCGCTTTTATTGGCTCGCCGTTGCCCCATTTTGCGTCACGCAGTTTAAAAGTATAGATAAGTCCGTCCGTGGATATCTGCCAGCTTTCTGCTATAGCCGGCTTTATTTCTTGATTTTCATCATAGCGGGTTAAACCGTCAAATAATTGCAGTATAATAGTGCCTTCCGGCATACCGTTGGCTTTGGCCGGATCAAGAGTTTCGGGTTCTGCGCAAACATTATACCTAATTAACTGGTCCCTTGTTTCTTTACCGGCGTTCCTTGCACTGCCGCAGCCACTTGCGAGAATGGCAATTAGTAATGAAGAGAGTAAAATAAATAAATGTTTCCTCCGAAATAGGTCTAAACAAAAACGATATTTATTCCGAATACTGTAATAGTATGAAATCCTAACCCGGACAAGCCGGAACCAATAGGATTTATTAAACCCATGTCGAAATACTGTGCAATCATAACAGCGACATAGGGGAACGTACAATGTTACTTACCGAACGTTACAAAGACAAGATTG
>NZ_QFFZ01000054.1 GCF_004369225.1 Pelotomaculum propionicicum
CAAGCCTCGGACATTTTAGCAATATCATTACAATCTGCTTAAAAAATCAATTTTTTAAACCAAGGGATAAGTATGTCCTTTTTTAGGCTTACTCCTTCAGTTGTGTAATTGAATTGTTTTCACGCTACTTCCTCAGCTAATGCTTTTGGGTTCTTTTCTGCTGCGCAATTCGGTGGAAATCAAAGCAAGGATAATGATGATCCCGCAAAGCAGCTTTTGATAATAGGAAGGAATAGCAAGCAAAATCAAGCCGTTGTCCAGGGTTCCCAAAACCAGACACGCCAGAACAGTTCCCAAAATACTCCCCTTGCCCCCGCTTAAGCTGGCGCCGCCTAAAACCACAGCGGCAATGGCGTCTGTTTCCACCATCCAACCGGCCAGAGGGTCGGCTGAGTTTAACCTGGCAACGGTTATCATTCCTGCAATAGCGGCCATCAGGCCGCAAAAGATATAGATAGATGTTCTGTATTTCCACACGGAGACGCCGGCACGCCGGACCGCTTCATCATTGCCCCCTAAGGCCAGAGCGTAATAGCCCCATTTGGTCGTATTCAGAAGAACACTGGAAATAGCAACCAGAATCGCAGCCATAAGTATGGGGGAGTTAATAGGTCCGATTTGTCCGGAGCCCAGAAATTTAAAGGAATTGGGAAATCCGAAGATAGGAGAGGATTTGGTTAAGATCAAGGCCATGCCTCTTCCTATGGACATGAATCCTAAGGTGATAACCAGGGGGCTCAAGCTCAAGCCGGAAATCAGCAGACCGCTGCAGGCCCCCATCAGAATACCTACAGGCAGGCCCAAAGCCAGAGAGCCCCAAACCGGTATTCCCGACTTCATGGCAAAAGCCATTATAATTCCACTGAAGGCCATAGTTGAGCCGATTGATAAATCAATGCCGCCGGATGAAATCACAAAGACCATGCCCAAAGCCAGAATAATATCGACGCTTGACTGGTCTAAAATGTTGTAGCAATTTGCCCAGGTGAAAAAGTAAGAAGTCTTACACGCCAACACGATGCAAAGGATTAAAAGAACCAAGGTTAACAACAGCTGTGCAAAATTTTTAGTTAAAAAATGTTTTAATGCATTTTCTCTCATTATTTAATTCACAATCCAGTAATATCTTTTAAGCGGTCACCTGTGCCGCGCCGGTAATCAAAGAAACCACCTGATTGGGGGTGACGTCGGCAGTAAACACAGTATCGACCACCCGGCCCTGCCGGATAACACAAATCCGCTGGGTCAGGGAAAAAACCTGATGAAGGTTATGGCTGATGATTATCACCGCGTAGCCCTGCCGGCCCAAGCTGCTGATAAGGGATAGTGCCGCTGCTGTTTCCTGCACTCCCATAGCCGCTGTGGGCTCGTCAAAAATCAGCAGTTTGCCGCCGAATTTGATGGCTCTGGCTACGGCAACCCCTTGCCTTTGACCGCCGGACAACTGTCCGGCCAGAGCGTGGATAGAAGGGATATTGATATTCAATTGCTGAAAAAGGGCAATGGATTCCTCTACCATTTTTTTCTTGTTAATAAAAAGGCGACATTTAACTGGTTCCCGCCCCAAAAAAACATTAGCGGCAATATCCCGGCAATTCACCAGGGATAAGTCCTGGTAAACAGTGGAGATGCCCAAATCCAGAGCCTGCCTGGGACTCAGCTTATCATAGGCCTGTCCTTCAACAATGATTTTACCGCTGTCCGGCGCGATAGCTCCCGCCAGTATCTTGATTAAGGTGCTTTTCCCGGCGCCGTTATCCCCCACAATGGCCAGGATTTCCCCAGAATAAACGTCTAAATTAACTCCCCGCAGGGCCTCAATATGCCCGTAGCTTTTTTTTATGCCGCAAGCCTGCAAAATAGGCTTTTTGCCTTCTGCCATTCTGATCGCTTCCTTTTGCAGCAAAGCTTCTATTATTCATTCAAAGCCAGCATTTCCCTGGCCAGGCCGGGGATGTCCAGTTGGTTTTTCTCGGTGATTACCCGGCGGTGTTCCGCCCCGACCGAATTCACCCCGTGCAATGCGCCGGTAATGGCTCCCAGCATGGTTGCTGCGGCAGTGGTGTCATTGCCGATATTCACGCCGCTATAAATAGAATCCATAGTATTGCCGCCATTGGCCACCAAAAGGCCAAAAACAGCAGGCACAGCTTCGGCCACGGCAATCCCGCTGCCAATACAATCGGCCAATTCCGCCATCTTGCTTTGCACAGAGCCGCTCCGCAAACCAATTTCTATTGCCATCTCCATTCTTTTCCGAACCGATGGACCCGGGTATTGCCTGGCGATTTCCCTGCCCCGGCGTTCTCCTTCCCTGGCGCCGTAAAGGCCGGCTTGTACCACATCATACAGTTTGGAGCCGGGCTTCATTGCTTCGCATACTGCCGCCGCTATGGCACAGGCGCCGGATATAGAGTAGGCGTCATCATAAACAGCCATGGAAACGGCAATGGCGTCATCCAGAGCCTTTTCGATTTGCCCCGGGCGCATTAATCCCACTGGAAATATTTTTACGGCGGCGCCATTGGCGGAAAGGGCGAAATAATGGCTCATATAAAGCCTATGTCGCGGCGGTAGAGTGGAGCTTTTTAATTTGTTGATCACATGGCGTGTGGTAGGATCTGCAAAAGCCTCAAACCACCGGGGCTGCTCCGCCCATGTTATAAGCGCCGCCTCGCCCAGTTCTTTGCTGGCTTGGCCGCCCGCTGCAACCAGGTGTTTGGCTAAAATATAAGTGTGGTAAAAATCACCGCTCACTTCACCCGCTTCCTGCCCTCTAGCAAAGGTGTCATCCGGCGGCTGAAAAAAATCCGTGACATAACCGTGAAATTTCTCATGAATTTGCTCCATGGAACGGAACGCTGTAGCAGAACCCATGGCGCTGCCAATTGCCGCGCCAAACAGGCTGCCCTGTATCTTGTCAAACATGTTCCACATCATCCTATTTCTCAGACAGGCGCAGCTTGGCAATTTTTTCGACTTGACGGGCCAAATTCGCCAGATCTATGTTATTAGCCTTGTTCAATAGAGCTAGATAATGGGAGGGGAAAGCCCCGGCGCCCTGCAGAGTGCCGGCTATAGCGCCGGCCATGGTAGCTACCGTGTCGGTATCATAACCAATATTGACCCCGCCGGTAATAGAAGCCATGGCGTTTCCTTCATTGGCGACAAAAAGTCCAAAAGCAGCCGGTACCGCTTCTGAAATGTGCAGGCCGCTGCCAACCCTATCTGCGATTTCAAACATTTTTTCTCTGGGAGTCCCCTGGCCCAGGCCAATGGCAACAGCCATCTCCATACGGCGCACCACAGAAGGTCCGGCTGTGATCCTGCCTACTAGCCGGCCGATACGCTCTCCTTCTTTGGCTCCATAAAGACCAGCCTGTACCACTTGATACACATCCGCATCAGGCAGCATCGCCCGGCTTACCGCGCAGGCAACAGCACAGGCTCCGGATATGGCAAGATGATTGTCGTGGGTGGGTAAGGTGGCGGTCACAGCATCGGCAATAGTCCGGTCTAAATTGCCGGGATTGAACAAACCAATTGGAGATATTCTCATCCCGGCGCCATTGGTAGCCTGTAAGGGCAATATTTCTATACAACCGGAATCTGCCGGCGCTTCCCCTTTAAATTTCTTTATGGCCAGACGCGTGGTAGGCCCGGCAAAACGGTCAAAAAACACCTTGTGCTCCGACCAGTCAACAATGGCCTTTTTGACTATTTCCTGAGTTATCAATCCGTTATGTTGAATGATATGGCTGGCAATAAAATAGGCGCAGCTAAAATCATCTGTCAATTGACCCGGCTCATTACCGGCGCCTATGGCGTCAGCGGGCGGTTTTTCAAAACCGGTTACTTCATGGCCGAAGATTTGCGTGATTTGCTCTGTAGTGCGGGCTTCAGTCGCGGCGCTCATGGCGTCACCCACAGCGCCGCCTAAAAGGCCGCCTAAAATTTTATCTAACAAAACAGTCTCTCCAAGAAAAATGATTTAGCCATAAGCTTAAAGCGTCGTGCTTATAAATAGGTATTATCATTATTAAAAGTATCACATAATGATTATTAGCGCTAATCGCAATTTTCTATTGGAATTGTATTGCGTATAAGCCTTTTTTATCTAACTTATAATTGATGTGGAACCTTTTAATTTAGCTGCGGTTATGTAAGAATTGTTTTGCTTTTTCCAGGAAATTGCTGTAAATATATTGCTTATTGTTTGGGTTGAACATTTTGAAGATTGGACTGGCAGTTATGCAAAAAAGGGAGATTTGAGAGGGGAGTCATTAATTAGGAGCGGAATATTGAAATGTCCGGTAGGATACTTAGGCAGTAACAGTAGATGTCAATGTCAGCAGGATGCCTACTCTAAGGGAAGTTAGGGAAGTTGTCAACAACCCCGTCCCCTTGACAAGCCCCGTGACACAAGCAGCAGGTAGAGGGTCGGGATGATGTAGAGGGTGAGGGCTGTTGAAATAATCAGCCCTGAGATGATGACGATGGCCATCGGCTGCCACAGCGGCCCTCCGGCGAAAGCCATGGGGGCCAGACCTCCGACGGCGGAGAACATGGTCAGCAGGATTGGGCGCAGGCGCGCCTGGCCGGCCTGCGCCAGCGCTTCCCGCAGCGGTTTGCCTTCCTTTACGGCCAGCTCGACGAACTCGATCAGCACAATACCGTTCCGCACGACCACCCCCGCCAGGCTGAAGACGCCCAGCGCGGCCATGAAGCCGATCGGATTGCCGGTGACGAAAAGCCCGATCAGCGCCCCGCATATGCCTAAAAACACTGTGACCATGATAATCAGCGGCTTGAGCAGTGAATTGAACTGCGTGGCCAGCAGCAGGTAGATCACCACCATCATCATCAGGGACAGGCGGCCCAGGTCGGTGAAGGACTCGTTGCCTTCCTCCTCTTCACCGCCGTATTCTATTTTATAGCCCTGCGGCAGCTGGTAGGACTGGAGGCTTTTTTGCAGGTCCTTTACAACTTCGGAAGGAAGGCGTCCCTGGGTGTAACTCGATACGGTAACAGTGCGCGTGAGCTGGTCGCGGTTGATCTGGCTTACAGCCCAGGCCGGGGTTACTTCGGCCAGCTGGCTGAGAGGGATTCCCGCCCCGTTGACGCTGGAGGGGACGGGCAGGTTCTTCAGCTGTTCCAGCGGGACGGGCCGGTCTTTGGCGGCTTTTAAGACCACGTTGACCTGCTCGTCCGGCAGCTGGTAGGTGGAGACAGCCATTCCGTCGGTCATTAACCGCACAGTTGAGGCGACTGCCAGGTTGGTTACCCCGAGACGGTTGGCCCGCTCCTCGTCGACCCGGACCTTATACTCGAAGATATCCGGCCCCATGGTATCATCCACGTTGATGGCGCCGGGTATTTCCCGCAGCCTGGCGCTGATGTCACCGGCCAGGGCGCGCAGGGTTTCCAGGTCTTCACCTTTAATGCGTATGGCCACCGGCGCTCCCACGGGAGTGCCCTGCTCCAGGCTGCGGACCAGAATGTTGGCGCCGGGGACCTGCTCCCTGAGCTGCCCGCGCAGGATTTCAACCAGCTTGGCCGGTTTTCTCATCCCCTTGCCTGAGCGGGTGTTGATGTAAATTCCGGCCTTGTTGGACCCGCTGACATACTTGGTTTCATTGTAGTAGAACTGGGGAAAGGATTTTCCCACGTAGCTGGCGATTATCTCCACTTCCGGCTGTTCGGCCAGGATCGCCTCGACCTCCATGACCTGGCCCATGGTTTCTTCCAGCGTGGAGGTGGTGGGTGTGGTTACGTCAATCAAAAATTCACTGCGGTCGGCGCTGGGGAAAAAGGTTTTGCCGATAAACGGAATCAGGGACAGGCTGACCACCATGAAGACGGCAGCCAGGGCCAGGGTGCGCCGGGGGCGGCTGAGGGCCTGGTCAATGGTCCTCCGGTAAAAGGCCAGCAGGCGCCGGTAGCTCCCTTCCGCCAGGCCGCCGTCCCTCCGGAAAAAGGACGCCACGGCGCCCCGGCCCTGGCTGGCCGGGCGGGAAGCCATCTGGAAACGTACGATAGGCGTCAGGAAGAGCGACACCACCAGAGACGCCAGCAGGGTCACGGTAACAACCTGGGGCAGGGAAAAAACAAATTCACCGATGTCCCCTTCCAGCAGGAAAAGCGGGGCAAAGGCGGCAATGGTAGCGACAGTGGCGTTGGTGATCGAATAGGCTACCTCCCGGATGCCGAGGGTGGCTGATTGAAGCGGGTTGTCACCCAGTTCCAGGTGGCGCTGAATATTGTCGTTAGTAACGATTGAGTCATCCACCAGGATGCCCAGCACTATTACCAGGGCGGCTACTGAAATCTGGTGCAGCTTCAGGCCCATCATCCCCAGGGGGCCCATGCCGAGCAGCACCGAGAGCGGTATGGCCACGGCCACCAGCATGGCGCCGAGGGGCGGCAGGGCCAGCAGGCATACCAGAAAAACGATGGCCATGCCGATAAACAGCTCTTTATAAAGGTGGTTGAACTGTTCGCGGGTAATGTCGGCCTGGTTGAAGACGATACGCGGCGTAACACCGGCCGGAAGAGTTTGACTCAGGTTTTGCTCAATATAGGTCTGGATGTCTGAAGCCACTTTGACCCGGTCGATGTTTTCCTTGGGGAAGAGCACCAGTGAAACGGCGGGTGTCCCGTTGGAACGGACCAGCTCGGCGGGATCAGCGGTAGTGAGGCTTATAGCCGCTATATCACGGAGATAAACCGGGTTTCCTTCCGTGGTAACATTCAAAATCGTCCCGCCGATAACCTGCGGGTCAAGGTATTCACCTGTGGTCTGGATGGCTATGCCGTAGGGCTGATCTTTAATTTTGCCGCCCGGGATGGTGACGTTGCGGGCTTTGATAGCTTCCGAAACCCGGCTCCAGGTCAGGTTATAGCGGGCCATCCGGTCCATGTCGAGGACAACCTGGATCTCCCGGTCGGGTAGCCCTTCGCGCTGGATTTCCGCCACGCCCGGCAGTCCTTTCAGCTCATCCTTCACTTTGCGGCTGACAGCTTCTAGTTCCAGGTAGTCTAAACCCGGGGCTTCCAGGTGCAGGACCATCATGCAGGTGCGGATCAGCTCGGTGCCGAGTTTTGGCTCCTGGGCTTCAGCGGGCAAATTCTGGCGCACTTCGTCGATTTTGTAGCGGACGTCGTCCCATGCTTTCTTGGTGTCCGTGCCGGGGTAGACCTCGATCATGATTACGGAGAGGCTCTCGGAGGAAGTCGACCAGATCTTTTTAACACCCTTGATAGTTTCAAAGCCCTCTTCCAGAGGTTTGGTAACCAGTTTTTCGACTTTTTCAGGGCTGGCTCCCGGATAAGTTGTAATCACCCTGGAGACCAGCAGGGTGATATCTGGATCCTGCTGCCGGGGGATTGTATAAAAGCTCATCAGCCCCCACAGTGACGCTGCTGCAAAGAAGACCAGAATTATTTTTTTGTATTCAATTACCTTGCGCAGCACCGGCCTGCCCCCTTAAATCATTAAATAAAATTGAAGCGGGAGGGTCCTTCTCAGGATTTTTGTCTCAACACCGGGTCGCCGTCGCGCAGGTACAGCGCTCCCCGGATGACTAACTCTTCTCCGGGAGCAAGCCCGTCAAGAACCTGGATCAGGTTGCCTGCCGTCTCACCGGTTGTTATCTTTCTGGCAAAGCTTTGATTATCACGGACCACAAAGACCGTGACATCAGAACCCCGCTTGACCAGCGCGCCCACCGGGATCCAGAGCGCCGCTCCGGTCTGGCGCGTGCTTGTCACGCGGGCCACCATGCCCGGCTTTAAGGCCTGGCCGGGGTTGTCCACCTTAACTTCCATCAAAAAAGTGCCTGTCTGGGTATCCGCCGCGGGGTTGACCTGGCTTACCGCGCCGGTCCAGCTTTGTCCCGGCAGGTCCGGGCTGGTCACAGTAACCGGGTCGCCCGCCTGCCAGTCCTTGAGCGCAGCCGCCGCAAGCGTAACTTCCACCTTGACCTGGTCGAGGTCGCCGATAACGTAGACAGGGGCGCCCGCGCCGACCATTTCACCGCTTTCCCCAAGCTTTTTGAGGATGACGCCTTTAAAGGGAGCGGTTAAACTGGTATGGCTGAGCTGCAGCATATACAGGCCGGCCTGGGCTTCCGCCCGCTGGTAGTCGGAAACACTGGCGCCCTGGCCTTCAAAGTAGGCTGACTGGGCCTCGCGGTACTTGGCGGCGGCCAGCGACAGCTGGGTGCCGGCGTCATCAAACTGGGCTCTGGAGATGGTATTGGCCTCATACAGGCTTTTTGCCCGGTTGTAGTCCAGCTGGGCTTTCTGGTAAGCGGCTTCCGCCTGATCAAGCAGCGCCGCGGCCTGCTGGATACCTGCCCGGGCCGCTTCTGTGGCGGCGCCGGCGGCCGCGGCCTGGGCCTGGTAATCGGCAGGGTCAAGTGAGGCCAGGACCGCGCCTTCTTCCACCGCGGTGCCTTCAGCCAGGAGCTGGCCTTGCAGCCTGCCGCCCACCTGGAAACCCAGTTTGGCCTGCCTGGCAGGCATAACAATGCCGGCCAGGCCGCCGCCCGGGCGCGTGGTTTGGGCCTGGACAGTTATTGTTTCAACTGCTCTGGGGCCGGGCGCGCCGGCGCTGTCCTTGTTTTTATCTATGGCAAAACAGGCTGCCGCCCCGATTAAAGCGATAATCAATACGCCGTAAAGAAGTTTTCTCCGCACAGCCTTTCCCCTCCAAATAAAAAAAGTGCAGCGGGTAAATTGACAAGTGTAAAGTTGTACTTTATACTTTTAATATAATTTTCCTGCTTTTGGATGTCAAGGACTTTTTAACTGCTTGGGAGGTTTTTATGGACGGGCATCTTCGTATGAAAGAGATCGTGGAAAGAACGGGCGAAAACAAGTCGACCATACTGCATTACATTCACCTGGGACTGCTGCCCGAACCTCTCAGGACTTCAAAAAACATGGCTTATTATCCCGGGTCGTATGTTAAACTCCTCAATATTATCCGCACCCTGCAAAGCAAGTATTTCCTGCCCCTGCACGCCATCAAGCGCATCCTGGACCTGGTGGGGCCAAACCCTTCTATTGACAGAGCAGTGCAGATATATGATTTCTTTTATAAAAAAGAATACGCCGCTTCCGAAGATGCCGACTGTATATACAACCGGAAGGGATTTTTGCGGGAGGTTGGCCTGACCGAGAGGGAACTGGCGCAGCTGGAGAAGCTTCAGCTGCTGATCCCATTCGAAAAAGATGTGTACAACGCCGATGACCTGGCGGTGGCCAGAAGCCTTATGGCTATTAAACAGCTCAAAATTTCCCTGCGGGATATAGAGTTTTTGCCTGAGCTTGTGGTGCAGCTGGCTCAGAAGTCTATCGATTTTCGTGACCGTACCGTAAAGGGAATGAGCGAAGAAGAAGAGTGGGAGGTCACCCGTTTTTTGTCGTCAAACCTGCTCTGGTTCCTTAGTTACTTGACCAGGCGTTTTATTAACAGGGAGCTGAAAGAAAATTCCTGGGGAGGAATTTAATATGAATCACAAAACAGCGGCGGCGCCATCATGGCAGTATGACGAGCGGGTAAAGGCCGGTGTGGATTATGAAGATGCGGCAATCGCGGCTGAATACGACAGCCGGCACGCCAAATTCCGGGATTTTGAAAAAGACGCCCGTGTTGTTATGCAACTGCTTGATTTGCAGCCGGAGCACACGGTCATCGACCTGGGGTGCGGCACCGGCGCCTTTGTGATCCCGGCGGCCCGGTCGTGCCGCAAGGTCTATGCGGTTGATATTTCGCAGGCTATGCTGGACAGGTGCACCGAAAAAGCGCGGGCAGCCGGGCTTAAAAATGTTGAGACACACTGCGCCGGCTTTCTGTCCTACGAGCATAAAGGAGATCCTGTGGACGCGATTGTCTCCGTCGCCGCGCTTCATCACCTGCCCGATTTCTGGAAGGCCGTCGCTTTTAAGCGTATGTACGATATGCTCAAACCAGGCGGTAAGCTGTATCTTTTCGATGTGATTTTTACTTTTCCGGTTGAGTCATACCAAATCGAGTTTAACTGCTGGGTTAACGGCATGGCCGAGAAGGCCGGCCAGGCCATGGCCCAGGAAACCATTGTCCACATCCGTGATGAATACAGCACCTTTGACTGGGTGATTGACGGGATGCTGGAGCGGGCAGGTTTCAAAACAGATCTGAAACGCTCTGACTTTCCATACAGCCTGAGTTATGTATGTGTCCGTCCATGACCTAAAAAAGCCAGAAAGGGGTTACAAAATTATTAGCCACTTCACAGCGGAGGAAATGGAAAGGAAATACCTTACCCTGCGTGACGGATCAACCGCCGGAAAAGTGCCGGCTTTTCACTGTTTTGTACACGCTTCAGTTGGTTGTTGACAAAAATCCAATTTACGCTTATGAACAATGACACTGACATCCCCTCAATATCAAAAGCAAAGCTTATTTAATAATTCCTCAAAATATACTCTTGCAACATGGGTTCCACGAATCTGTACCTGCCGCGTTTCTCCTTTTCAATTACTCCACTTATGAGGAGTTGGTCGACTGCCCTTTTAACCTCATTGGGGTGTTTGCTCTCAGTATAAATATTCTCCCTGACGGCAAGGCGGCGTAGTATATCGCGTTGAAGGGGCTTTTTATACTCATCCAGGATTTCATCGAATACCGGGGTTAAGCTTGCCATAGCCCTTTCGTATGCAATTTTGATAATATCACTTGTTAATACCTGTTGACCCGTTTCCAGTAATGTGTAATAAGCTTCTGAACATATAAGCATCGTGTCCTGGGGGTGACCCCCGGCAAGCCGTATGACTTCTACAAGGACCGCGTCTCTATTTATTTCAATCTGTTTGTCTTTGAATTTACGGTTAATATAGCTTTTCCACGCATCTTCCGGTATTTCGGGAATCGGCAGAACGGTGGCAAAGCGGTAAAAAGCGTGCTTTTTGCCGCCGAATAGTGACTGCATCATACCTTCTTTAGAGCCGAGAAAAAGATATGACACTCTTCTTTGCAATTGAAAAATGGACCGCATCTGCTTGTAAATTTCCTGACCGGCGATTTGACCGGCGTCCTGAAACTCATCAAACAGGATTACCATCCGTTTATTGTCTTTTTCAGAGAGCATTTCCGGAAGGTTTAAAGCATATTCCAACAGCGTTTCTTCGTCCATTTCCTTTTTGGGAAAACCCATATTAAACTCCAGATCCTTTAACTTAACGGCAATCTTTGCAGAACCGGCCAGAAGCTTAGCCTGATCCCAAACAGCATCAAGCGTCTTGCGTATACCGGTCCTGTTTTCCAGGCAACTGTCTATAATCGACTCGGCAATTTTTCTTTTGCTGGAGGCCCGGAAGAAATCGACTGAAGCTATATATAACCCTTGTTTCTTAAGCCGGCGCAACACTTCATTCGCCAGTGACGTTTTGCCGATCCTGCGCGGGCCTGCCAGCATTATGCTTTGCCCCTCCGCCAGGCGTGTTTGAAGAGAATAAATAAAATTTTCCCTGTCGACAATTTCACTCTCCGGCACCGGTCCTCCCAGTGGAAACAACATAAACATCACTCCAGCAAATATCACATATTTAGTGATATTATATCACAAATTTTGATATTTTAAAAACGATATGATTTTTTGGATAGTGAAAAAGCCAAAATGTTCATCAGGAACTTCTGAAAGACTGATCTATAATCTTGGGAGAACCTAAAAAGTAACCCTGAGCACAATCAACTTTTAGTTTTTGCAAGGTCTTTAAGACATTTTCATTTTCCACGTACTCCGCTATTGTTTGTTTGCCCAGGGTATGGGCTACGGTGTTCATAGCCTTTACCAGAGCCCGGTGGGACGGATCCTTATCCAGATTATAAATAAATGACCCGTCGATTTTTATATAATCCACCGGCAGCATTTGAAGGTACGAAAAAGATGAAAAACCTATCCCAAAGTCATCGAGTGCGAACCGGCAACCTATTTTTTTCAGTCTTTCAATCCAGCGCCGGGCTAACGACATATCCTTAACGGCCGCGGTTTCTGTTATCTCGAAGCCTATTCTCGAAGGTTCCATGCCGCACTGCGTGATCATTTCTTCGATATATCCCAGCAAGGATTCTTCGCTCAAACTTAATCCTGAAATGTTGACAAATAAACAGAGATCGGGGTGTTGCCGCATGATATCCAATGATGCGCCGACCACCCAGCGGTCGATTTGGGGCATCAAACCGAATCGTTCGGCTGCCGGTATAAAAGCCCTGGGTGAGATCAATTCACCTTCTTCTCCCTGCAAGCGGAGGAGAGCCTCGTGGTATAGGGTTTTACCATTGTCCACCCGAACCACCGGCTGAAGGTGCAGCACGAATTTATCTTCCTTGACGGCTCTGTTAACCTGGGCGACTAATTGGTTGATTGCCGCGAATCTGGTGGTTGTTTCCTCGTTTGGGTCCAGCAAGACTATCCTGTTGCGGCCTTTTTCTTTTGCCGCGTAGAGGGCGGTGTCCGCAAGAGTCAAAAGCTTTTGGGAATTCAGGGACCCGTCTATCATGACAATACCAATACAGATGCTCAGGTTGAAACAGACGTAATTAGTAAAACAAAACTCCTTGTCCTCCACTTTTTTGCGCAGTTTTTCAGCTACAAGCCTGGCCTCGTCAACGGTCGCCTCTTCCAACAGCACGCCGAACTCGTCGCCTCCCAGACGCGCCAGGGTATCGCTTTTGCGGATGCTCTCCTTGATAATCTTGGCTACATCGATTAATAAATGGTCTCCGGCGGTGTGGCCCTTTGTATCGTTGACCAGCTTAAAATTATCTATGTCTATAAAGAGGAGGGAACCTTCCTTGCCGCGCTTTGCTTTTGCCACGGTGTTTTTTAGGGATTCCTCAAAAGAATACCTGTTGGGTATCCCGGTCAAGTAGTCATGTGTGGCAAGATATTTTAGCTGTGCCTCCGCCTGCTTGCGCTCGGCAATTTCCTGTTGAAGCTGTTCATTGGCTGTTTTTAGTTCGGTTGTACGTTCATCTACTATTTCTTCAAGGTGGTCCCGGTGTTCCCTTAATTCATCTTCCATCTGTTTGCGTCCGGTAATATCCATTAAGACGCCGGTCAGGCCTACCAGTTGGTTTTCTGCAAATAACGGGCGGCTGGAAGTCCGAACGAAACGAACGTCGCCATTCTTGTCAAGTACGCGGTATTCGCTTGGCAGCACTTCTCCGGCCAAAATACGCTCGAGTCTGTTTAGTGCCAAGGTCAGGTCGTCGGGGTGTATGAAGGAATCGAAAGGCTTACCTGTGACTTCGTCAGCCTTGTATAGGAACACCTTTTCAATAGCTGTACTGACGTACGTAATGATGCCCCGCGTATCCAAGGTGAAAATTACGTCGTTGATATTCTCCACCAGGTTGCGATATCTTTTTTCGGATTCCCGAAGCAGCTTCTCCGCCTGTTTGCGCTCGGCGATTTCTTGTTTGAGTTGCTCGTTGATGACTTTTAAACTTTCTTGGAACTCTATTTTTATACTTTGTTTTTCTATCTGTGTTAAGTACTCTCTCGCTTTTTTATGTTCCTTATTGTAACTGTTAAAAACCAGGGCAAACAACAATGTGTTGGCAATAATAACGACAGTTAATCCAACTGAAATGTCAATGTATCTGTATATGTCAGCACTGAAGCCCATAATTAAATAAGGATGGTTGTACTCAAAAATAACGAGAGCAATAGTCACTATTATTAAATAACATGTAAAGATGACTCTCCTTGGGCCTGAGAGTAAAATTGCAATACCGGAAGAAAATAGTATTATAAAATAGGGGTAGCTGCCCTGGGTCCCGGCAACATTAACCCATATAACCGGATTAAGAACAAATAAAAATATGGGTAAACCCAGGAACAGGGGGATAACGTATTGTTGTTTGATGATAGATAAATAATACATATATGCCAATGCAATGCCGCTGAATATTGAGATTGATACATTCAGATCAATAAAGTGATTAACAAAACCGCTCAGGAAGCAAATAGCAGAACTAAACAACAATGCTATATTAAGGATCCTGTGTTCTAAAGAAAATCTTGATTCGTCCCCAATAAGTGCATTAATGTTAAAATTCAAATCAGTAACCTTCTCTCAATGAAAGGTGCTTTTACAACCAGCAAAACATAGCTAGAAGGATGTGATTTATTTTCCCAAAGATTAATGTCTCTTGGTTATTATGTATTTTTCAACAATAATTTGCAAATCCCTTCCCGGGATTTTAAGGGCTGCCGCTTCACTGACGCGTAAGCCGGAGCTGTATACAACCGACAGCATTGCCTTGTGCTTTATATTCCCTTTGTTTTTCAAAACAAGATTTTGCTAAAACATATACATGACCCGATCCATAAAAAGGGTTTTCCCAGGATAAAATAGAATTATATCCTTAATATTTTTTATGGTGGTAATTTACAGTGAAAATTAAGAAGCGCTACATTGATAATTATGAAAAAGAAAAAATCATTGAGGCTATTAAATATTTTTTGACCAGTATGCCGGAAATCATTTTTGCCTATGTCCATGGCTCTTTTGCGGAACAGAAAGGCTTTGGAGATATCGACGTCGCCGTATATTTAAAAGAAGAAAACTTGAACGACAAAATCATAAATTACGAAATAGAACTGGAGATTAAACTGGAAGAGGAATTAAAGTTTCCTGTGGATGTCAGAGTATTAAACACTGCGCCTCTTTCATTTCAATATCATACTATTAAGAGCGGGGTCCTGTTGTTTGAGAAAGACGGAGACAGACGGGTGGAATTTCAAACGAAAACACTGGATTTCTACTTCGATTTTGCGCCTTTCCGGAAACAATATTTAAAAGAGGTGCTCGGTATTGGCGATTAATGAAGACAGGGTCAGAAAATTATCCCATGAATTTAAAAAGGCCTTGACCAGGTTAAAAGCTTTATCCTCCCTCCCCAAAGAAGATTTTGTCAATGACCCTGACAAGGTTGGAAGCGCCAAATATCACTTTCTGGTCGCCATCGAGTCCGCCATCGACCTTTGTAATCACATCATTGCAAAAAATAATTACCGGCCTCCGGAAGACTATGCGGACACTTTTCGGGTAATGGGAGAAGCAAAAGTCTTTGACGGGGCGTTTGTAAAGGAATTGGTCAGTATGGCCAAGTTCAGGAACAGGCTGGTACATATATACTGGGCAGTGGACGATGAACTGCTTTATAACATATTGACGGTTAACTTGGTGGACATTGAGCGGTTTCTTAAGGAATTGGGAACGTTTTTAAAGATGAATATTTAATGATCCTTGCCGCTACTTGGGCATGACAGAAAGAGATTTATGGCAGCCGGTCCCGCTTTCTCCGCCAGATATCATGAAATACAAGGGATCCTCACTGTTTAAGGTGAGAATCCCTTGTTGTTTTTGAGTACGGATTAGGGGTAAAGCAGTTTGCGTAAAATGGTAAAATTAGCATTAACTATGAAGGATGTTGTTGAAATATTGTAGAATATTGTAAAAGTAAATAGATGGTTTAGCAGGCTGCTGAAAAAGTCAAAATGAAGCGCATAAATATAGCAACTGCGGTTCCAAATGCATAGTATTACGAACCATTACTACTCTTCGACGGATGATTCGTATCGGCTGCCAATAGGGGGGAGTTTAAACATGGATAATCAATTCTTCGAAAGACCTATCCTCAATTCACCCTATGAGTATCCGGCGCGGCACTGGGAGCTTGATGATCAAGGCCAGCCAACGCAACGAATCATTGAAAGACGCCGTAGCGCGGAGTTCATTACGCCGATTCCGAAGCCCAGGAAACGCAAGGATTCGCTAGGCCAACAACAAATAATTTTCGACGAAGGCAAAGGGCTTTCCACGAAAGCGCAACAGTATGATCCTACTTCAATCATCAATGTCCTGCGCCGTCACGTGGATCTGTGGCGAAGCAGGCCGAACCCCAACGAGTGGCAAGTCACGCCCGAAACCGCCCGCCTGCTTCAGCATTGGCGGCAGCACAGGTTCAGCAGCGTCCGGCCGTTTTTCTGCCAGATCGAAGCGGTTGAGACGGCCATCTGGTTGACGGAGGTCGCCCCAAAAGCCGGAAAGGCAGCCAAAGACATACTTGAACATCTTGCCAGTGCCAACAACGACGCCAACCCCGGCTTATTTCGGTTGGCCTTGAAACTGGCTACCGGTGCCGGCAAGACCACCGTCATGGCCATGCTGATTGCCTGGCAAACCATCAATGCCGTGCGCCGGCCCGCCAGCAAGAAATTCACCCGCGGGTTCCTGGTTGTCGCGCCCGGCCTGACCATCCGCGACCGGCTCCGTGTACTTCAGCCTAACGATCCGGACAGCTATTACCAGAGCCGCGAACTCGTCCCCAATGATATGCTCGGCGATCTTGAACGTGCCAAGATCGTCATCACCAATTACCATGCCTTCAAGCTACGTGAACGTCTGGAGCTATCCAGGGGCGGCCGGTCGCTCCTGCAGGGCCGGGGTGAAGCGCTCAACACGCTGGAAACCGAGGGGCAGATGCTCCAGCGGGTGATGCCCGATCTGATGGGCCTGAAGAACATCATGGTGCTCAACGACGAGGCGCACCACTGTTACCGTGAAAAGCCCGACAACGGCGACGAGGGGGACCTGACGGGCGATGACCGGAAGGAAGCCGAGAAGAACAACGATGCCGCCCGTCTCTGGATCTCCGGCCTCGAAACCGTCAACCGGAAACTTGGCATCACGCGTGTTATTGACCTGTCCGCGACGCCGTTTTTCCTCCGGGGTTCGGGCTACGCCGAGGGCACGCTCTTCCCCTGGACGATGAGTGATTTCTCGCTGATGGACGCCATCGAATGCGGGATCGTCAAAGTGCCGCGTGTGCCCGTGGCCGACAACATCCCCGGCGGGGAGATGCCCAGGTTCCGCAACCTCTGGGAGCACATTCGCGCGCGGATGCCCAAGAAAGGCCGGGGCAAGGCCAAGACCCTCGACCCGCTCAGCCTGCCCGTTGAGCTGCTAACCGCTTTGGAAGCCCTCTACGGGCATTATAAAAAGACATTCGAACTCTGGATCGAAAGTGGTATAGACGTTCCTCCCTGCTTCATCGTGGTCTGCAACAATACGTCCACCTCCAAGTTGTTGTACGATTACATCTCGGGTTTCCACCGGGAGAACGAGGACGGTTCGGCCACCCTTGAGAATGGACGCCTGGCGCTCTTCCGGAATTTCGACGAATACGGCAACCCGCTTCCCCGCCCGCGCACGCTGTTGATTGACAGTGAGCAGCTCGAATCCGGGGATGCGCTGGAAGATAACTTCCGCGCTATGGCCGCCGATGCGATAGAGCGTTTCCGGCGGGAAATCATTGAGCGTACCGGCGACCGCCGGCAGGCCGAGAACCTCACCGACCAGGCCCTGCTTCGGGAAGTCATGAATACCGTCGGCAAAAAAGGCCGTCTCGGCGAGTCGATTCGCTGCGTAGTATCGGTTTCCATGCTTAGCGAGGGATGGGACGCCAATACCGTAACGCATGTGCTGGGCGTGCGTGCCTTCGGCACCCAGCTATTATGCGAGCAGGTCATCGGCCGTGCGCTGCGCCGCCAGTCCTATGACCTCAATGAAGATGGCCTGTTCAACGTAGAATACGCGGACGTGCTGGGGATACCGTTCGACTTCACCGCCAAGCCGGTTGTCGCGCCCCCGCAGCCGCCCCGCGAGACCGTCCAGGTCAAAGCCGTTCGCCCCGAACGCGACCACCTCGAAATCCGGTTCCCGCGCGTCGAAGGCTACCGCGTGGAACTGCCCCAAGAACGGCTGGCCGCAGAGTTTAACGACGACTCCATCCTTGAGCTTACTCCGGATCTCGTCGGCCCTTCAATCACCAAGAACGCCGGGATTATTGGCGAGGATGTCGACCTGAGCCTCAAGCACTTGGAAAATATACGCCGGCCTACTTTGCTGTATCACCTGACAAAGCGTTTACTCTACGCCAAGTGGCGGGACCACGGTGAAGAGCCCAAACTCCACCTTTTCGGACAGCTTAAACGGATTACCAGGCAGTGGCTCGACAACTGCCTGGTCTGCAAGGGCGGCACCTACCCCGCCCAATTGATGTATCAGGAACTGGCCGACATGGCCTGTGAGCGTATTACCGCCGGCATCACCCGCTCTCTGGTGGGCGAACGGCCCGTCAAGGCCGTACTCGACCCCTATAATCCCACTGGCTCCACCATCCACGTGAACTTCAACACTTCTAAGAAAAACCGCTGGGAGACCGACGCGCGACGTTGCCACATCAACTGGATCATCCTCGATAGCGACTGGGAGGCCGAGTTCTGCCGCGTTGCCGAGTCTCATCCGCGCGTTAAGGCCTATGTCAAGAACCACAATCTCGGCCTGGAAGTGCCGTACCGCTATGGCCCGGAGATGCGGAAGTATATTCCGGACTTCATCGTCCTGGTCGACGACGGGCATGATGACCCGCTGCGCCTGATTGTCGAAATCAAAGGCTACCGGCGCGAGGACGCCAAGGAGAAGAAAGCCGCCATGGAGACGTACTGGCTACCGGGCATTAACAACCTTGGGCAGCATGGCCGCTGGGCGTTCGCCGAGTTCACCGGGGTCTACCAGATTGAGGCCGAGTTTAATAAGATGATCGATTCTGTCACTGCCCGACCGATTGTGAAGAGGTGTTAATATGTCAAAGAACATAACAAAAAAGACTATAGAAACCCTCACGCATGATGAGGCCTCGCGCAAAAACATCCCTACGGCCGAGTACCAGTCTGTCATGGCCAAAGACGAACAGAGCCCTGTCCGTGTCGCCTACGAGCGCCGCAACCGGGATTTAGACCCGCAGCTGGTATGGCGCGGCAAGGACGAACAGGACTGGTCCGACCTCGTCGTCCACGCGCCGCCGTTGTATATTCAGGAGAAGATCCATCCCAAAGTGTTGATCGATGACCTGATCCGCCGCACCAAGGCACGGGAAAGGGAAAAGGCCGATGACCTGCAGCTCGACCTGTTCGCCGACTTCAACGGCCTCCCTGACGAAAACGCCAGAACAGAGTTCTACCGGCACGACGCCAACTGGACCAACCGGATGATTCTAGGCGACAGCTTGCAAGTGATGGCGTCCCTGGCCGAACGCGAAGGCCTGCGCGGCAAGGTACAGTGCATCTATATTGATCCGCCTTACGGCATCAAGTTCAATTCAAATTTTCAGTGGTCGACGACTTCCAATAAGGTTACTGATGGAAAGCCGGATCATATAACTCGTGAACCAGAACAAGTTAAGGCTTTTCGCGATACTTGGCGCGATGGTATTCATTCATACCTAACCTACCTTCGCGATCGTTTATGTGTGGCACGTGATCTTCTCTGTGAAACTGGTTCTATTTTCATTCAAATCGGAGATGAAAATGTTCATCGGATACGTGTTGTAATGGACGAGGTTTTTGGTGAGGATAACTTCTGCTCACTTATTAGTTATCGAACATCGGTTCCACTTACTTCTTCGGGTCTACCAAGCGTTACTGATCACATACTTTGGTATGCCAAAAACAAAGAAGCATATAAATTTCGTGACTTATTCGTACAAAGGGAAACCGGTGAGAAATCACGATATTCGAATGTAGAATTACCTGATGGGTCGAGACGACCACTCTTGTCACAGGAAAAGAAAGATTTATCATTGTTACCCGCAGAAAGCCGCCCGTTTTCCGACATGGACCTTGCATCAAGTGGCTTTACGGTATCTTGCACGTACGCCTTTAACTACCACGGAAAGACATACAGCACAAGTTCAGGGAAAAGCTGGAAAACAACTAAGACAGGCATGGAAGTTTTGGGCAAAGCCGGGCGAATTACTGATAGCGGCAGAACAATTAGATATGTTATTTTCCATGACGATTTCCCGGTCACGAAGCTCTCGAATGTATGGTTAGATACCACTGGTGAATTGGAGAAAAGCTACGTAGTTCAGACGCATACTAAGATTGTGGAACGCTGCATCCTCATGTCCACCGACCCCGGCGACCTCGTGCTTGATCCCACCTGCGGCTCTGGTACCACCGCCTACGTTGCCGAGCAGTGGGGCCGCCGCTGGATCACCATCGACACGTCCCGCGTCGCCCTGGCCCTGGCCCGGGCCCGGATCATGGGTGCCCGCTACCCCTACTACCTGCTCGCCGACAGCCGCGACGGCCGGCTCAAGGAGGCGGAGATCACGCGCACCGCGCCGTCGGAAGCCCCAACCCGCGGCGACATCCGGCAGGGGTTCGTCTACGAGCGCGTGCCGCATATCACGCTTAAATCCATTGCCAACAATACGGAGATAGACGTCATCTGGGAGAAGTTCCAGGAGACGCTGGAACCGCTGCGCGAAAAGCTCAACAAGGCCCTGGGCAGGAAGTGGGAAGAATGGGAGATCCCCCGCGACGCCGGCGAAAAGTGGCCGGATGAAGCAAAGGCGCTGCACGCCCAATGGTGGAAGCAGCGCATCGCCCGGCAAAAAGAAATCGACGCCTCCATCGCCGCCAAGGCGGACTATGAGTACCTCTATGACAAGCCTTACGAGGACAAGAAGAAGGTCCGCGTGGCCGGGCCGTTCACCGTCGAGAGCCTGTCGCCGCACCGCGTGCTGGCGGTGGATGAGAACGACGAATTGATCGACGGCCTGGCGGAATCTGCGGAGGGATACGGAGAAGAGCGGGATTTCGTCCGGATGATCCTGGAAAACCTCAAGACCGCCGGCGTGCAGCAGGCGCACAAGGAAGATAAGATTAATTTCTCTTCGATCAAGCCCTGGCCGGGGGAACTGGTCTGCGCCGAAGGGCGCTACACCGAGGGCGACGAGGACTCAGCCAGCGAGAAGAGAGCCGCGATCTTCATCGGGCCGGAGTTCGGCACCGTATCCCGCCCCGATCTTGTCGCCGCCGCCCGCGAGGCCGGTGATGCGGATTTCGATGTGCTCATCGCCTGCGCTTTCAACTACGACGCTCATTCGTCTGAATTCACAAAGCTCGGCCGGATACCGGTGCTTAAGGCCCGGATGAACGCCGACCTGCACATGGCCGACGATTTAAAAAACACCGGCAAGGGCAACCTGTTCGTCATTTTCGGCGAGCCGGACATAGACATCCTCGAAGCCGGGGACGGGCGGATACAGGTGAAAATCAACGGCGTGGACGTTTTCCACCCCAACACCGGCGAGGTCCGCAGCGACGGGGCCGAGGGGATCGCCTGCTGGTTCATCGACACCGACTACAACGAAGAAAGTTTCTTCGTGCGCCACGCCTACTTCCTCGGCGCCAACGATCCCTACAAAGCGCTCAAAACCACGCTCAAAGCCGAGATCAACGCCGAAGCGTGGGAAACGCTGCACAGCGACACGTCCCGGCCGTTCGACAAGCCCAGGAGCGGGCGCATCGCCGTCAAGGTCATCAACCATCTCGGCGATGAGGTGATGAAAGTGTTCAGGGTGAAGGGTGAGGTATAGATGAGTTTAAATCGGTTTATGATGGAACGAACACTTCGATTTCGAGTTCCGGGGATTAAAAAAATTAACTCCATTGAGGACCGCTTTAAAATCACTGTATATGTAGGAGATGAAACAGGTGCGGCAACGGGCTCACTACTGGCATTAGCCCAAGAAACGGCAGAAAAAAGTCGTCCGCTAGGTTCAATGGTTGAAATAATGTCCTACAACGAAGGACCTGGTGATAGTGTTTTACCCTATGAGTTATCAGAAGAATTAAAAAAGGCCCATGTTTTTAACCCTACTAATAAGACGGATCTTTTAATAATATTAAAAAACTGTATTCCAGGATGCATAAATGTCGATACGGAAACAGTAGCCGGCGGGGTTATTGATATTTTTTTGGGTGATGAAGAGGGGCAAGTTTCCCAGGAAATGATTAAAAATGCCAAGATGCTTCTACAGGAAATATTTGATTCGAGTGTTCAG
This sequence comes from Pelotomaculum propionicicum, assembly GCF_004369225.1. GTDB lineage: Bacteria > Bacillota > Desulfotomaculia > Desulfotomaculales > Pelotomaculaceae > Pelotomaculum_B > Pelotomaculum_B propionicicum. The sequence continues at coordinate 21,974 of NZ_QFFZ01000054.1, forward strand.
TGCAATATATGATTCCACTGCAAAAAATGGTGTTTTTTTTCTTACATTTTCCCCTTAAGAAAATTGACTGGGATTATCATCCATTTACCTGACCATTATTTTGGTTTCCTTTATGGTTTTGTGCTTGGATAA
>NZ_QFFZ01000055.1 GCF_004369225.1 Pelotomaculum propionicicum
ACATTTTTTCACATGACTGGAATGCGATGCGGGGGTATCATTACCTCATGCATATCGCCCGTATGTTAAATGAAATGGCGCTTCATTCGCTTTACCTGACGGAACATGTCAAAACAGTCGGGGTTCAGTCTTTCATCAAGAAGTTTTATGAAGCTATGACCTATAGTGAGTTGGATACAGGGCGGCTTCGCCGGCTGACCGAATCTCCCGGTCAATTGCGACTAGTGCACGAAGAAAATTGGAAAGCAAGCCGTCTGGCGGCATAGCGAATTGAACTGATACAGACAGCTTAGGCAGCGGTTGCGCGGCGCTACTCGTCTTTCCGTTGAAGATGTCCGGCATGCTAAAACGAGCAGAAACGGTTTAGTTAAGGATGTGTTGATACGGATAAACCGGTGATTTTTGGAATAACCGAATAGGCAATAGTTGCGAAAACGTCAATTCCAGACCCCGCAAGATTTAAAAAACATTTTCATGCGTCAGCTCTGGCAGTCAATATCTCGAATTGACAAAAAAGTATATTTTTCATAAAATGGTGGTCAGGGACTGATCGTGGCAACATTGCCACGGGAAAGTTCTTAACAATAAAAGCGATGACCGGGACAAGTAAACGCAATTGTTTGCGGCAGGGAGGGAAGGCCGCCGACTGAAAGCCTTCCTTGTAAACAGGCGTTGAAGAACACCCGGGAGCGGCTACCGAAAATACAGGCGTGTGAGTAGGCTAGCCCGGCAGCCTCCGTTACGGGTAAAGAGGGGAAACGGGATGTTTCCCGAAAAAGGGTGGCACCGCGGATCACGATATCCGTCCCTGGTAATGCTATGGCATGGCCGGGACGGTTTTCATCATTTTTAGGAGGGATTTTAATGCTTACCACGCGGCCGCGCGGCACTAATGACATACTGCCGGGAGAAGTGGAAAAGTGGCGGTGGGTCGAAGACCAGTTTCGCCGCGTTTGTGTGGAATACTGTTATGGTGAGGTCAGGACGCCGGTATTTGAACATACTGAGCTTTTTCAACGCGGGGTCGGCGATACCACTGACATTGTCTCCAAGGAGATGTATACTTTTGTGGACCGGGGGGGCCGGAGCATCACATTGAGGCCGGAGAATACAGCTCCCGCGGTAAGAGCCTACCTGGAAAACAAGCTATATGCAGGTCCACAGCCTGTAAAGCTTTTTTACATAGGGCCGATGTTCCGTTACGACCGGCCTCAGGCCGGCCGCTTCAGGCAATTCCACCAGGTGGGGGCGGAAGTTTTTGGGGCAGACGACCCATACGTGGATGCGGAAGTTGTGGCCATGGCCATGAATTTCTACAAAGACCTTGGTCTCAAAAACCTTGAGCTGCACATCAACAGCGTCGGCTGCCCTGAATGCAGGCCGGTGCTGCGGCGGGAATTGAAAAAATACTTTCAGCCGTTAACAGGCATTCTCTGCAGGGACTGCCAGGAGCGTTTTGAAAAGAACCCTCTGCGGATTCTGGACTGCAAGGTGGAGCGCTGCAGCGAGGCCGGCAGGAACGCTCCCACAACTATTGAGTGCCTGTGTGCCAATTGTTCAGATCATTTTTCACAATTCAAAAAGGGTTTGGAACTGCTGAATTTGCCATATATTGTGGACAGGCGTCTGGTGAGGGGTCTGGATTATTACACTCATACCGCTTTTGAGATTATGGTACCAGATATCGGCGCCCAGAGTTCAATCGGCGGCGGCGGCAGGTATAACGGTTTAATCGAAACCTGCGGCGGTCCTCCCACACCAGGCGTGGGTTTTGCCCTGGGGACTGAGCGGATTATTCTTACAATGGAACGTCAGGAGATCAAGATACCGGGCGCATTACCTCCGGACGTGTTTGTTGTTACAGCGGGACAGGGAGCGGACGCCGAAGCTTTTAAGCTGCTTTTCAGCCTGCGTTCGTCCGGGCTTTCAGCTGATAAAGATTATATGGGACGCAGCATGAAAGCGCAGATGAAGTATGCAGGGAAAACAGGTGTGCGCTTTGTAGTGATTCTTGGTGAGGAAGAACTGGCCAACGGTACCGCCCAGGTAAGGGATATGGGCGCGTGCATTCAGGAAGCCATAAAACTCGATGAGGTAGCCCAATATCTAACCGGACGTGGGAAGAAAAAAAGTCGTAAGTCGTAGGTATGTATGTATTTCTTTAGGGTCTTATAAGGAATGCAGGATATAGCCTACGGCCTACGACCTACAGCCTACGGCAATAAGCAAGTTATGGATTTGGAGGGAAAAATTTTGATTGACTTTATGCAAGGTTTAAAGCGCAGCCATTATTGTGGTGACCTGAGAATTGAAGACGCCGGCCGGCAGGTGGTTTTAATGGGCTGGGTCCAGACAAGGAGGGACCACGGCGGCTTAATTTTTGTCGACCTCAGGGACAGGGCCGGGCTGGTGCAGGTGGTGTTCAGCCCGGACCAGCACGAGGAGGCCTTTAAGAAAGCCGAAGGGGTCCGGGGCGAGTATGTCCTGGCTGTCCAGGGCGCTGTGCGGGAGCGTCCCGAGGGTACGGCCAATCCTAACCTGGCGACCGGCCAGGTAGAGGTGTTGGCCAATGAGTTGAGAGTCTTAAACAGGGCTAAGACGCCGCCGTTTTATATAGAAGATAATATAGATGTGGATGAAAACCTGAGACTGCGCTACCGTTACCTTGACCTGCGGCGGCCGGAGATGCAGGAGGCTTTAATACTTCGCCACAAGGCGGCCAAATCGGCGCGTGATTTTCTGGATGAGCACGGCTTTTTAGAAATAGAAACTCCAATACTGCAAAAAAGCACTCCGGAGGGAGCAAGGGACTACCTGGTGCCAAGCAGGATCAACCCCGGCAAATTCTATGCTCTGCCGCAGTCGCCGCAGCTTTTTAAGCAAATTCTGATGGTAGCAGGCCTGGACAGGTATTTCCAAATCGTCCACTGCTTCAGGGATGAAGACCTGCGGGCGGACCGCCAGCCCGAGTTTACCCAGATCGATATGGAAATGTCTTTCATTGATGTTGATGACATAATTGGCCTGTCGGAAGAGATGATTGCGCGTCTGTGCCGGGAAGCCGCAGGGCTGGAAATACCTTTGCCCTTCCCGCGTCTCTCATATAAAGAGGCCATGGACCGCTTTGGCTCAGACAAACCTGACACCCGTTTTGGGCTGGAGCTTAAAGATATTTCTGACATTGCCTCCGGCTGTGGTTTTAAAGTATTCGCATCCGTTGTGGCCGGCGGCGGGCGGGTGAAAGGAATCAACGCTAAAGGCTGCGCTTCTTTCAGCAGGAAAGAAATCGATGACCTGACCGCTTATGCCGCAATCTACCGGGCCAAAGGACTGGCTTATTTTGTCGTGACGGAGGACGGTGTAAAGTCGGTTATAGCCAAATTTTTCACCGATGAGGAATTAAAGCTGATCTTTGAAAGGCTGGAAGCGGAGCCTGGCGACCTGCTTCTTTTTGTCGCAGATAAACCTGATGTGGCGGCCAATGCGCTGGGCGCCCTGAGACAGCACCTGGGAGAACGCCTGGGGCTGATACCTGAAGGACTTTACAATTTTGTTTGGGTTGTTGACTTTCCTCTGCTGGACTATGACCAGGAAGAAGGCCGTTATGTTGCCATGCACCATCCCTTCACTTCGCCCAGAGAAGAAGACATTGCCCTGCTTGATACCAATCCCGGCGAAGTGCGGGCCAAGGCTTATGATCTGGTCTTGAACGGAGTGGAGGTAGGCGGCGGCAGCATCAGGATTTACAACAGGGACCTCCAGGAGAAAATGTTTGCCACCATTAACATTGGGCCGTCAGAAGCAGCGGAGAAGTTTGGTTTTATGCTGGAAGCGTTTGAATACGGCACACCTCCCCACGGAGGAATCGCTTTTGGTTTTGACAGGCTGATTATGCTCCTGGCCGGGAAGAAAACCATCAGGGATGTGATCCCCTTCCCTAAAACGCAGAGCGCTACCTGCCTGATGTCTCAGGCGCCGAACCTGGTTGTTCAGGAACAGCTGAAAGAACTGCATATTAAACTTGATTTAAAGAAAAACTAAGTTGTGAAGCCGCTGGTTTGACCCGTGCGCACTTGATAATCGACTGCAGGTATGGTAACATAATTAACAAGAGCATAACGCCCTGCTGTGTTCGTGGTCAACCTTGAAGTTTTGAGCCAACACTTTAAAAATGGGAGTCCGGGCTCTGGATGTGGCTTGCACGCCTCCTTGGTCGAGGACACAAAAATCATCCAGGAGGGCACCCACCTGTGAGAGCAGGTTCAAACTTTTGGGGGTCACGGCATTTGTGGGGTATTTGGTAAGATATGAGCTACAGGTTTTCAGTTTTAGGCTGGTTTAAGCCCGGCGCTGAAAACCTTTTGGTTTTTATGCTCCCTTCGGACATTGACAAAGGGTTTTGCTGGGGATTATAATTTTCGTGTATTAGTTTATTTTTCTTTAGTTTTAAAAAACTGCTAGGCTAAAGTTATAACTTATACACATTTACAGGACTAAACCAGAAGGGGGAGATTTAATGGCCAGTAAAAATATAACTATGTTGAAAGACGATGATTTTAAAAAAACGATAAGCGAGTCCACAGTCCCTGTGCTGGTAGATTTTTGGGCTGATTGGTGCGGCCCTTGCAAGATGATAGGTCCGGTGGTGGAAGACATTGCCTCGGAGTTCGCGGGGAAAATAAAAGTAGGCAAGTTAAACGTGGACGAAAACCAGGAGGTGCCGTCCAGTTTAAAAGTAATCAGTATTCCTACTTTGATCCTGTTTAAGAACGGCCAGGAGGTTGACCGCTCCATAGGTTATAAAACAAAGGACGAACTCAGCCGTTTTATCAGCAAGCTTTTGTAGGATTGTTCAAAATTGCACGTTTTTTTAACGTGCTTTTTTATTTATTAAAATCATTTTTCTGACGTCCGACGTCTGACGACCGACGACTGAAATCGGAGGCAAAACCGGTGAATTTGTTTGAGCAGGCCATGGAAAAGAATATGACCAAGACCGCTCCTCTGGCTATGCGGATGCGGCCAAGAACGCTTGATGAATTTGAAGAGCAGTTTGGGATTGTGGGCAGGGGCAAGCTGTTAAGACGTTCTATAGAAGCGGACAATCTAATGTCCGCTATATTTTTCGGGCCGCCGGGAACCGGAAAAACTACCCTGGCAATGATTATCGCCAACCTGACGAAAGCCGGCTTTGAAACCATAAACGCTGTGATGGCCGGGGTGGCGGATATCAGGCGGGTAGTGGAGGAAGCTAAAAAGAGGCGTTCCCTTTATAATGAAAAAACGATTCTCTTTATTGATGAGATTCACCGTTTCAACAAAGCGCAGCAGGACGCCCTGCTTCCTTTTGTGGAAAACGGCCTCATTACCCTGATCGGGTCCACTACCGAAAACCCCATGTTTGCTGTCAACCGTCCCCTTCTTTCCCGCTCGCAGCTCTACCGCTTTGAGCTTCTTTCCCGCGAGGCAGTGCGCAGGATTCTCTTGAGAGCGCTTTCGGATGAAGAGAGAGGACTGGGCGCGCACCGGGCGGAAGTGGCCGGAGAAGCCCTGGACCACCTGGCGGAAATTGCTAACGGGGACGCCAGGTCAGCTTTAAACGCGCTGGAACTGGCTGTCCTTACTACACCGCCTGACGCCGGCGGGGTAAGGCGTGTTACCCTGGCTGCCGCGGAAGAAGCCATACAAAAACGTGTCTTGCGGTACGACCGCGCGGACGAGCACTACGATGTAATATCCGCGTTTATAAAAAGTATGCGTGGCTCGGACCCTCAGGCCACTTTGTACTGGCTGGCCAGAATGCTTTACGCCGGTGAAGATCCGGAGTTTATCAGCCGCCGGATTATGATCCACGCCGCAGAGGATGTCGGGCTGGCTGACCCTCAGGCACTTGTTGTGGCGACCGCGGCGGCGCAGGCTGTTGAGAGAGTCGGGCTGCCGGAGGCAAGGCTCATACTTGCTGAAGCCGCCCTGTATATTGCCGCGGCGCCTAAAAGCAATGCAGTGCTCAAGGGTATTAACGCTGCCACAGCAGCCGTTGAAGCGGAGAGGGTCGAACCGGTCCCCGCGCATTTAAGGGGAACCGGCTATAAAGGTTCCTCTGCCCTGGGATCCGGCAAAGGGTACAAATATCCTCACGATTACCCGGATGCCTATGTAAAGCAAGCGTACCTGCCGGCAAACATGACTGGGAAAACATTTTATGAGCCTGCCGGTAATGGTTTTGAGGCAGAGATCAAAAAGAGTATGGAAAAAAGGAAACAGAAATAAGATTTATCATATAGAAATTTTTACTAAATTTTATTTAAATGTTTTTGCATTAAATTCGTTTAGACGGGCACAATAGTATCACAAGGGTTCGTAATGGCCGAGCCCAGACTGTTACAGGGTCAAAAGGCTCTGTAATAGTCGGCCAAAGATTAATATCAGGTCGCAACGGCTTGGTATTAGTCGGCGGGCAGACTGGTGGATGTTGCGGCAGGCTTCGCATCAGTCCGAACGATTGATGCGGGGTCGTAAGGGATATCCATCGGTCGAGCTAAGATTATCATGGGTGTCGGATGCTAATTCTTTCACAGCCTGAGGTTTATAGCAGTCGAAAGATTGCTATAAGCTTCCTAGATATCCATGATAGTCGAGCAAAGGTCACTACGGGTTCCGTAATGGTCTATGGCAGTCGAAAGATTGTCGTGGGCTACGCAGGGATTCGTAATGGCTGTAGCGTAGGTCATTACGGGCTCTTAACATAGGAACCTTCCTCTTTGGAGGAAGGTTCCTTATTTTTAACAAAGCCGGCGTTGACTTTCTCAGAGAGGTATGCTAATATGTCTCCATGATATCCGACAAATTTACTAGGAATAAAAAACTCAGAGCAAATTGGGAGGATTGGGATGCGTAAGATTTATTTTGATCACAGCGCCACGACACCGGTTCACCCGGATGTGGCTGAAGAGATGTTCCGTTATGTATCAGAAATATTCGGCAACCCTTCCAGTATCCATTCCTTCGGCCGCGAGGCCAGAAAAGCGGTTGAAGCGGCCAGAAGCAAAGTGGCGCAAGGCATTGGGGCTAATCCGGAAGAGGTTGTTTTTACAAGCGGCGGCACTGAATCTGACTTCATGGCAATCAGGGGAGTCGCCTACGCCAACCGGAAAAATGGCAACCATATCATTACTTCCGCTGTGGAGCACCACGCGGTTCTGGATACCTGCAAAGCCCTGGAGAAAGAGGGCTTCGAACTTACCATTCTGCCCGTGGACGGTTACGGGATGGTCAGCCCGCAGGATTTGGCCAAGGCCATAAAAGAAAACACCACATTAATTACCATTATGCATGCCAATAACGAAGTCGGTACGATTCAGCCCATATCCGAAATAGGAGCAATTGCCAGGGAAAGAGGAGTGCTTTTTCATACTGACGCTGTGCAGAGCATGGGTAAAATACCGGTTAACGTAAATGAACTTTTAGTGGACCTTTTGTCTGTTTCGGGTCATAAGATTTACGCGCCGAAAGGGGTGGGCGCTCTCTACATAAGGAGGGGCATTAGGTGGCGGCCCTTGAATTTTGGCGGCGGTCAGGAAAGGAAGCGCCGGCCCGGGACCGAAAATGTACCGGGCATAGCGGCCCTGGGCAAGGCTGTAGAACTTGCCGTTAAAGACATGGAGGAGGAAAATAAGCGTTTAACTTTCCTGCGCGACAAACTGATCAAAGGGATTTTAGATACAATCAGCCATGTCAGGCTTGCCGGGCATCCAACCATGCGCCTGCCCAATCATGTCAATCTGATCTTTGAATTTATAGAAGGAGAGTCTATGCTTTTACGACTCGATATGCAGGGTGTAGCGGCTTCCAGCGGTTCGGCCTGTACATCCGGTTCCCTGAACCCGTCACATGTGCTCTTGGCTATGGGCATACCGCATGAGATAGCGCACGGGTCACTACGCCTGACTTTAGGCAGGAGCAACACGGAGGAGGATGTGGACGCGTTTCTCAGTATGATGCCCCCTATCGTAGAACAATTGAGAGCTATGTCTCCTCTTTGCTGAGTGAAGGTTTTAAATTGACATAATCCGAGCAGCATGCTAAGATTTCCTTGTCAAACAGTAAGTTAAGCTGAATTTATTTGTTTTAAAGGGTGTGGTTTTTTGCGGCTTTCCACTAGAGGGCATTATGGTTTAAAAGCAATGTTCGATTTGGCCCAGAATTACGGTTCAAGCCCGATACCTTTAAAGGCCGTAGCCCAGCGACAAAATCTTTCAGAACATTATCTTGAGCAGCTAATCGCCATGTTGCGGAAAGCAGGCCTCGTCAATGGAGTACGCGGCGCTCAGGGTGGTTATGTCCTGGCGCGGGAGCCTTCTAAAATAAATGTGGGTGATGTAATCAGGGCTCTGGAAGGGCCAATTGCTCCGGTGTACTGTGTCAGTGAAGAAAACCCCGGGGCCTGTGATGAAGCTGATAATTGTATAACGCGGACGGTTTGGGCCAGGGTGCGTGACGGTATAGCCGCGGTGATGGATGCCATCAGTTTGGCCGACCTTTGCAGGGAAGCCGAAGAAGGTTCCTATATATGTAAAGGTAAGTTGCCGGAATAAGAGTATTGAACAGGGGAGGACTGTTAATAATGTATACGGATAAGGTATTGGATCACTTTGCCAACCCCAGGAATGTAGGGGAACTCACTGACGCTAACGGTGTTGCGGAGATTGGCAACCCGACCTGCGGGGACATTACCAGGATTTATCTGAAAATTGAGGACAACATAATTAAAGATATAAAATTTAAGACTTTCGGTTGTGCCGCCGCTGTGGCTTCAGGCAGTATGCTTACGGAGATGGCCAAGGGAAAAACTATTGAAGAGGCTTTAAAAATTACCGATGAAGCGGTGGCGGAGATGCTTGACGGTCTGCCTCCGCAGAAGATGCACTGTTCAAATATGGCAGCGGAAGCAATGCAGGCAGCGATTGAAAATTACAAGGAGAAATTGGGTGCGTGACCCGTGGCTGCAAAAATAAAGGTTATTGTTGCGATGAGCGGCGGGGTTGACAGTTCTGTCACCGCCGCTCTTTTATTAGAACAGGGTTATGACGTTATCGGTGTTACCATGCAGATATGGGACACCGCACATACGAAAGTTGACGGCGATTATGTCGGATGCTGCTCACTCGCCGCGGTAGAAGACGCCAGGGGAGTGGCCGACAGGCTCGGCATACCTTTTTACGTGCTGAATTTTCGCCGCCTCTTTGAGGATAAAGTTATTGATTATTTTACTGCCGAATACCTGCGCGGGCGCACGCCCAACCCCTGTATTGCCTGTAACCGGTACATAAAGTTTCAGGCTCTGCTGGATAAAGCATTGAGCCTGGACGCCGCGTATATCGCCACCGGCCACTATGCCAGACTGGGCTACAGTGAGCAGTACGGCCGCTATACCGTATGCCGCCCCGCTGACCGTAAAAAAGACCAGACCTACGTGCTTTACGGCCTAACCCAGCACCAGATTGCCCATACTTTGATGCCTCTGGGGGAGCTGACCAAGGAGCAGGTGCGTAAAAAGGCCGCGGACCTTGGACTGAGGGTCGCGGACAAAGCTGAGAGCCAGGAGATTTGCTTTGTGCTGGACAATGATTACCGAAATTTCTTAAATAAAAAAACCACGGACATCAAGCCTGGTCCTTTTCTCAATATGAAAGGAGAGATTCTCGGGGAACATAAGGGCATACCCTTTTATACCATCGGCCAGCGCAAAGGCCTGGGTATAGCCACTGGGGAACGGCTGTATGTATTAAAAATAGATCCGGAAAACAATGCCATCACCCTGGGGCCAGAGGAAGCAATTCTGGGAGACAGGCTTATCGCGGAAGATTTAAATCTAGTTCTTTATGAAAAACTCACTGGACCGCTGGAAGTTGAAGCACAGGTGAGGTACAACGGCGTTCCCTCTCCTGCCACCCTCACACCGGCGCCCGGCGGCGTAAGTGTTCATTTCCATAAACCCCAGCGTTCGATCACACCTGGCCAGGCGGTTGTTTTCTACCAGGGCGATTGCCTGGTCGGCGGAGCGACAATCACGAGTACCGGGCCTTAAAATACTGTAGGAAGACAGAATTCAGAATTCAGGAGACAGAATAAAAGACTAATTCTTTTTATTATTCTGCCCTGACTCCTGAATTCTGTATTCTTTATCGTTAACGCATTTTTTAGTAATGGGCTGGACATAATAGCGAATAAAGATTAAGATCGGTTCATCTGGAATTAGGAGGACTTGTATTTTGAAATGCCCGGTTTGTGGCGGAAAAGCCACCGGAAAAGTGGGTATCGACCAGTATTACTGTTGGGACTGCTGTGTTGAATACCGCATCAACAGGGAAGGTGTTCAGATTTATGAGGTTGCCGAAGACGGCAGCCTGGTTGCTTTAGACCCGCAAAATGAATTCTTACTCTAATTAGGCTGGGGGGTGGAAGATCATGCGCACCGGATTTTGGAAGGGCGTTCTGACGGGAGGCATAATAGCGGCGGCTATCAGTATGATAGCGCATGGCCGGGGAAGAAAAGATATGATGAATCAGGGTGTAAAACAGGTTAGTTCGCGGGCGCACAGAGTGCTCCGGGGGGTATCAAAAACAGTTAATGACCTGATTAAATAGAAACTTATAAAAGTGGGGAGAGTAAAATCTCCTCACTTTTTTACTTGAGGTGGTCTGTTTGCTCTGGTGGAAGGAAAAGAGAACCTGGCGCCTGCTGTTTTTGACAGCTCTCGGGGTTATTGCGGCATACTTGCTCTACCTGGTGAGGGGGCTTTTTTTCTCTTTTGCCCTGGCGGCTCTGCTGTCCTACCTGATTAACCCCCTGGTAATCGCTATTACGAGAAAAGGGACACCCAGGGCATGGTCGATCCTGCTGGCTTACCTGGCTCTGTTCTTTATAGCGGCGGGCGTTCTTATGTACGGTATTCCGCGTTTTGTGGACCAGCTGAACAGGTTATCGGAAACCATACCTGTTTATACCGAGCAGACCCACGCCATGGTGCAATCTATACAGCAGCGTTATACCGGCATGGGCATTCCGGACGGGATGCGGCAGGTTCTTGATGAAAGGATTCACTGGGTCGAAGAGATGGTCCTGTCCTGGGTAAGAGAAACACTGGCGGCAATAGTTGGCGCCGCGAGATATTTCTTTAAAATACTGCTCGCCCCGGTGCTTTCTTTTTATATCTTAAAAGACCTGGACCTGATCAAAGAGAAAGCCTTTGCGGCTGTGCCGCCGGCCTGGAGGGATGATTTAAAAGGACTCTTGCAAGAAATAGACCAGGTGCTGGGAAGCTTTGTCAAGGGGTACTTCCTGGTGGCTGCTGTTGTGGGAGGTCTGACCGTGGTTGCCATGGTCCTGCTTGGCGTCGATTTCCCCCTGATGCTGGGCATTGTTTCCGGGCTGGCCGAGCTGATTCCTTATTTTGGTCCGGTAATAGGAGCGGTGCCCGCGGTCGGTTTGGCCGTCTTGAAATCCAAGTGGCTGGCCTTAAAAGTTGCCGCGGTATTTCTGATCATTCATCAACTTGAGGGGAATTTCATCTCACCTAAAATAATGGGGGACAAGGTTGGACTGCATCCACTGGTGGTCATTCTCAGCCTGCTGGCGGGAGGTGAATTGTACGGGCTGGCGGGTATGCTGCTGGCTGTGCCGGCGGCAGCCGTGCTGAGGGTGATCATGAATTTCATTTTCTTAAAAATAGCGGCCTAGCGTTAGGATTTGTCGGCAATGCTTATTTACCGATTGATAGTTTCCGAATCACTTATCCAATTTGTATATAAACTGGTATCCTTGACACTCTATAGGTACATTATGTATAATTAGAGCGCAAAAAATATAGAAAAGTTTGGGGTTTTGCATTTTGATGACAGGCAATGAGATCAGGGAGAGTTATTTGAGGTTTTTTGAAAGCAAAGGGCATAAAATATTACCCAGCGCCTCGCTGATACCTGTAAATGATCCAAGCATCCTCTGGACGGCGGCGGGGATGGTGCCCTTCAAACCATTTTTTACAGGCGCGGCCAAACCTGAATACACCAGGGTGACTACCTGTCAAAAGTGTATCCGCACCCCGGATATAGAGTCGGTAGGCAGGACGGCCCGGCACCATACTTTTTTTGAGATGCTTGGCAACTTCTCGTTTGGCGATTATTTCAAAGAAAGCGCCATACCCTGGGCCTGGGAATTTGTAACCGGGCACCTTAAATTGCCGGCGGATAAACTCTGGGTAACCATCTACCTTGACGACGACGAGGCCTTTGACATCTGGCATAAGGTAGTAGGTGTGCCGGCGGATCGCATTGTCAGACTGGATAAGGACACCAACTTCTGGGAGATCGGTGTGGGACCCTGCGGCCCCTGTTCTGAGATATATGTGGACCTGGGCCCGGAAAGAGGATGCGGTTCACCAGGGTGCGGTGTGGGGTGTGACTGCGATCGCTACCTGGAAATATGGAACCTGGTTTTTATCCAGTTTTTTAAAGACGAAGAAGGTAACTACTCACCCCTGGCCAGTAAAGGTATTGACACAGGGTTCGGTTTGGAAAGGGTAGCTTCGGTACTCCAGGGGGTGCCTTCCAACTTTGATACTGACCTGCTGCGGGAAATCATGGACTTTACCGCCGGGCTGTTCGGCCTGAAATATGGCCTGGAAGAGAAGATAGACGTAGCCCTGAAGGTTATTGCCGACCACTGCAGGGCCATTACCTTCGCCATTACCGACGGGGCGCTGCCTTCCAACGAGGGCAGGGGATATGTGATCCGCCGCCTGCTCAGGCGGGCCGTCCGTTTTGGCCGGTTGCTGGGCATACAGGATCTCTTCTTATATAAGGTTGCCGGGGCGGTGGTGCGGCAGATGAGCAAGGCTTACCCGGAACTGGCCCAGCGGCAGGACCATGTGCTCAGGGTGATCCGCACCGAGGAGGAGCGTTTTGGCGAGACGCTTTCCCAGGGCACTGAAATGCTGAACCGGCTGATGGATGAGGCAAAATCAGGCGGCAGCACTATTATTTCAGGCGCGGAAGCTTTTAAACTATATGATACCTACGGTTTTCCTCTGGAGCTTACCCGGGAAATGGCGGAGGAGCAGGGCCTTTCAGTTGATACCGGGGGTTTTGCCGGGGCTATGGAGAACCAGCGCCGGCGGGCCAGGAACGCCAGGCAGGAAACAGAGTACATATCTGAGCGGAACACCCTGTTTAAAGAGATGCGTGAGGAAATCGGCGAAAGTAATTTTGTCGGCTACGATACACTGGAAGCCGGAGCAATTGTCCAGGGCATCCTGCGCGGCGGGGAAAGAATAAAATCAGCCGCGGCAGGAGAAGAGGTGGAGTTTATCCTGGATGTCACACCTTGTTATGCCGAGTCGGGTGGGCAGGTCAGTGACTGGGGCAGGGTCACCGCACCTGATCTTTCCGTAGAGATACACGAAGTAAGCAAGCCCGTGGAAAATCTTTTTGTGCATAAGGGCAAGGTAATAAGCGGGATACTTAAAGAACACCAGCAGGTACAGGTACAAGTAGACCGGTCCAGGCGGGCCGCCACCTGCCGCAACCACTCAGCCACCCACCTGCTGCACAAAGCTTTAAAGAAAATACTGGGCGGCCATGTCAACCAGGCTGGCTCACTTGTCGGTCCCGAGCGGCTGCGTTTTGACTTTACGCATTATGCCGCGATAGAACAGCCGGAGCTGAGAAAAGTGGAGGAACTGGTAAACAGTGCGGTACTGGCCGGTATGCCCATCGATGCTTTTGAAACCAGCCTGTCAGAGGCTAAGGCTTTGGGGGCGGCCGCCCTTTTTGGCGAGAAGTACGGGGAAAGAGTCAGGGTTGTCAAAATGGGCGATTTTAGCCTTGAGCTTTGCGGCGGTACCCACCTGCGCAACACAGCCGAGGTCGGCCTGTTTAAACTGGTGGGGGAAAGCAGCGTCGGGGCAGGCTTGCGCCGTGTGGAGGCGGTAACCGGGGAAGGCGCCCTGCGCTACGTCAATGCCAAAGAAGAGCAGCTGGCAGAGATAGCCAGGCTGGTCAAGTCGGCGCCGCATGAGGTAGTCCGCCGGGTGGAGAGCCTGCTGCAGAGCAATAAAGAGTTAGAGGGCGAAAATGAGACGCTACAGGCCAGGCTGGCCAGGTACCAGGTGCAGGACCTGGTCGATCGGGTCAAACTGGTTAAAGGTATAAAAGTATTGACGGGAGTGGTTGCCGCTCCTGATATGGACAGCCTGAGAGGGATGGTTGACCTGCTGAGGGATAAAATCAGCTCCGGGGTAATCGTGCTGGGCAGCGCGGCGGGAGAGAAAGTGAACCTGGTGGCTGCCGTTACCAAGGATTTGCTGGGACGCGGCCTGCACGCCGGAAAACTGGTGAAGGAAGTTGCTGCGCTGGTGGGCGGCAGCGGCGGCGGCCGGCCGGAGATGGCTCAGGCCGGCGGCAAGGACGCCGCGCGGCTGCCGGAAGCGCTTGACCAGGCTTACCGGGCGGTGGAAGGTCAGGTCAAACAAGATTAATATAAACCCGGCCGGCATGTGACCGACCGGGTTTAATAGTAGTATCGGGGATTGTCAGCGGCGGTGGCTCGCGGTAGCCGCGATCATGGCGATTTCCTCGCAATTCGGGAACTTGGGGCAATTAACACATTCTTTCCAGACTTTTTGGGGCAGGGATTCTTTGGCCACCACTTTGAAGCCGCATTTTTCGAAGAATCCTTGCTGGTAGGTAAGGGCAAAAACACAGGGTATGGCCAGCTCATGCGCTTCTTCGATAAACATGTCCACCAGGCTGCGGCCTATGCCCATTTTAGCGTAGCCCGGCGCGACAGCCAGAGCTCTGATTTCGGCGAGGTCTTCCCAGATGATATGCAGGGAACCAGCTCCGACAACCCGACCCTGGTCCTCCGCCACAGTAAATTCACGCAGACTTTCATAAAGCATGGCGCGGGGCCTGGCCAGCATTAACCCCTTCTCGGCGTAATCGGTTATTAAAGAGTGAATGGGTTCAACATCAGTAATTTTAGCTTTCCGGTATTTCATGATTTAAAGCACCTTTCCCTGGGATTACTAATCCATTATATATTACTTATGATGACCTCTCAATCTATATTTTCAGGGAAACTTTTTTCAGGCTGTTTTTAACAACGAAGGAAATGATATAGTATTGGGAGAAATATAAAATTGAAAAGGGGGTATAGGGATGTCTTCGGATTTTTCAGAAAAAACAATGATGTTTAAGGTTCAGGCCGAGGATGTTAATCTGGCCAGGGATATTTTACATCGGGTTTACGCGGCGCTGACTGAAAAAGGGTATAACCCGATCAACCAGCTGGTGGGCTATCTTTTGTCCGGAGACCCGGCTTATATCACCAGTCACGGCAACGCCCGCAGCCTGATCCGGCGTTTGGAGCGGGATGAATTACTGGAAGAACTGGTCAAGAATTATTTAAAGCAGGAGCAAATAGAACAGCCTTAGCCGGGGGATAGACTCAGTTGCAGTACAATATGCTTGGGAAAACCGGAATCGCGGTATCCCGTCTTTGTTTTGGCGCACTCACCATCGGCCCGCTCCAGGCCCGACTGCCTTTAACAGAAGGAGCAGGAGTGATCCGGGCTGCCCTGGAGGCAGGTGTTAATTTCATCGACACGGCGGAACTCTATCGTACTTACCCATATATACGCGAGGCTGTCCGTGGTCTGAGCAAGGAAGTTGTCATTTGCTCAAAGTGCTACGCCTATACCCGCGCAGGCATGAAACAAAGTTTAAATCAAGCGCTGGCAGAGCTTGACAGGGATTATATAGATATTTTTATGCTCCATGAACAAGAATCAATACTCACTCTTAAGGGCCACTGGGAGGCTTTTGAATACCTTTTAGAGGCTAAGCGGAGGGGTGTGGTCAGAGCGGTGGGTATCTCCACCCACCACGTGGGAGGAGTGCTGGCAGCTGCCGCCATTCCTGAAATAGATGTTATTCACCCGCTGATCAATATAGCCGGTATTGGTATCAGGGGCGGGACAAGGGAGGATATGCTCGCGGCCATCAGTACCGCCTCTGCGGCCGGTAAAGGGATATATGCCATGAAAGCCCTGGGCGGCGGCAATTTGCTAAAGAACGCGGAAGAAGCCCTGCGTTATGTTTTGTCCATACCTGAGATAACCTCCGTTGCCGTAGGGATGAGTACCATCCAGGAAGTGGAGTATAACACACGGTTTTTCAGCGGGCGGCAGGTATCTGATTTGCTCAAATCAACAGTAAGGCGCCAGCCCAGGCGCCTTCATATTGAAGACTGGTGCGCCGGCTGCGGGCAATGCGTGCAGAGGTGTGCGTCGGGGGCTTTAAGTTTAACCGGAGGCAAGGCTGCGGCAGATCAGAGTCTTTGTGTCCTGTGCGGGTACTGTGGCTCTGTCTGCCCGGATTTTTGTATAAAGGTGATCTGACCATGCGGGTATTGGGAATCGATTTGGGAGACAAGAGAATAGGTGTGGCTCTGAGCGACGAGATGGGATGGACCGCCCAGGGCCTGGATGTTGTCAAGTGCAGCGGCAGGACGGATGAGGACTTAAGAAGAATACAGGAACTGGCGCTGCAAAATAAGGCTGAAAAAATTATCGTGGGCCTGCCCCGTAATATGGATGGCAGCAGCGGCGCCCGTGCTGAAAAAGCGCGCGAGTTTGCCCGCCGGCTGGAGAAATCTTTCAGCCTGCCTGTGGAAATGTGGGATGAGCGGCTGACCACTGTAGCGGCGGAGAAAATGTTAATTAATGCTGACCTGCGCAGGACTAAACGCCGCCAGGTAATTGATAAAATAGCAGCGGCGCTGATCCTGCAGAATTACCTTGATGCGCAGGGGGGTAATAAAAAGGATGGCGGTGGTGTTGAGGCGTAAAAAATGCAAGTTAAGAACCTAAATTAAATGATTAAGAGAGAAATCTTGACAGGAAAGTTTTTTTTAGATAGAATTGTTCAATAAACTTTAAAGAGGTGAATGTTTTGACAGAAGCCGAAGAGGTTGTAACTCTGGTGGATGAAGAAGGAGAGGAGCATGACTTTACTGTCATCGATATCATAGAGGTGGACGGTTCCGAATATGCTATACTGCTCCCTGTTGATGAAGAAAGCAATGAGGCTATTATTCTTAAATTTACGCAAGACGAAGAAGGAAATGAGCTTCTGGTAGACATAGAAGATGACGAGGAATGGGAAAAGGTTTCAGACGCCTGGGAGGAAATGATTGCCGGGGAAGAGGTTGAATAATTCTCGCTCAACTTAAGCTGGTTGTGGGATTCCCTACTATCCGGCTTTTTTAACGTTTAAGAGGGTGTTTTAAATGTCAGTTAAAACCTCCCGCATCATAAAAATATGCTTGGCGATTATTGTTATTGCCGTGCCGCTGGTATTATTCAGTTCGGGGTTTTTTACCACTTCCGCGGAGAAAGTACTGCCCGGTGTAGAAATAATGGGGACCGACCTGGGCGGGCTGAACAGGCAGGAAGGTATAGCAAAGCTGGCTGATTTGGAGCAAACCATCCGGGCGACCAGGGTTGTTTTAAATTACCAGGGCCGGAGCTGGCCGCTGCTGCTAAATGAGGTCGGTTTTGATTTGAACCTGGACTCGATTATGACGGAGGCACTTAACGCGGGAAGGCAGGGCTCTTTGATCCAGCGCTGGCAGGACAGGAAACAGATCGGCAAGACCGGCCGGCCGCTGCAGCTAATTTTTCAGTTTGATGAGGAAAAACTCGCCGCGCGGGTCAGTGAGCTAACCCGTGAAATAACAGTTGAGCCGGTTGAAGCTTCATTTAAAATTGATGCGTCGGACAGGGTTACCGTTGTACCCGGTAAAGACGGGACAAGTGTGGATCTGGAAGCGCTGAAAAAGGATATTGCCTCGGTGCTTCTGGAAGGTGCGAAGCCGGAGGTGGAACTCACCCTGGTGACGACAGCGCCCCTCCGGACAACTGCCGCTCTGGAGGCCATGGGTGTAAACGGCCTTTTAGGAGCCTATACCACTTACTTCAACGCTGGTATGGTAAGCCGCTCTTATAACATCAGTGTGGCGGCGAAGGCGCTGGATGATCTGCTGGTACTGCCGGGGCAGGTTGTTTCTTTCAATGATATCGTAGGACCCCGCAGTTCGGAAGCCGGTTATAAAATCGCGCCGGTTATAGTCAACAATGAACTGGTGGACGGGATCGGCGGGGGAGTTTGCCAGGTTTCAACAACCCTTTACAACAGTGTGCTGCTGGCCAATCTTGAGATTGTCGAACGCTCCAACCATTCGCTGCCCGTAAGTTACGTCCCTATCGGGCGTGATGCGACGGTGGTGGATAATTCCCTTGATTTAAAATTCCGGAATGATACTAATAATTATCTGTACATCAAATCATATGTGGGCGGCGGTTCGATTACCTTTAAGATATTTGGCGACACAACCTATAAAAAAGATGTTCGTATTAATTCATGGGTTACAGAGGAAATTGGCTGCCAGGTGGTGTATGAAACAGACCCGAATCTGCCCAAGGGCGAGCAGGTTGTTAAACAGGAGGGCGCCAGCGGGTTCAAAGCCTACGCAGAGCGAATCGTTTCAGTTAACGGAGTTCAGGAAAAGAGAGAAGTATTGCCTTACAGTGACTACAGCCCCAAAAACAAGGTAATAGCCGTAGGAACGATGGAGCCTTCCGCCAAGGTTGCGCCTTCTAAACCAACAACCCAGGGCGGCCAGAAAACAAACGGCCAGCCAACA
Organism: Pelotomaculum propionicicum; assembly: GCF_004369225.1. Taxonomy (GTDB): domain Bacteria; phylum Bacillota; class Desulfotomaculia; order Desulfotomaculales; family Pelotomaculaceae; genus Pelotomaculum_B; species Pelotomaculum_B propionicicum. The sequence goes on from NZ_QFFZ01000055.1 coordinate 18,764, forward strand.
GGCGGCGTCACTACAGGCGGCGGGACGCCTGCCGCCGGAAGCGGAGCGGGGACGGCCAATCTGACTGTTCAGGGCGGCAATCCCTCCCTCGGAGATAATATTCCTGTAAACAATTCACCGGTCAGGGTGCCGGGTTAAGAGGTTGAATAAACAATCCAATCAACAAAAACGAGGGGCATGCTTAATATTTGCCTCTCTTTTATTTGCGTCCACTCACGCATTTCCATTTTCTTGTGTCAATGTGAAGAACGGTGTTATAATATGTAATGCGGTGGCAGGTGGGGTGTATAATGCTATTTAATCTTGATAGCGCTGCGTCAGGCACAAAGAGGAATAAATTGTTAAGATTATTGAAACGCTACAGGTACTATCTCACAATACTATTTAGTATCTGTTGTTTTATATTACTTTGCATTTTTATCATACTCTCACCCGTCTCTTCTAAAAGCCGGGCCAGGGATGTGGTTGTTACCGTTCCTGTGCAGGCTTCCGCGAACCAGGTAGGGAGAATCTTAAAACAAAGCGAACTGGTGCGGAGTTCCTTAATATTTAGCCTTTACGCCAGGTGGACCGGTATGGACAGCCTGATCAAGGCGGGAGAATACAGAATCAGCAACAGCCTTTCCACGCCTGAAGTGCTTAAAGAGCTGGTGGACGGCCGGTACGCGGCACATGAATTTACTGTGCCTGAGGGATTTACCACTGCTCAGGTTGCCGATCTTTTAGTATCCAAGGGGCTGGTGGACAGGGATAAGTTTTTTGCGGCAGTCGCCAATGAGGATTTTCCCTATGATTTTATCCAAAGCCTGCCGAAAGGTGATAAACGCCTGGAAGGCTATCTTTTTCCGGACACGTACCAGGTGATGAGAGGGAGCAGCGAAAAATCAATTATTGAAATGATGCTGCAGCGTTTTGAAAAAGAAATGAAAGATCTGGATTACCTTAACCAGGCCAAGGCCGGCCATGTCTCCCTGCACGAGGCGGTAACGGTGGCCTCGCTGATTGAACGTGAGGCCAGGATTGATGAGGAAAGGCCTTTGATAGCGGGTGTTATCTACAACCGGCTGAACAGGCAGATACAGCTGCAGTTATGCGCGACAGTGGAGTACGCCCTGGGGACGTATAAACCTAAACTATATTATAAGGACCTGGAAATTGACTCGCCTTATAACACGTACCGGATTATGGGACTGCCCCCGGGACCGATTGCCATGCCGGGCAGAAACTCTTTGCTGGCCGCGGTACGCCCGGCGCACACAGAATATCTTTATTACGTGGCCAAACCGGATGGATCGCACGCGTTTGCCGCCACTCTGGCTGAACATGAAGCTAACCAGGAGATGTACGAGAGTGAAGATTGAACTTCTGGCCCCCGCTGGTGATCTGGAAAAGCTAAAAGCTGCCGTGCTATACGGCGCAGATGCCGTCTACCTGGGTGGGCGGCATTTTGGACTGAGGGCGGGGGCAGGGAATTTCAGCGAGGAAGAATTAATCGAGGGTGTGCGGTTTGCGCATGGTAAGGGTGTTCAGGTGTATGTCACAGTGAACATTTTTGCCCACAACAGTGATTTGGAAGTTTTGCCCGCTTACCTGGAAACAATCCGCGCCGCCGGCGCTGATGCTGTAATTGTTTCCGACCCGGGTGTGATTGACCTGATCAGGCGCCTGCACCCGGGTTTGCCGATACACCTCAGCACTCAGGCCAATACCACCAACTGGGCCGCGGCCAGCTTCTGGGAAAGGCTGGGGGTAAAGCGGATCGTACTGGCGCGCGAGCTTTCTCTGCCTGAAATCGGACAAATACGGGACAAAGTGCAGCTGGAGCTGGAGATCTTTGTGCACGGGGCAATGTGTATCTCTTATTCCGGCAGGTGCCTTTTAAGCAATTACCTTACCGGGCGCGACGCCAACCGGGGTGACTGCGCGCAGTCCTGCCGCTGGCGGTACGCCCTGGTTGAAGAAAAAAGGCCCGGTGAGTACTTTGGCATAGAAGAAGATGATCGGGGCAGCTATATCCTGGGTTCCCGGGACCTCTGCCTGATCGAGCACATTCCCCAACTGGTAAAGGCCGGTATCAACAGCTTTAAAATTGAAGGGCGTATGAAGAGTGTCAACTACGTGGCAGGTGTGGTAAAGGTGTACCGTGAAGCGCTGGACGCTTACCTGGCTGACCCGGAAAACTATACTTTTAATCCGGCCTGGTGGGAAGAAATCAGCAAGGTCAGCCACCGCAGTTACACTACCGGGTTTTTGTCCGGCAGCCCCGGCGTATCCGGCCAGCATTACGAGGGTGAGATTTATAAGCGGAGCCGTGTTTTTGTCGGTTTGGTAAGAGATTACGACCATACGTCAGGTCTGGCGCTGGTCGAGCAGCGCAACCGGTTTGCCCTGGGGGACGAGGTGGAAGTGCTGGTGCCCGGCGGAAATAATTTTAGCCAAAAAATTATTGAAATAATAGATCAAGAAGGCTGCTCCGTGGCGGCGGCGCCTCATCCCCAGCAGTTGGTACGGGTGCCGTTTGACCGGGCTGTGCCGGAGTACGCCATTTTAAGAAGAATTTAGTATGAATTTCTTTTATTTAACAACAATAAAACAAATTGACAGGATTTACGGGATTAAAAGGATTTACAGGATTTTTTAAAATATTGTCTTGTAAAATTATTTATAATCCAGTTAATCTTTTAAAATCCTGTAAATCCTGTCTGGTTGTTTTATCTACTAACTGAGCTAACGTATATCAAAAATTTAAATACTACAACTTTTCATGGGAAATACATAATATAAATATATGTTGGGGACATACCTCTCCATAGAGAAAGGCTAGAGACAGAGGCTAGAGACAGAGGTGTGTCCCCTGACCTCTGTCCTAATCCCTTTGGTCGACAACCTAAGTCGCCTGCACGAGGATGAAAAATTTTATCACCCAAGTTTGGCGACATAAATTTCCAAACCCAGTAATGTCAAGGCTTACAAGGTCTCAAGTTTAAAAATGTAGTCCCGAATATTTCACTTAAAATGTTTAAATTTGCTTGATATTATCTGGGTTTA
>NZ_QFFZ01000056.1 GCF_004369225.1 Pelotomaculum propionicicum
ATAATATTGCTAAAAGACCGCCAGTAATAATATTCCATAATTACCATTCCAAATGAGCTGATCCCCTTCTTATGGGTGGTAAACTTTTACGTGATCACAGTGGTAAACTTTTTGATTGACAAACACAGAAATGCTCTGACAATGCTCCTGGAGAAGAAAGCCTGGTACTGGCAGCAACCACCAACTACAGCCAGACAGTTCGGTATCTCAAAAATGACAATCCGCTGGTCAAAGCCGCCTCTAATGATCAACCACCCTCTGGCATTAATAGGGTTCACCTATAACAGCAACAACTACAGCCTACCAGTATACATAAGCCCCAACAGCGAAATCTCTGTTAAAACGAGAAACCGCGAAGTTGGGGCTTTCCTGTGCCGCTATGTCCTCACCAAGCTGGCTGAGGCCTTAGGTAGAAGTGTTTAGCCCTTGATGATTTTGCAGGGGAGGCCCCTTATTATGTAGGGGCCTCCCCTGCTTTAATATCACTAAAACGAGGAGGAAGTTAGATGAGTAACGAGACATTCAGCCCGGAGAAATACCTGCGCACATTGACAAGGCGGCGCAAAGTCAAAGACAGCCGGGGTAACAACACTTGGGTTGAGGAAACCCACGTCTACCTCGATGTCAAGTACCGCATTCTCTGGTTCCGGCAGGTGTACCCTAAAGGCTACATTGAAACAACCGAACTTGCTACCAACGAACAGTTTGCCCGTATTGAAGCTACAGTCTACGACCGCGATCCGTCAGACGGCGGTAAGCGCCTCGCCAAAAGCCGCAGGCAGGTCATGGCTAACGACTTTAGAGATTACGTGGAAAAGGCTGAGACACAGGCTATCGGCAGGGCGCTAGCTTTAGCTGGTTTCGGCACACAATTCTGCGACGACCTTGATGACAGTGAAACCTTAGCTGACAGCCCTGTATCCGGTAACGGCAACAAGCCCAGGAACAGTAACGGCGCTGGCAAGCAAAATAATAAGAATACTTCTAACGGAAACCATCAGGCAGCCTCAATAGCTAAGTCCCCAGTTAACACAGCGGCTGAAACCAGGGATGTCGCACTTCTCTACAAAGCAGCCGCCCAAAAGGGCCTAAGTAGAGAAGAAACTGACTTAATCGTCCTCTATAAGTACCAGAAAGATAACGCCTCCCTGTTAAACGACGATGAGTTCGCCGAAATGTTGAACGGTATCCAAAAGACCCCCGCGGAACGGCTGACTGACTTTGCCGCCCGGTTGAGAGTTTCCATGGAAGAAGAAGGTGTTGCCTGAGTATATAGCCCGCTCCAATTGACCGGAGCGGGCATTCCATTATCCTTTAAAGGAGATGATGAGAATGTTGTTACCTCAGACCGCCGAACAAGATTTCCTGCCTACTATACCTGCAAAGGCAGCCAGGCGGTTTACCACAATGGCAACAAATGCAGTGAACAACCTTGTCCAGAGTACCGTTGCCAAGTTAAAGAAGATTGAACAGGACATGGTATCCCAGTTCATGGAACGGGATAACCAAATCAGGGATTTCATAAGGGCTATAGCCATAGGCGAACACATACTTATGATCGGCCCCCCGGGTACAGGTAAGAGCCTGTTAGCCCGAACCGGCTGCAGCTATATCGAGGGTGGCCGCTACTTTGAATGGCTCCTGAACAGGACTACTGACCCCTCTGCTTTGTTAGGCCCCTACTCACTTAAGGCCATGGAGCAAGACCGTTTTGTCCGCAAGTACGACGGTATGTTGCCGTGCGCACACGTGGCCTTCCTGGACGAATTCGGGAAGGCCAACGAGCCTGTGCTGAACATCTTGCTTTCCATTCTGAACGAGCGTGTGTTCCACAATGACGGTAAGCCGGTACCGGTACCATTGAGAACCCTGGTCGCCGCCTCTAACGAGTGGCCGGAGGAGGACGGCCTGCAGGCCCTAGTGGATCGCCTGCTATTCCGCCACCAGATAACAAGAATCAAAGACCCGGCTAAACGGGTGCAGTTGCTCAAGATGACGGTGGAGCGCCGGTGCAACATCTATAAAGCCAAACATCCAATTACCATCACACTTAATGAGCTGGAGGCACTCTCGGAATATGTTAATACCATTGATGTGCCCGATATGGTTTACCGTGCCTTTGAGAAGCTGTTACGCACCATGGAAACGGAGCACGGAATTATAGTATCCGACAGGAGAGCTGCCGCCTGCATCAAGGTGCTGCAGGGCGAGGCCGCCTTGAACGGCAGGACTCAGGTAACCCTGTCTGACATTACGGCAGTTAATAACGTCCTGTGGGAGCGCCCGGAGGACATTCCCAAAGTTGAAGAGGAAACAGCCAGGCTGGCTGATCCATTCACTCTTGAACTACGCAAGCTGGTAAAACGCATAGACGAGATCCTGGCTTCCAGCACCAACATCCCGGACAGGGCGGAACGCACGCGCAAGGCCATTGAGGCAAAGGTTCATTACGAGGAGGTGATAAACAAGCTGTCAAGCCTCGCCAGAGAGGCCAAGGATAGTGGACAAGACGTTACCAGGATTGTTGAGCAGCAAAGACGCGCCATCGCCCTGAAAGATGAAATGATACGCTCCTGCTTGGGCATAGGCACAGAACAGACTGAAACCGAATCTCCAGTTTGAAAGGAGTAATCTGTTTCATGATAAATACAAGCCAGTCCCCTCCGCTCTCTATTGCCCAGTTATTCGGGCTGACGGAAAATCCGGATACAGTGGATAAAAGCAACCAGGTAGTGCGGCAGGATGTCTATGACGGTGATTTATACACCGATACCATCAAAGACTCACCGGCCCTGCAAGCCATGATTGATAAGGGCAGAGAATTCCTGCCGGTCTTTGACTGGTTCGCCCAGGACTTGTTTATTTCGTTGTTCAAGGTGGAGCCGGAGATATTGCCGGACGATGAAATTAACGATCGTGCCATTATAAATAAGCGCATTGTCGAAAGGCTTTTTGAATCCGAGGACTTTCAAAGAATCCGGGGCATGACCCAATTGGATCCTATTACATCCGCCCTTGGTACTCAGGTTCTGGCTGAGAAAACAATCCGTCAGTTAGAGTCAAACAGGCAAGAAAATGGCCGGGATAGCACAGGTAATGATACAAAAGGACTGCTTGCCGGTAATCAGCAAATGGAAAGAGATACAGTACCCGACTGCATAAACGGAACAGAGCACACCGGTGTCGAAGTAACCTTTTCTACATTTGATATCAACGGAGAGGCTGAACATAACATTATTGACGCCGTCACTACCGCTTCCCGGGAGGCGGCTGACGAAATCAAGGAACTCATGGAACAAGTGCAACAATGGGGATTGGAGCCCGGTAATCCTTCTCTCCGCATCAGCTTTGAGAACAAGCGCAGGGCCTTGGAGAAACTGCGTTCCAGCCCAAACTTAAAAGAACTAGCCGGTCTGGTTGGCCGCTTTCGAAGCCTGGCCCGGCAGGTGTTCCGAAAGAAAAGGGAAGATGGTGCCATTACAGTCAACAGCGTTACCACCGGTGGCAACCTGGAACAGGTGCTCCCCACGGAAAAGATGATGCTCGCCCGGCCCGCCACCAGGCTCGACTTCATCAGGAGATATACCCAGAAGGAACTCCTTCAGTACCAAAGCAAAAACCAACCCGCCGGCAAAGGCCCGTTGATTGTCTGCTGTGATGTAAGCGGCTCGATGGCAGGCAAACCGGAACAGTGGAGCAAGGCTACCGTCCTGGCCCTGGCGGAGGTAGCCCAGCGCCAGAAGCGGGACTTCGCTGCTATCTACTTCAACACCGTGGTACAGGAGACCTGGGTCATCCCCCGCTCCACTTGGAATCCGGCGGCCATTATCGAAATGGCAGAAGTTGCCCCGTCCGGCGGAACCAACTTCGAGGCCCCGCTTGCACGGGCATTGGATATTATCAATGAAAGCCGCTTCTGTAAGGCAGATGTAATCTTCATAACTGACGGTCACTGCGTTGTAAATGAGGAATTCCTGAAGACATTCAACAAAACCAAGCAACAAAAGGGATTCGCCGTGTTTACAGTACTCATAAATATCGGTAACAAAGCTTCCACCATCATGGTTGAGCAGTTTTCAGACGAAGTTGTTACTGTAAGTTCTCTGGCGCAGTTGGATGAAGACAGCTCCAGCCAGCTTTTCAGAAGCATTAATGACAGGGGCAGGCCTTCTTAATTGAGGCCTGCCCCCTTTACTATTTCAAAACTCTTGGAGGTGTTGCTGATGTCATTCCTGGCTATTACCCCAACCGGTAACGTACAACTGAATAATGAAGCTCTGCTCGGTCACCTGGAATTCCACACTGTTCCGGATTTGCGGATTCAAAAAAGCGACCTGGCCTCACTTTGGTTGAAGCACAATCTTCCAAATGAATTCCTCCCCGGCGAGATCCGCCCCTGTGATGCTTTCAGAAGAGCAACGGCATCCGCACAACAAACGGTAACCGTAAACTGGAACGGCGGACAGTACAAAGCGCGGCTGATGATCCGTGAGATTAAGAGTAATAATGAGGAAATCACACGGGCACTGGTAAGGGAAGTCATCGACGGCAGAAATGAAGTACTGGACTATGCAACAGCTGGTAAGCTGACCTTCCGCCGCAAGAATAACAGCATCCACATCCAGCGGGATCCGTACCTTCACCCTGAATACAATTATTATGGGATTCTCGATAGGATTGAACGAACCTACAATGAATTCATCAACTACCACACCCGCGATACCGTCCGTAATTTGGTAAACAAGGTGATTAACTCTGCCAACCCGGTAAACATCATCCCCCGTAGCCAGGGTAAGTTTATCCCAAAGAATAACTACTACCTGCTGCTGGGCTTGAAGGGCCTGCTGGAAGAACTGCGGCCATACGCAAAAGGTGAATGCGGCATGGATCTGATCCCCATCGTTAACACGGCTGAACAAAGGGAGTTGGTAGCCCGCCGGGCTAGCATCGAGATTGCAGGTGAACTTGACGCACTGGTTGCCGAATTGGCAGAACACCTACAAAAAAGCGGTGATAACAGCTTGAGCACCGTACAGCGCCTCACCAGCCGTGCCATTGAGTTGCAGGAACGGGTGAGGGAATATGAAAAACTGGTTAACGTCCGCATGAATGTCCTCCGCGCCCAGCTGGCCGAGTTTATCAGCCGGGTAACTCCGGAGGAAAGCCGACAAGCTATCTAAACACTGCCCGCGTCCCTACCGGTGATTTTAGTTCTTTAATCCAGAGGAGGTAAGATAAAATGATTCGCACGATTATTAAGCTATATAAGTACTGGCGCTGGCGAAGAACCTGGTTCCACTTTCTGAAATCTGTCAAATAAGGCAAAATTCCCAAGCCCCTGCTTTCACACGGCAGGGGCTTGATATTTAAGGAGGTGACCACTATGTACGAGATCATTTGTCCTCTTTGCGGCAGGTCGTGTTACTCTGCAACCCGGCTGGATTGGTTAAAGAACAAGACCTGTCCCTATTGCGGTTATCCGCTTATTGAAAATGAGCAGGACAAAACATCGGCTGACAGTGTTAATGATGGATAATGCTCTGTTAATGGAACACCGCGCATAACTGAAAGGAGTGACGACATTTGTCCTTTGAATACACTGACATGTCCACTCTTACTGTCCGGGAACTCTTGTCGATGACGCTACGTGAAAGCCCGTACAGCCAGGTTATAGAGGAGTTGACTTCCCGGTTTACATCCTTGAGGGATCTAACAGATTTAACCTTCACCGAATTGGCTGGGATTAAGGGTATCGGCCCCAGCAAGGCTTCTTCATTACTGGCCTCCCTTGAACTGGCCAAGCGCATATACACTGCAACTCCGGAGGAATACCCGGTAATCCGCTCGCCGGAAGACGTTATCGCTCTTGTAATGCATGAAATGCGATATTTAGACAGGGAACACTTCCGGGCGCTGTTGCTGAACACCAAGAACTGTATCCTCAGAACTGAAATTATCTCTATTGGTACGCTGAATTCATCGCAGGTGCATCCTCGTGAGCTGTTCAAGGGCGCCGTAAAGCATAGCGCTGCTGGCATTATCTTGGTTCATAACCACCCCAGTGGTGATCCAACCCCGAGCAAGGAGGATATGGAGATAACCAACCGTTTGGTGGAAGCAGGTAACTTGCTCGGGATTTCCATCCTGGATCACATCATCATCGGGGACGGCAAGTTCGTCAGCTTCAAGGGTAAGGGCCTTATTTAGTACACAGGTATGGTAATTATCCCTCCGAAAGGATGATAATCATGGAATTACCGAAAGGTCACCTCTCAATCAGTCAAATCCGCTGCTACCTGCGCTGCCCCATGGAATATTACTTCCGATATATCGAGGGAATTCCTACGCCGCCAAACGGCAGCCTGGCCTTGGGCCGGGCTGTCCACAAGGGCATTGAGCATTACTTCCGGCAAAAACTGAATACAGGTGAAGGGCCTACACTCGCCGAAGTGCTGGATGCCTTTGCCACGTCATTTGAGCAGTACAGCCAGGAAGTGGACTGGGGACATGAGAACCTCGGTAAATCCAAAGACGATGGCGTAAACTTGCTTAAGTTATACATTCAGGAGAAAGCACATCTGGTTATTCCTAAGGCCGTCGAATGCCAGGTTATGATACCGTTGGCCGGGACTTACTTGATTGGCTACGTTGATCTTATCACCGAGGCCGGCGATGTCATAGATCACAAAATGCTCTCCCGGACGCCGCCGGAGGACAGGGCAGAGCACGATATCCAGTTGACTTGCTACGCTCTGGCCTACCTGACAATCTACGGTGAAATACCGCAGTCGGTTCAGCTAAATTGTCTGGTTAGAAATAAGTCGCTGAAAATAGTAACCCGCTCAGCCACCCGTAGTTTACAGGATATAAACTGGTTTAACCGCCTTACAGAAGATGTAGCTAGGGCAATCAGGGCCGGGATATTCTATTCAAACCCGGACAACTTTATGTGTACTCCTACCGCCTGTGGGTATTGGGAGTTGTGTCACAGTGGCAGGGAATGCTAATTACTTTCATTCTCTGAGCCCGAATTTCATTGTGCAACCTTGTATGCTCTGAACATGTAGTCAGCAGAAGGTTATCCGGATTGTTATTTGTTTTGTTACCGTCGATATGGTGAACTACCTCATCTGGCTTTAGATAACGCCCGATTTTCTCTTCCATAACAAGTCGGTGCTGAAAAACATAACCATTACTTGCATGTGGGTGATCCGGTTTAAAACAGTAGATGTAACCATCACTATGTACGGTCGCACCACCCTTCCAGTTAGGATTATCTTTCCCCTTTCTGTTAATAGTTAATTTAAGCTCACCCTTAATAAACCGGTGCCTTGACGCACAATTTCTCGAACAGTATCGCCCGTTTCCCCGCTTAACATCACAAAGCGGCGCCATAAAACTACGGCCACATTCTGGATTTTCACATATTCTAGGGATTCTTTTGTGACGACATTTCTTTCTGTCCTTCATTCATGATTCCTCCAATCCGGTATAGTTAAAGAAGGATAATACCGGCAGGAGGAAAGTGATTTGTAACAGCGGAACACGAAAATATACAAACGGAAAAAGCCTTTACCTAATCAAGTAATGGCTTTCTTATGGTGTGACCACGCGATTTTGTTGAAGAACTTAATCTTGGGTATTCAATATATGGGACTTCGGGAGGATTTTCCTTGACAGCAGAGAATAATATGGCAGGGTAGGTTTGAGGATTGGAGGGTAAGTAGAACAAAGAATCCTCAATTCTGAGGGCTATAGGAAAGTTATGGTAACAACCTGGATCCCGTGTCAGTTCTCGTCTTCCGCTCCATTTTATGCGGCGACATAGCCAAGTGGTAAGGCAGAGGACTGCAAATCCTCCATTCCCCGGTTCAAATCCGGGTGTCGCCTCCAAAGAAACTAATAATGGCAAGGGCTCCAGAGATGGAACACCTTGCCATTTTTAAGTTTGGTGTGTGAGTTCTATGGTGGGATGAATAAGTCGGGGAAGCAAAAACCCAGCACTGTAGCCGGGCGGCAAAACTTACAGTGCTGTCTTTTTCTCCTGGACCGTGAGGTGGTTGTCCAACCTTAATATATCATCCCAAACAGCATGGAATTCCTTCTTGATGGTAGACACATCTTTCTGGATCTTCTTAACGTCTTTCCTTAACTCCTGCTGGCCCGCTTCCAGTGCGGATAATCTTTCATTAACTGGCTTTAATTCTTCCTGGACAATAGTCCGGACTTCTTTCCTGACCGCGTGCATTTCCTCCTGAATGACAGTGCAGAGCATGCTTACCAGTTCTTTATTATCCGGCATGAATATCCCCTCCTCTTGGATATATTACCATAAATAGACGCAAGATGAATAACGCAAATATCATGACTCACAGGAAATATTTTTGATTTATTAAAGGTTGAAATAGCACGAAGGACCTGATCCGGAGTGGCCACACAAGTTCATCAATGACACAATAGCCAGGCGCCGGTCCATCTCCTGGTTGAGTTAAACGCGATTGATGGGATTGATCTTATTATACCAGTATATGCCAATGGGATGATGTCAATATGCGGCAAGCTGAATATTATAAACTGGAAAAATAAACTAGGGAGGTGTCTTAAATGTTTGTTCTGGACTTGGCCTTATTGAAAGCCATGATTTTTTTGCTGGCGCTTATCATTGTTAATGTGGTTTTGGGAGTGGCCATTTCAATACGTAAGGGAAATTTTGATTTTGCCAAGCTGCCCCGCTTTCTAAGCACGGAGGTTATGCCTTACTATTTATCACTATCCGCGCTTACTCTCCTGGCCATGGTGCAGGATGTGCAGAACTATGGCACCAAGCCTTTGGCCTGGGCTTCAATTGTAGCCTACGGTTCGCGTGTAGTATTTGTGGAGCTGCGCAATAAAGTGGTTGAATTGTTCGGACCGGTTGATGCCGGAGCAAAACACAAAAAGCGAAAGGCGTATTTGTTAAGGCGGAGGCAGTCATGGGGAAACAAGCAGGGATTTGCGGCCTGATGCTGGAAGTCTACCAGTAAAACCTGTTTTGGAGGACTGGAGTGGAACAGCTATTACTACAGATAAAGAAAATATGGATTTGTCTTCCGGGGATCAGATAGAATCAAATGCTGCTGCTGAAAACTATGAGGATGAATATGACAGCGGGTATCTTGAAGATGACGGGGAACCTGCGCCGCGGAACACTTTCTTATTGCGTATGGTAGCCTTAATAACCGCTGTCGCACTGCTGGGCCTGGTTGTTTTTACTTCCTGGCCCAGCTTAAATCCCCCTCTGGTTGACCTGATCAAGGAGTCTTTAAAGCTGAAAAAAGATGTAGACTCTAATATTATGCGGGCCGTGGTGCAAATCAGTGTGCTTTCCCGCAGGCAGGGCTCAGCTGTAGCAGTGGAGCAGAAAACAGGGACAGGTTTTAATATCAGCACCGGTGGAGTAATAATAACAAACTACCACGTTGTTGAGGACGCCCTGAACCTGGTCATAACTTTTCCGGACGGGAAAGTTTATAAGGCTGAGCACTGGCTGGTCAAACCTGAATGTGACCTGGCGGTGCTTGCCCTGCAGGCGGACGGGCTGCCTGCCGTACCTGTCAGCCAGTCCAGACTCCCGGCTGCCGGGGATAAAATAAAAGTTGTCGGAAACCCGTTATCACTTAACAGTATAGTGGTTGAGGGAAAAGTCGGAGAGTATTTGAAGATAGCGGGCAAACAAGGAAAAACTTTTAGTATAGATGCCCCGATTTACCCGGGCAACAGCGGCAGCCCTGTGCTCAACCTGAACGGCCAGGTTGTAGGCGTGGTCTTTGGCAGCATGAAAGTGGAGGCTGGCGGGACAGAAAAAGTAAGCGGCCTGGCGGTGACTATTGATGAGGCGGCGGATTTAATCAGCGCTGTTAATGACCCGCAGCAGTAATAACAAAACAAATTTTTCGATATAAAAATTGCTAACATAATAATTTTTGCGAATGAAAAAATAAAAAGAAAATGATCTGCGGGAGGTATTAAGTTGATCAAAGATTTGACTGTAATCGAACAGGATGCGCCGGATCTGATTAAACATATCTCCACTGGCCTCATTCCCAAGGAATTGCAAAGTTATGTTGCCCCGGCTTTAGAAGAATTCAGGAACGAAATGGCTGCCGAATTGGGGCTTGACGATTACGAAAATATTGATAAAGGCAACCTTCCCTCAAGGATGAACGGGAATGTTGGAGGGAACATGACCAGCAAGATGGTCAAATTTGCCGAAGCTGTACTGGCCTGGAATTACAAAAATCGCCTGATGTTAAAGGGATAAAGACTAAATATTTGAAACACCTGCTTTAGATGTAGCGGGTGTTTTTATTTGCGGCCAAGTGCTAAAATAGGTTCATAATAACCAGTCAGATAAGCTTTATAATAAAAAAAACAACTAAACAAAATTTAATATTTGGAGGTTTTTTTCTTGCTATCTAAAAAACTGGCGGGATTCATAAGTGACATGAATTTTGCACATTTTCCGGCTCATACGGTGCACATGGCTAAAATGGCTTTTTTAGACTGGCTGGGTTCAACTGCCGCCGGCGGCATGGAGGCGCCCTTTCAAAAGGCTTACGCGGTGATCAGGGGGCAGGGAGGATTTCCTCAGGCGACAATTTTAGCCATAGGGGAGAAGACATCTTGTCTGAACGCGGCACTGGCTAACGGGCTGGCTTCTCATATTATCGAACTGGATGACGTGCACCGGGCTGCCATTATCCACGCGGGAGCGGCAGTTATACCAGCGGCCCTGGCTGTTGCAGAAATGAACGGTGCTGCCGGGAAGCAGTTGCTGGAGGCTATCGTGGCGGGTTATGAGGTTGCCATCAGGGTTGGTGAGTCTATTACTCCAGCCCATTACTTTTACTGGCACACCACAGGCACCTGCGGGACTTTTGGCGCGGCAGCCGCCGCGGGAAAACTTCTGGGTTTAACCATTGATCAGTTGGTTTGGGCACTGGGTAATGCCGGAACGCAGGCGGCGGGGCTGTGGGAATTTTTAGCTGACGGGGCCATGTCCAAACACCTGCACCCCGGCAAAGCAGCTCAAAACGGCGTGTTGGCCGCGCTGTTAGCCAGGGAGGACTTTACCGGGGCCACCCGTATCCTGGAAGGGGAAAGAGGTTTCTGCCGGGCTACAGCTGACAGTTTTGATTTGGATAAGCTTACTTCCGGTTTGGGCCAACCACCTTATAAAATTGAAGAAAATTCGTTTAAGATCCATGCTTCCTGCCGGCACACCCACCCCGCCATAGACGTGATTTTAGGTTTATCAGCCTCCAATGGGGTCAAAACTGACGACATAGAGGAAATAAGGATTCACACCTACGGCACGGCTCTAAGCATTACAGAGAATTATAAGCCGTCCTCAGTGTACGCGGCCAAATTCAGCCTGCCTTTCTGCGCGGCACTGGCTCTGAAAAACGGGCGCTGCGGTCTGGCGGATTTTACGGAGGAGGCATTGGCCGACCCGGAAATTAGAGATTTAATGGATAAGGTTGTTTTGACCAAGGACGAAGGACTGGATGCGCTGCATCCAGCCTGCTGGCCGACAATAGTGGAAATAACCTGCCGTACAGGTGGGACCTGCCGCGAGCGGACCGATTTTCCGCGGGGTGACCCCGAAAACCCTGTATCAACTGATGAATTGCTGGCTAAGTTCCGTACCCTCGCCGCAGGTCCATGGGGCGAAAAAAAAGTGCGTGGATTAGAGAAAGCGGTTCTGGAGCTGGAAAATGTGGAGAATGTGAGGGATTTGGTATGAAAGATTCCTTTAATGACCTGCAAAGCACAGTGATCAACAGGGGTTTGTGCACGGCGTGCGGTACTTGTGCCGGCCTGTGCCCGGCCGGGGCTATCGGCTGGGCTGATGATGACGGTGAGCCTTTGCCGGTGCTGGCTGGCGCCTGTAATGACTGTGGTATCTGCGGCTCGGTATGTCCCGGGGCGGAAGTTAACCTGCCGGTTTTAGAAAGATTTGTCTTTGGCCGGGAAAGAGAAGACAAAGTCCCTGATCTGGGACTATACCAGGAAGCCTGCGCGTCATGGGCCTCTGTCCAGGCTGTCAGGCGGCTGGGCGCCGGCGGCGGGATGGTTACTGCCCTGCTGATCTTTGCCCTTGAACAAGGAATCATAGACTGTGCCCTGGTTGCAGGTTTCCAGCCGGACAAGCCTTACCGGACCGGCGCGCGGCTTGCGGCGAGCATGGAGGAAATCCTGGCGGCAGCCCAGAGCAAATATGCCTGTGTAACAGTGAACAGCCTTTTGGGTCAGGCCTTAGAAAAAGGTTTCAGGCGCGTCGCTGTTGTCGGCTTGCCCTGTCATGTCCATGGTTTGCGTAAAATGCAGCTGCTCGGGCCGGCAGTTTTCCCGGCGGAAAGCCTGGCCCTTACGGTAGGACTGTTTTGCGCTTCCCAGTTTTATTTCGAAGGGACCCGCCACCTCCTGGTCGAACAGATGCATGTGCCTTACATTGAGGAAGTTATCCGGCTGAGTTACCGGGGAGGAGACTGGCCCGGGCATTTGGTGGCCGACCTTAAAGACGGGCGGCAGCTCACCCTGGACCGCCACCAGTATATGTACCATCATCTCATGCCTGCTTTTAAAAGGGACCGCTGTGAAATGTGCGTGGACTGGTCCTCTGAACTGGCCGACCTGTCAGTGGGAGACTACTGGGATCCAAAATCTAAAGCGGAGAGTCTCTGGGTATGTCTTCCTGCCTGGTCCGCACGCAGACGGGCAGAGAAATCCTGGCTGGGGCTGTCAAAAGCGGGTATCTTCAAACCATTCGTCTTGAACCTTCTAAGCTTGCCGCGGGCGTTGGATACGAACTAAAGAAACACGCGGCGGCCTTCCGCTTAAAACAGCGGCGGCGCTTTGGCTGGCCTGTGCCTGAATATCACCGGGATACTGATTACACACCCTTTGCCAGGGAACAGCATTTGGCCCCGCAGTCAAAGTAGGAAATCAGCCAGGGCAGGATGATTATTGCTTTTTATTCTGTTTTTCCCAGATATACAAGCCTATTTGATTCAGTACCTTTTTGAGCCTGCCGGCGTTTTGAAGAGTGAACCCTTTGGCCCAGTAATCATACATCACTTCGTTAAATTTCATAAAGCCGGATATTCCTGTAACAAAATTTAGATGGATATAGCCTACATACTTGGGGTCGCAGTTGTGGTGCTGGTCATTTTTGTGGGTTATACTAAAATCCCTCAGAATGCTGCCTTCATCTATCCAGGAAACGGTGCCTTCTTCCGGCAGGACTTCTTTGCCGCAGGTCTCACAATAGAATTGCATCTGATTTCTCTCCTTTTTGTTGGCTTATGTAATTTTAAACAAAAAGCTGTATGTTATCAATTAAAAATTAAACTATTTAATAAAAAAGCTTTATAAAAAATGGTTTCTAAATTTTTGAATAGGAAAATTTTTATAAAAATCCCCGTTTTAAATTAAATCTTAAAAAAAGGATTTTTTAAAGAAACGTCGAAAATTTATAAATCGGGTAGCAAATATTTACTTTTTTTTGGTGTTTCAACGAAATATTGGTTTATGTTACTTTTCTATTTTCTATAAATTATAAATACAAATAAGAATTATTTGACGCAAATCTTGTTTGTTTAGGCTGTCAGGTCTTCTGGCTATTATGTTTTTAAATCTTATAACTACAGGGTCCTGACAGATATTTTTAACCGGTTTGTACTTCTTGGTATCTCTTTTGCAATAAAATAAGGTAAGGGAAGATTTTATTCTTTGAAGGAGGGGATGTGATAACTAAAAATTTTAAACAGCTATCTTGAGCGAGATAGCTTATTTTTTGGTAAGCCAGGATTTCACGTGTGTTTTTCAAGAACGGGGAATTAACGGACTTACTGGAAGGAGGGAAAGTGAAAGGGTTTTAGTGCAGTGTTTTTGTAATGTGGTAGAGTTCGTTTTGGGTATTTAGAAATCATTTTAGAAGTTTATTAGCGTGTGCCCGGTGTAAGGGGGTTTTTGGTCTGTAACAGTCCCTTTGGGAAAGGAGAATAATATGGAACTTGCTAAGAATTTACAAACGACCCTGAACAGGTCCTATGGCAAGACTGACTTGTATGTCGATCTCGCTCAGTCGATTAGCGGAGTCATCCTCATAGGTTTCTTGTGGATGCATATGCTTTTTGTCGCTACTATTGTGGTTAGTCCACAGCTTTTTGATGCCTTATCTGAAGGTCTGGACAAATACTACCTGGCCCAAGTCGGTATACCAGCTACTATCATTGTTATCATCATCCACATCTTTTTAGCGGGCCGCAGGGCGCCGTTGCGCCTGCGTGATTTAAGGATCGCCTGGCGTCTGACAAATTTGATGAATCACTATGATACCTGGATCTGGGCCGGACAGGTTATCACCGCTCTGTGCGTGGGTATCATGGCGAGCATACACCTGTGGGTTATTTTAGGCGCATGGCCGCTCAGGGCTGCAACAAGCGCAGCGCGTGTCGCTTCTACCGGACCAGCTGATCCTACATGGGGCGGCTTCCATTTTCCATTCTTTTTAGTGTTTTATGTTATATTCCTGCTGGTTGGGGAATATCACGGCGGTTTCGGCCTGTATCGCATCCTTGTCAAGTGGGGCTGGTTCGAGCGCCACAAAATGGGCTGGGTCCTGAAGGGCATCACCGTTATAATCGTTGTTCTTGGTTTTACAGCCCTGTATACGTTTACGCAGATTGCTAAAACGGGAGGTGCCATACATTGAGCGCGAAACACACTCATATATCTGATGTATTAGTAATCGGCGCCGGCCTGGCTGCTGAGCGTTCAGCCATTGAGGCTGCGGAAGCTGGCCTGAGTGTTATAATTTTGAGTCTGGTTCCGCCGCGCCGCTCTCACAGCACCGCGGCTCAGGGCGGTATGCAGGCTTCCCTGGGGAACGCTGCTATGGCTAAAGGGGATAACCCCCAAATTCACTTTGAAGACACTGTTAAGGGTTCTGACTGGGGCTGCGACCAGGAAGTCGCCAAGATGTTCACAGAAACAGTCCCGTCCATGATCAGACAGCTGGATTACTGGGGTGTTCCCTGGAACAGGGTTACAGCCGGTAAGAAGAAATTGCCCTCCGGCCTTGAAGTTGAAGACACCAAGGACAGAGAAGGCTTAATCACAGCCCGTGACTTCGGCGGCGTGGCCAAATGGCGCTGCTGCTACACCTCTGACGGTACCGGCCATACCGTGCAGTTTGTGGTCGACACCGTGGTCTGTAAACTGGGCATACCGGTACACGACAGGATGGAAGCTATCTCCCTTATTCATGACGGCGAAACCTGCTTCGGCGCTGTGGCCAGGGACCTGCGGACCGGTGACCTCAACGTTTATCTGGCCAAGTCCACTGTTATCGCCACCGGCGGTGCGGGCCGTATTTATGCCGCGTCCACCAACGCCGTGATTAACGAAGGTACCGGCGGCGCTATCGCCCTCAGCACCGGTGTTGTTCCCCTCGGCAACATGGAAGCGGTTCAGTTCCACCCGACAGGGATGCCTCCGGTATACATCCTGATGACTGAAGGAGCGCGTGGTGACGGCGGCTACCTGCTGGATAAAAACCTGCACAGGTTTATGCCTGACTACGAGCCCAAGAAGAAAGAGCTGGCCTCCCGTGACGTTGTTTCGCGGCGTATGGTCCAGCATATCAGAGCCGGCTACGGCGTTGACAGCAAGTTCTCCACCCAGCAGCACCTGTGGCTGGACATCCGTCACCTGGGCCGCCAGTGGGTTTGGACCAACCTGCGTGAAATCGCCACTATCGCCACCAACTTTAACGGACTTGACCCCGCCAAGGACCTGGTGCCGGTTATTCCGACCCAGCACTACACCATGGGCGGCGTCCGCACCAACAAAGACGGTTTCGCATACGGCCTCAAGGGACTCTTCGCCATCGGCGAAGCTGCCTGCTGGGACCTGCACGGATTCAACCGTCTGGGCGGCAACTCCCTTGCTGAGACTGTCACCGCCGGCTATATTGTCGGCAAACAGCTTGCCAAGTACACCTTGGGCGCGACCCAGACTTTCAACTATAAACTGATTGAAGACTTCGTCAAGAAGGAAGAAGAGCGGATTAAGAACCTCATCTCCGGCAAAAACGGCAGAGAGAACGTATGGGAAATCAGAGCAGCCATGCAGACAGCTATGATGGACCATGTGCACATCTTCCGTACCGGTCCTGCTCTTGAGCAAGGTGTGGCGAAGCTTCAAGAACTGTACAGGCGTTCACTGAAGATTGGCCTCCGTTCCTCCGGCCAGGGCGCCAATCCGGAACTGGCCCAGGCACTCCGGATGCCGGGAATGCTCCGCACAGCGCTATGTGTCGCCTACGGCGCGCTGATGCGTACTGAGAGCCGCGGCAGCCACTTCCGGGAAGACTACCCGAAGCGGGATGACACCAACTGGCTCAAGCGGACACTGGCCTACTGGAAAGAAGGGGCAGACCTGCCCACGCTTGACTACGAACCTGTCGCATGTCCGTATATGCCTCCGGGTGACCGTGGTTACGGCGAGGCCACTGCGGGCCCCAAAAAATAACGTAGTACAAGGAGGAGGTTTAAGAAGAGTATGGGACGCCAGTTAACAATATCTTGTTTTCGCTATAACCCGAACATCCCAGGCGACAAGCCCAGGATGCAGGACTATAAACTTGAAGAATACGAAGGCATGACCTTATTTGTGGCGCTTAACGAAATCCGTGAAAAGCTGGACCCCACATTAATGTTTGACTTCGTCTGCCGCGCGGCTATCTGCGGCTCCTGCGCCATGCTCATCAACGGCAGGCCCAGGCTGGCCTGCAAGACCATGACCAGGACTCTGCCCAGCAGGTTTACAGTAATGCCGCTGCCGGTATTTAAACTGATCGGCGACCTTTCGGTTGACACAGGAACATGGTTCAGAAATTTACAGATAAGGACAGAATCATGGATCCATACCAACAAGAAGTTCGACTTCAACGCGCTTGAAGTCAGGATGGAAAACAAAACCGCAGAAGCTATTTATGAGCCTGAGCGCTGCATTGAGTGCGGCTGCTGCGTAGCTGCCTGCGTTACTGCCAACATCCGGGAAGACTTCTTAGGCGCGACCGGTATCAACAGGGTTGCCCGCTTCATCCTTGACCCGCGGGACGAGCGCTCTAACGCCGAATACTTCGAAGTGGTCGGCAACGAAGACGGAGCGTTTGGCTGCGTGGGCATCATGGCCTGTGCGGACCTCTGCCCGATGGAAATCCCCCTGCAGGAGAACCTGGCCTTTGTCCGCCGCAAGATGGCGGCAGCCGGCCTGAAGCTCCAGTTCCCGGGAGTAAAGATTTCCTAAGTAAAAATGCAGTTAAAAACCCGTGGCGGCAAATAGCCTCCACGGTTTTTTTTGTGTATTTTTGCCTGCCGAAAGATATATTCCTTTTGTAGGGGGTGAATTTATATTGTTTAAGATTTTCATTGCCGCTGATATAGAAGGGACATCCGGTTATGTCGATTGGCCGGAAAAACAGCCGGAGGAAGTTTTGCGCAGGGATGAAATGATTGCCGAGGTAAACGCGGCTATAACAGGCGCGCTTGCCGGGGGAGCCACGGATATCGTAGTCTCGGATATTCACATGCTTAAACAGAATATAGTCCATAGCCAGCTGCTGGGAAAGGCGTCATTGATCAGCGGGACTAAAAAAAGGTTGATGTGGATGGATACCGTGCAGGAATGCGACCTGGTTTTTCTGATAGGTTTTCATGCCCGCTGTGGAACGGCCGGGGCGGTTTTGCCCCATACTATGAATATGGGGATAACGGGCCTGCGGTTAAATGGTATTGATGCCGGCGAGGCTTTCATCAGCGCCGCCTGCGCCGGCCATTTCGGTGTCCCGTTAGGAATGGCCTCGGGGGACCGTGCCTTTGTAGATGAGATTAAAACATTAATACCCGGCCTGGAGACGGTAGTAGTAAAGGAAGCATTGGGAAGCTGCGCCGCTTATAATTTCCACCCCGCAACATCCGCTGCTAAAATAACTGAGGCGGCCATGACAGCCGCCACGAGAGGGCTAAAAGGCGAATTCAAGCCTTTTTGCCTGCCTGAGCCTGTGGAGATGCTTCTTGAGGTGACCTGGCCGGGTTATGCGGAAGCGCTCAGCCTGATCCCGGGAGTGCGGAGGAACGGTGGCAGGGAAGTCCTTTATAAAGGTACCTTTCTAGAGGTTATGAATGTAATATCGCTCTTTGTCAACTGGATTGAGAAAAAACAGCTGTAAATAGATTAAATTTTCATTACTTCAAGCCGCCTTACTCTCTCCTCAATAGGGGGGTGGGTGCTGAACAGCCTGGCTATGGATTGACCAGACAGAGGATTGACAATAAACAGGTGTGATGTCGCAGGGTTGACCTGCATCGGGATCTGTCTGGCGCCTCGCTCTAGTTTTAAGAGCGCCTGGGCGAGCCCGTGGGTATGTCCGGCCAGGCGGGCGCCGCTGGCGTCTGCTTGGAATTCTCTGGCGCGTGATATGGCCATTTGAACCAGCATCGCCGCCAGAGGGGCTAAGATGATCATTAACAGGGAGCCGGCAAGCCCGGCTATGCCGCCGCCTTCGTCGTCATCACCCCTGAAGCCGCCGAACATCAAGCCCCACTGCAGCATGTTGGCGATCATGGTGATGGCGCCGGCCAGAGAGGCGGCAATGGCGCCGATTAAGACGTCGCGGTTTTTGATGTGGGCGATTTCGTGAGCCAGCACCCCTTCCAATTCCGACCGGCTGAGCAGGCGCATAATACCTTCTGTAACAGCAACGGCGGCATGGGAAGGCCCCCTGCCGGTAGCAAAAGCATTGGGTTGTTCGGACGGGGTGATGAAAATACGAGGCACCGGCATGCCGGCACGCTGCGACAACCGCCCGACGATGTCATACAGTTCAGGCGCCTCATTGGCTGATACAGGGTAAGAGCGGGTCATTTTTATGGCAATGGAGTCGCTGAAATAATAGCCGATCAGGTTCATGGCCAGGGCTATGATCAAGAATATCAAGGCGCCGGAACTGCCTCCGACCGCGTTCCCGATCAGCACCAGCAGCACCGTTAAAACGCCCATCAGAAGAAAAACCTTCAAGGTATTGATAGTGAACACTCCTTTCCTGGTATTTATTATATAACAGATATTACCTTTTTTCAAACGCAGCCTGGCTAAATTAAAGCCGTGCCTTATGGAAGATTATTGATTAAAAGCACAAAATACTGTTATAATTAATGAGATTTTTTAAGATAGCTCTCGAAAGGGGTATTGAAGTGCTTGCCTTGGAAAAACAGCTGGAAATTATAAAAAGGGGCACGGTTGAAATTGTGCCTGAAAACGAACTTGTGGACAAGCTCAAGTTATCAATAGAAAAAGGTAAGCCGCTTACCATCAAACTTGGCTTAGATCCTACCGCGCCTGATATCCACCTCGGCCACACTGTGGTTTTGCACAAACTGAGGCAGTTCCAGGACCTTGGACACCAGGTTGTTTTAATCCTGGGAGATTTCACCGCCCGTATCGGCGACCCGACCGGCAAGTCGGAAACCCGTAAACAGCTTACCGAAGAACAGGTCCTGACTAATGCCAAAACCTATGAAAGACAAATTTTTAAAATACTTGACCGTGCCAAAACCAGGGTTGTTTTTAACAGCCAGTGGCTGGCGCCGCTGAATTTTGTCCAGGTCATCGAACTCGCCGCCAAATATACTCTGGCCAGGATGCTGGAGCGCGATGATTTCAATAAAAGATTTAAAGAGAACCTGCCCATCAGCATCCATGAGTTATTTTACCCGCTGATGCAGGGGTATGATTCTGTTGCGCTTGAAGCAGACGTGGAGTTGGGCGGTACTGACCAGAAGTTCAATCTCCTGATGGGGCGCACACTGCAAAAAGAATACGGGCAGGATCAGCAGGTTGCTCTGATGATGCCTATTTTGGAAGGCCTGGACGGGGTTCAGAAAATGAGCAAAAGCCTGGGCAACTATATTGGTATTGATGAACCGCCCAGGGAGATGTACGGTAAAACCATGTCTCTACCGGACGAGATGATGCTCAGGTATTTTGAACTTGTCACCCCCGTGTCTTTGGAAGATTTACGCTCTATTGAAGCCGGCCTTAAGGAAGGAAAACTGCACCCCAGAGATGTGAAGATGAGGCTGGCCAGGGAAATTGTAACCCAGTACCACGGCCAGGCCGAGGCCAAAGCTGCTGAAGAAGAGTTCAAAAGAATGTTCCAGCAAAAAGACTTGCCGGATGAAATCCCTGATTTTAAACTGACTAAGGATATGCTTGAAAACGGTGAAATCTGGCTGCCCAAATTAATCATGCTGGCCAAAATGGCTTCCAGCACCAGTGAAGCCAGACGCTTAATCCAGCAGGGCGGGGTCAAGGCAGACGGAGTAAAGATTGATGATCCGAATATCAATATAAACCCCTCTAGTGGCATGATCATTCAGGTGGGTAAAAGGAAATTTGTCCGTATCATTAAATAATACATTTTTAATAATGAGACGCTCCGGCGTCTTTTTTTATTTTGAGTGCTATCATTTTTTTGACTGTCACATAAATTAGTACGGGTATGGTTTGGCGCCTGCGGAAGTGAGGTGACAGGCTTGTTTAAAAGAAGGCGAAGGAGCGGTCCGGTCTTTTTCCTGATTCTTTTCGGCGCAGTGGTATTTGGCCTAATCTTTTTATTGGATATGACACTGCGCCATACATTTTTTAATATTGCCGAAGCAAAGGCGGTCCAATTAGCGACCGAGTCGTTTCAGAAAGCCCTGCAGCGGGAAGTTGCGGACGAAAACCTGCAGTATCAGGATTTCATAGTTATTCAGAAGGATAACCAAGGGCATATCGTCCTAATGCAGGCTGACACAGTCAAAGTAAACAGGTTTTCCGCCAACACGACCCTGGCTGTGCAAAAAGCTTTAGAGGAATTGAGGTGGCAGTCTTTAAGCATACCCGCGGGGCAAATCTTAGGAATTCCCTTTCTTGCTCACCTGGGTCCGCAGATTAAATATCACATAATGCCTGTGGGAACAGTACGGGTCAACGTTGTTGATAAATTTGAATCGGCAGGCATAAATCAGACCAAGCATACGATCTACCTTAACTTTGATACAAACATTCGTATTGTGGTCCCCTTAAAAAGCGGTGAAACCATTGTCGCAAACCAGGTCCCGCTGGCTGAAAGCATAATTGTAGGCAGCGTGCCAAGCACTTTTGTAACCCTGCCGAGCGGTATTTTCAATAATGGTCTGATAAAATAAAACTATTTTTTTAAATATGGATAATATTCCAGTAATGATGCAGAATATAAGCAAATTATAGTATATAAACGCCGTATTTGAGGTTAAATGAAGTCTTGACTTAAAGTGGTACTATGTGATAAATTACTTAACGTGCGGTCTGGGTTTACAGCTAAAGATTAACCTTAAATTACCTGTTGATCCGGGCAGCAATAAGAGTTAAGATAGTGAATGTCGCCGCTGAAAAGCGGCCACAAAAAAGCAACCGGTCTTTGAAAACTAAACAGTGGATGGATGGAAAAGAAACACATGACTCTCGTCAAGCGAAAGCTAACGAAGAGTAATTCCGAAACAACAACAAGAGCTAGAAATCGAACATTTCAAATATAATTGGAGAGTTTGATCCTGGCTCAGGACGAACGCTGGCGGCGTGCTTAACACATGCAAGTCGAACGGTCCAGCACTCAACTTAGTGCTCATAAGATATAGAGTTTTAATTAGAGGA
>NZ_QFFZ01000057.1 GCF_004369225.1 Pelotomaculum propionicicum
GCCCGATTTATTATTTTATCAGCTGATATCTCTTGATATCTGTAGTATACTTCGATATTCGCCATTATTTATCCTGCTATCTCAGACCAATTTTTGCTATTCTATGGGGTTTTCGCAGTGGGATCATCTATTAGAAGCGATTAAGAGATGTTTTTTTATAATCATAACCACCCATAAAACGGGTGGTTTGCTCTAGCCCTATAAGGGCCGTTGCTGGCCGAGTCTTAAGACTCATTGAAAGTTTCGCCAACCGCATAATTATCACAAACCACCCCTAACTGCGCGGTTTAATAGGGAAACTTGTTGAACCATACCCCAGACCGATACGGAAAAGCAGAAGAGAGGCGTTATCTCAATGATAGTGCCTCTCTATTTGCTTTGAAGTGATTTAGTTGTCCCTTGTATTTGTATCAACACGGATAATCAATGAAGATAGCGATTAATTATCGATATATTCTGACAAAACAGTTCTGCCGTGTTGCTTCAAAAGTGCTTATAAATAAATCATCATCTGTGATCTTTCTTTCGGGATCATACACAACGAAAAGTATTCCTGCTACTGAAGATGGTATTTTAGTTATATCCGCTGCAATCCCTTCCGAAACAGTACTTTTGGCAGTTTTGCCTCTTGGAAATTTTGATTCAATAATTAAACCGTCTTTTGCATGATCTGCCTTATATGCAGTTTCGCCAAATTGAAGAGCAGGATACTCCCTTGTAAATTCACCCTGGGTACTAAGTAAGGCTTGAACTTTGTCATTCATATCATTCTCATCTTTTGGTTTCTCGCGTTGAAATGACATTGGAATAGCCTTACGCAGAATAGTATCCATCTCATTCACCCTGATTTGAACCGGCGTATTCAAATATTCTCGTTCAGCGACGATCCCTAAAAGAGAATTTTTATTTACCGGCACCCGAGGATCTTCAAACTTTAGTTGTATCGATTTTATAGCTTTCATGACCGAATCTCCAAAACGACCGTACAACTGAAATATTTCATCTAGACTATCATCTGGATTGTCATTTGGCCAATAATTTATGACATCAGTAATCTCATCAGTATAGCTGCGAAACAATTCATCTTTTGTACGGCTTGATTCAGCACAAGCAAGACGCAGTGTATTGTAAAGATGCTGAGCCGTTTTTTTACCAGGTATTTCCTTAATAATGTCATCCGCATAAGTGACATCATAGTCCTCAAGACCAGAAGCGTAAATTGCAAAAATCCTATCTATACACTGAGAACAGCAGCCGCAATGTGTAGCCGAATTTTTGGGTTTGTTGCGCGTAGAACTGCAGGAAACAGAACTCGTAATAATATTTTCTTCTCCATACTGCTTGAAAATATCAAGGATATCGCTCTTGGTCTTGTTATAATACGGAGTGATAATGTTGAAGTCTTTATCAAACAGCCTGAAAAATTCACGCAGCAGCCCTATAGTCTTTGGGTGCGTTGTCCTGCTCATCCTTGCATTAAAAGTATCACTTTGCTTTGGTAAATTGATACTTGTTATACCGTTTTCATGAACGAAGAATTCCTTTTTTTCGTAACAATTACATATTGCAAATGCTATCGCCGAAAACAAAAACATCCTCGACCGCTGAGTTTCTTCTCTGCTTGGAGCGGCCTTCTTATTATGGCATTCAAAGCCATATTGAATGGCTCTGTTGGAATATTTATCTCGTAAATGTTTTGCGGTAGCATTTTGTGTTCGGATGGTACAATTATTTGCCTTATGACTAACAAGACATAATTTTCTATCATTATGATCATTGAGCCTTTGAATTGCCCCAGCTAAAGAGTCCAATCCTCCAGAGAAAAGCATGACATCTGTTTTTTCTGCCTCATCAAGTGTTATATATTCCGTACTAAATAATGACAATTGCTGATTATCAGTATTAACAGGACTTAAACTGGCCTTTGTAAAAGAAAAGTTAAATCGACGGTCACCGGTCATGAATGCCAAGGCTTCGCCCATCTTGGTTGAAATCTTTCCATCTGACCAAAAAGCGATATCGGAAACAGGAATATGAAATTCGAACGCTCTTGACCATGCCGTGTTGTTGAGGCTATCTCTCTCACCACGGTTAATAAGCCTGTCCGTACAATAAACATATGCCGCAATACGTAATAAATCCAAAATGCGCGGAGAAAGATTTTCCGGATCTCGAACAAATTTATTGAACTCGATAGTAATGTTGGCATCTAAACCATCGATATCCCGATTTAGCAGGTTAAGTTCCTGGCTGTTACATATACTTGACTTGCATAACTCGTCGCAATACACAATTATAGCTTCGTTGGGTTTTGAAGGTTGACTGTTCATTCTTTTGCAGCCTCCCTTCGAAACTCCTCTCTCATTTTACTAAAAGAAATTCTTAAGAAGTCTGTTATCTTATTATCGGCAGGAACACTTGTCACTGCGTGTTTATTAAACCATCCAGCCGCAAATGACTGCATGATTTTTGACGTTTCAAAAGCATGATGGGATATGGCATCTGCAGTTTGCGAGATTCCGGCGGAAAATGATTGCAGCGTCGCATAATCGTTGATTTCGCTTGCCGCAGAACGTTCAATGTAATACTTTATCTGTCTGTCGGTGAATGCAGCAAAGAATGATCTCGCCAATTCGCAAAAGGCCGCTCCTGAGCCGACATTTTTCCAAACCGGCTCATTATTATCACCAAATAGCGTTAATTGATCTGAGGTATGATGGCTCTGGTAAGTTGTAATGGCTTGCAATACAGCATCTCGTGCTATTTTGTTCGTTTCAAGTGAGCCATCTTCTGTTGTAATGAAATTTTTCGCACTATTGACCAGTGAGAAAAGAGACAACTTATCATCGACCGCACACCCATTGTTTCTTAAAAAAGCTGCTTGATTATCTTGATTCGCTGACACAGAGAGCATAGCCAAAAACTTAATTGCCTTTGAAACAGACTCGTCATACGGCATCTGTTCATAATTTTTTCTTATACAAGTTAAAGTATTATCTGCTATTTTTGCGGTGGTTTCAGCGCTGGGTTGATATTCAGAAAGCTGCTGGACAATGGCATTCCATTGCTTGCTTTTTGGTAAAAAACCAATTCTTTCATGTCCCATGATATCGCCTCCCCCCTATGCCTCTTCATTCTACGTTATTAACATATACAACGTACTATGAAGCTGTTAGGTAGTTCGAAAACGTATTTAGCCTCGAGTGCATCTGACATTATTTGATAAATTATACCATTTCCACTTCATAAAAATCAATATAACGCTTAACAAATTCCTGCGTTCGCTCGTATTTTTCTTGTTTTTTCATGGTTTTATTGTTATAATCAAAGTGTTTATTTTGGTTGAAAAAACCAGGCGAGGTGGACAAAGTGGCAATCAGTTATAAAAAGCTGTGGAAACTCTTAATTGATAAGGACTTAAAAAAGAAAGACCTGCAAAAGCTTGCGGGAATCAGTTCTGCTTCCATTACAAAACTCGGCAAGAATGAAAATGTGAATACCGAAATACTTGCGAAGATATGCAAAGCCTTAAATTGTGATATAGCCGATATTATGGAAATGAGCGATGACGTGAAACGATAAAGAATTGGGTGGGGTCATTATGGAATCATATACGCCGTATCAGACAAGATATTTTGCCGAACAAATACTTCTTAAACGCCCGCAGTCCAGTATTGACGGGCTTGCTTCCGCTATGTCCGGCGTAAAGGTTGATCTGAATCCCCATCAGGTAGACGCCGCCTTGTTTGCCTTGAAATCACCGCTTTCCAGCGGCGCGCTTCTTGCCGATGAAGTTGGTCTGGGCAAAACTATCGAGGCAGGGCTTGTCCTCGCGCAATGCTGGTCGGAGCGCAAACGCCGTATCCTACTCATTGTTCCCGCCGCGCTTCGCACCCAATGGCGCACGGAACTTGATGAAAAATTCTTCATAAAATCAAGGATTCTTGAGTCTAAAAATTATAATAAGGCCAAAAAAGAAGGTGAACTCAATCCCTTTGACATAAAGGATGAGGTTGTTATTTGTTCATTTAACTTTGCGTCTCAAAAGGAAATTGACGTGAAGGCAATCTCCTGGGACTTAGTCATTATTGACGAGGCGCATCGTCTTCGCAATGTTTATAAATCAGGAAATGTCACCGGGACGCGTCTGCGTCGCGCATTGTCGGGGAAACGCAAATTACTGCTTACAGCCACTCCGCTCCAAAACAATCTGATGGAGCTTTTCGGATTAGTCAGCATTATTGACGAGCATGTTTTTGGCGATGCCCGGACGTTCCGGGACATGTACGTTTCAGTGAATAACGAGGAAGTTCGGAACCACGCTCTGAAGCAGCGGCTGAAGCAGTTTTGCAAGCGCACCTTGCGTAAACAGGTTACCGAATATGTAAATTACACAAGCCGCATAGCGATACTGCAGGAATACACGCCTACAGCGGATGAAGAAACGCTGTATAACTATGTTTCGGATTATCTGCGTTCGGACAAGCTTTACGCTCTTCCGCAGGGACAAAGGACGCTGATCACACTGGTGCTGCGTAAATTGCTCGCGTCGTCATCTTTCGCTATTTCCGGCACGCTTAATTCATTAATTGAACGGCTGGAAGGAAAACTTAAAGGTATTGAACGCGAATTGAACCTCGATGACTATGATACATATGACGAATTGCTGGAGGAGCAGGAAGATTCGGAAGATTCGGAGCCCTCCGATTTAGAAAAAGACCGGGCAGGCATAACGGAAGAGTTGGAAGAACTGCGCAAATTTTACGAACTGGCGCAGGGCATCACATATAATGCAAAGGGTGAAAATTTACTTTCCGCGCTGAAACAGGGATTTGAAAAAACCGAGATGCTGGGCGGCAAGCGTAAAGCAGTGATATTTACCGAATCACGCAGAACACAGGAATATCTGTTGAATCTGCTCTCCGACAACGGCTATAAAGACAGCATAGTTTTCCTGAACGGTTCGAATAACGATGAAATATCCAAAAGAATTTATGCGGAGTGGAAAGAACGGCATAAAAACGACGGGACAATTTCCGGTTCGCGGCAGGCAGATATGAAGGCCGCTGTTGTTGAGGAATTCAGGGATAGGGCTGGCATCCTTATCGGTACGGAAGCCGCCGCCGAGGGCATCAACCTGCAATTTTGCAGTCTGATTGTTAATTATGACCTCCCGTGGAATCCGCAGCGCATAGAACAGCGTATCGGCCGCTGCCACCGGTATGGTCAGAAAAACGACGTAGTTGTGGTTAATTTTCTCAACCGCAAGAATGCCGCGGATGTGCGGGTATATGAGCTTCTCGATCAGAAATTCCGGCTTTTCAGCGGGCTGTTCGGCTCCTCCGATGAAGTTCTGGGTTCAATTGAAGCTGGTGTTGATTTTGAAAAGCGCATCGCAGCGATTTATCAGAACTGCAAAAACCAGGAGCAAATCCAGGAACAATTTGATCTTCTGCAGGAGGAACTCTCCGAACGTATCAATGAGAAAATGACCGCCGCGCGGCAATCTATCCTTGAAAACTTCGACGAAGAAGTAGCCGCAAGGTTAAAAGGATGCCAGGAAGCTACCCTTGCCGGGCTTGATAAGTTCAGCCGCTGGCTGTGCAATTTCTTTATCATGCATGGCGCAGAACGGGTGGAGCCGCTCGACCAATGGCGATTCGCATATGCAAGCGAAGGGCATAGCGCCACATACAACATCCAGTGGAAAGACGCTGAGCGCCAGGGCGATATATTTCTGCGCAGGGACGACCCTCTGGTTCAAAAATGGCTGGAGCAAGCAATGTCCGCTCCCCTGCCGGGAGCTACTGTTCGCTTTAACCATACAAATTCGCCGGAACATAAAATAAGTTTCTTGGAGAGCCACCCGAATTTGCGCGGAACACTTTCCTTGGACAAGCTGAGTTACACCGGCTTTGGAACCGAAGAACATCTCATCTTTACAGTCGTCACGGAAGATGGAACTGAAGTTGATGAAGATATAGTAAATCGCTTTATGGAATTGCCGGCAACAGTAATCGGCGGCTGCGAGCCGGAAACCGCCGAACTTAACGAGAAACGGCGCGCTGGAATTGCGTTGCGGCAAGCAAAAATCGAGGAGGAAAACAAGAAATACTTCCTCGAAGAATGTGCCAAGCTGGACGCGTACAGCGAAGACTTAAAAGAAGGATTGCAGCGGGAATTGAAGGAACTGGGCAAAGAAATCACTGAGAAAAAGCGGATTTTTAAAAGCAGTACCGACAGGCCGCTTGCGGAAATGCTGGACATGAAAGAAGGAATCAACCGCCTTGAGGAGCGCCGCAAGAAAATGCGCCGGGAACTCTACGAGCGTGAGGATGAAATCGATTCGGCCAACGAGCGTTTGCAGGATGAAATCCGCTCAAAGCTGGCCGGGACATCCAAAGCTGAACATATTATGACCATCTCGTTTGAGATTGTCTGAGGATACGGAGGAATTT
Organism: Pelotomaculum propionicicum; assembly: GCF_004369225.1. Classification (GTDB taxonomy): domain Bacteria; phylum Bacillota; class Desulfotomaculia; order Desulfotomaculales; family Pelotomaculaceae; genus Pelotomaculum_B; species Pelotomaculum_B propionicicum. The sequence goes on from NZ_QFFZ01000057.1 coordinate 6,459, forward strand.
TCAAAAAGTGATTGACCGCGCTGTGCTTGCCTGCAAAAACAGCGGATTTGAGGTCAACGACCATTTTGCTGAGGTCAGCAAAATGGTCGAAATGCCCCAAAATGCAAAAAAACACGCAAGCTCAGAAACTCAAAGAAAAAGCTGATGCTGGACGAATAGGGGGAATACATACCATGCAAAAACTGGAGCTTACATGGATCGGCAAGGGCAGCGAACCCGCCGTGGAGCCGCGCATACTGCTGCACGACGCTTCAAAAGATTACGGCGATCCTGCCGCCGATAATATGCTCATACATGGCGACAACCTGCTGGCGCTGAAAGCGCTGGAGCAGGAATTCGCCGGAAGGGTGAAGTGCATCTATATAGATCCTCCGTATAATACCGGTTCTGCGTTCGAGCACTATGATGACAATTTGGAGCATTCAACTTGGTTGTCTCTGATGAAGCCGCGCCTTGACATATTGAGGAATCTGCTTAGCGACGACGGAAGTATCTGGATTAGCATTGACGACGACGAGGGGCATTACCTTAAAGTGCTTTGCGATGAGATTTTCGGTCGGCAAAATTTCATCAATACGGTAATTTGGCAAAAAAAGTTTTCTCCGCAGAATGACGCAAAATGGCTCTCTGACAGTCACGATTTTCTATTAGTTTATGCCAAAGAAAAGTCTACTTGGCGACCCAACTTACTTCCACGCACTGCTGAAATGGACAGCCGTTATCAAAACCTAGATAACGACCCACGTGGACCGTGGTCGTCAAGTGATATGACGGTAAAAACTTACTCGGCCGAATATGACTATGAAATCACTACTCCTTCTGGTCGTAAGTTGAAACCTACCGCTGGACGTTGTTGGAATACATCAAAGGAGAATTTTCAAAGGCTTGTTGATGATAACCGCGTTTGGTTTGGTGAAAACGGAAATAATGTGCCCAGACTGAAAAGGTTCTTAACCGATGTTAAAGCCGGGATAACCGCTATGACATTGTGGACATACCAAGAAGTTGGTCACAATCAGGATGCGCGGAAAGAAGTAATTGCGTTTAATTCCGAATCTGTTTTCGCCACGCCCAAACCCGAACGCCTGATAGAGCGCGTCCTCACACTCGGTTCCAACCCGGGCGACCTCGTGCTCGACAGCTTCCTCGGCTCAGGCACGACAGCCGCCGTCGCGCACAAGATGGGGCGGCGCTGGATTGGCATTGAACTGGGCGACCACTGCTACACCCACTGCCTGCCCCGCCTGAAAGCTGTCGTGGACGGCGAACAGGGCGGTGTTTCCAAATCTGTCAACTGGCAGGGCGGCGGCGGCTTCAAATTTTATGAGCTTGCGCCGACGCTGATTGTCAAGGACAGGCACGGCAACCCGATTATCGACACCGAAAAATACAACCCCGAAATGCTGGCGGCGGCCGTCGCCAAGCTGAACGGCTTCGCCTATGCGCCCGATCCGGAAGTGTTCTGGAAACAAGGAAAAAACGTTGAGAACAGCTATATTTACGTTACTACCCAATACTTAACGGCACGGGAGCTTGACCACATTGCCCGCGACTTGCCGGATTATGAAAAACTGCTCATTTGCGCCCCGGCGTTCGACATCGGGCTGGGCAAGCGGTATGAGAATATTGACGTGCGGAAAATCCCGCAATCGGTGCTGGACAAGTGCGAATTCGGTATAGACAATTATAATTTGAACATTGTCAACCCGCCGGAACTTGACGAGGAGGAATGGGACGATGCTGAACAGTAACGCAAAATTCATCAACAACCGGCTTGCCCTCCGCCCTCCTCAGAAGGAGAGTCTGGAACGCTTTCAGCAAATAGCGGATATTCTGTCGCTCTCCAAAACACCGGACTTGGAAGAAGAATTGCGAAAAATCCGCGAAATATTCCCGACGCTTACCAGCTTCGAGCGGGAATTCCCGTCGGTTTGCTTTGCCCTTGCCACGGGCATCGGCAAAACGCGGCTCATGGGGGCGCTTATTGCATATCTGCATTATCAAAAAGGTATAAAAAACTTTTTTGTGATGGCTCCGAACCTGACGATTTATAAAAAACTGAAAGCCGACCTTGGCGACCCGTCGTGTGCGAAGTATGTGTTTCGCGGTCTGGACAAGTTCGTAAATCCGCCTCGCATCATCGACGGCGACAATTACGAAGAGTTTCGACAGCTAACGACAAATGAGATTCTTCAACCGATAATTATTAATATTTTTAATATCTCCAAGCTCAACTCCGAAAGCAAGACGGCGGATGGCAAGCCTGCCCGCATCAAGCGGCTCAATGAAGTGTTGGGCGAGTCATATTTTCAATACTTGCAATCCCTGCCGGATTTATGCATCTTTATGGATGAGAGCCACCACTACCACGCCGATCGCAGCTTTGACGTTATAAACGAGTTGCGTCCGATATTGGGGGTAGAGCTTACCGCGACACCTCAGATCCAAAAAGGCGCACGCAAAATCGACTTTAAAAATGTGGTATACGAATATTCTCTCGCCCACGCCCTGAATGACGGACTGTATGTGAAAGTTCCCGCAGTATTCACACGGAAGGATTTTCGCCCGGAGGAATACACGCCGGAGCAGCTCGACCGTGAAAAGTTAAATGACGGCATCCGGCTGCATGAAGAAACAAAGAGCAAGCTGGACGTGTACGCCCGTACCTATGGCAAACAGTTGGTCAAACCTTTTGCGCTTGTCGTCGCCAAAGACACCGGACATTCCCGGCAGATTAAGGAATATCTGACCTCGACGGACTTCTTTCGCGGGTATTACAAGGACAAAGTTCTGGAAATCAACTCTGCCCAGCGAGGGGCGGAAAAAGACGAGAATATTGAGCTTCTCCTTTCTCTGGAGCGGCCGGACAACCGCATTGAGATTGTCATCCATGTGAATATGCTCAAGGAGGGCTGGGATGTAACCAACCTTTATACGATTATCCCGCTGCGCGCCTCCGCTTCAGAAACCCTCACCGAACAGACCATCGGGCGTGGGCTGCGTCTGCCCTATGGCCAAAGAACAGGCGAAGATGAGGTCGACCGTCTGTCCATCGTAAGTCATGACCGCTATGAAGCCATCGTCAGACTTGCTAATGACCCGAATTCGCTCGTGCGGCGTGTTTATTATATTGACCCGGCCGAGCCCCAAAGCGGTGATCAGCGGGAAACGCTGGAAATGCCGACGGTATACGATGAGCTGACAAGTGCAGAGAGCTTCACGGAACAACTCGCCTTCACATTGAGGGAAACCGCGACGAATGACTATGTTGTGGATAAAGCTCCGGAACAGACCGTGCAAGTGGCGCAGTTTGTTGCCCGTCTTGCCTCCAAAACAGTCGTGGAGCTTGGCAAACAAGTGAAAACCTTTGATGCCACCAGGGATGAAGAAATAAAAAAACTGGTCCATACCAGCATTGTGAGCGAAACCATCCGGCAGTTCCCGGCACTCGGATTAAAAAAAGAGGATTTAACAGCGGTTGTTGAAAAAGCCATAGATACTTGTACGCAGGCACTGACTGAAAATGTGATTCCTATCCCGCAAGCGGTGGTGCAGCCTTTTACGGAAGTAAAACATGGTTTCTATGATTTTAAGTTGGACACCCGCAACATGAACTGGCACCCTTCAGACGATACGCTTATCGGAACAGAGCTGCAGGAAGGCGGTGAAACTTTCGAGTATCATACCGGATTTGCTCTCTTTCCCAAAACAGACACCGTTGAGAACGAGATTGTGCGGCACATCATCGTGCATGACAATGTCGATTACAGCAGTTGCGCCGATCTCATCTATTCCCTGATCGCCGACGCCAAGAGGCACTTTTTGTCCTACTTGAATCCTGAAGAAACAGAAAAGGTGATGCGTGACCGCCAGCGCAGCTTGGCGGAGATCATCTACGCTCAAATGAACGAGCATTTTTACAAAGAAGAAACCGGCTACAGGGCTTCAAGTATGCGTCCGTTTACACGCATAGAAACTGGGTTCGGCGGAAAGTTCAAATCCGACGATCTTTATGACTTGCGTGCCAACCTATCCCCTTCTGAGGTAAAGACGAAAATTTTCAAAGGTTTTAAGAAAGCTTGCCATACGCTATACAAGTTTGATAGTAATACCGAGCGCATATTTGCTATTGTATTGGAGAACGATGGCGCTGTGCTGAAATGGATGAGGCCGTCAGCAAAGCAGTTCAATATTTATTATGGGCCGGGCGGCATAAGCCGCTATGAACCGGATTTTGTTGTTGAAACGTCTGATGTAATCTACATGGTGGAAACAAAAGCATCTGACGATGTTCGGAAAGCGTTGCAGAATAAATCCGGCGATGTTTGGGAAAAGGCAATCGCCGGGCGGGAATACTGCCGTGCCGTCACGGAGTGGAATTCTGAAAACGGCGGCAAGCCATGGGAGTATGCTCTTATCTCTCACGATGAGGTGCGGCTGCAATCCAGCTTCATTTATTTGGTGAAAAATCGGGTGGAACCGGAACAGTTAAAGATTGAGTAAAGGGGGATAAGGATGTTAATTGACGAATTAGCAGCAGCCTGCTCAGAGACCTATAATAATTCCAATCCGGGGAATTGTGGAGTGAATTGTAACAACGGAATGAACTGTGTTGGTAGATGCGACTTTGAAGATGGTTGCCTTGACCAAGTACATTGTTGGCCACAAAAAGGAGGTCGTTCAGATTACGAATGCGATAAATTACTCTGTTGCTACGTTCAAAAATATTCGCGGAGGTATTCTGAGAATGTTTTGTCCGTTGAGAATAATATTGATTTTAACCAATATTCACGTTATAACATTCTTTCAATTGGCTGCGGTGGTGCCCCCGACCTAATGGCATTTGAAAGAACAGCAAGAGGTAAAGATATTTATTACGAAGGATTCGACCGGAATAAGCGCTGGAAAGCTATTCATGAATTAATTGAATCATATGCCCAAAAAACGGACAATATTGAAGTTAGTTTAAATAGGTGCGATATTTTTGAAGTGTTAGCAAAAAATAAACCTACATGCCATTCATATAACATTGTGGTAGTCCAATTTCTTATTTCGCACCTTGTTAATACAAATCAAATTTTTTATATTACATACCCCCGAGAAAATAGCCGATCAACGGCAAAGGCAGACAGCTTAATCTGCTGTCTGCCTCAACCAATACCCACGGTTCATAAAATATCCCTATGGATATGCGCTTAAAGGGGTTATTTTTTCTTGTTTTTCCCTACAGGCTCACCTGTAAACGGGTCAATATACTCTTTCAGACTAAGTTGATCTGCCACTATGTCTTCTTGAAGTTGGTTTCTTATATATTCTTCTATTGCCTTTTTATTTCTGCCTACCGTATCCACATAGAAACCCTTGCACCAAAATTGTCTGTTGCCATATTTATACTTTAGATTGGCGTGCCTATCAAATATCATTAGTGAACTTTTGCCTTTTAAGTATCCCATGAAACTTGATACGCTTAGTTTTGGTGGTATTGAGACCAGCATGTGTATGTGATCCTTACATGCATTTGCCTCCAATATCTCTACGCCCTTATACTCACAGAGCTTCCTAATTATTTTTCCGATATCCTCTTTTATTTTTCCATAAATTATTTGTCTCCTGTATTTTGGTGCAAACACTATGTGGTATTTACAATTCCACTTTGTATGTGCTAGTGTATTATTATCTATGGCGTAAGACCTCCTTCTGTTTTTTCTGCGGTTGGCTAAACCCGCATTATTGTAACAGTTGGAGGCTTTTTATTTCTACCCATAGCTATAAGCTTTTTGGAACCACCTGCATAGCAGGTGGTATTCAATAAACAATAAGATGCCGGTCAAATAGATAAAATATTTGACCGGCATCTTATAAAGCAACCATTTTCCACTAAATATCTTCTGTTAGAATTTGGTGCACAGGCGATCCTTCAGATTGAGCCGGGAAACGAACGCCACCCAGGATAGCCATAGTAGGTGCGATATCCACCTGACGAATAACCCGTTCAGTTTTATAACCTTCTTTAATTCCTGGTCCTGCTGCGACAAAAATTGGAGAAACCGATGTGCCGGCATAACCGTTTTGAGTTGACAAGGAGTCCGCGTGAATAACATTGAATGATTCTTCTTTGAAGTAAACAATATCACCACATTCCGGTCCACTCATACCCAAAATCGCTGCGTCTTTATTACGCATAGCCAACGCCACTACCCGCTTACCGGTTTTGGGATCACGATAGTTATACAGATCATTAATAATTTGCGTTTCTAGATCATATTTATCTTTGGGATCAACGATTCCATGCTCATCCCGGCCAATTAAGTTGAGGTAAATATAGTTACCACGGCTGGCCACCGCTTTGGTGTTCGCCCAATCAATTTCACGGAGCCGCTTACCGTTTGCATCTTTAACCAATGTAGTATAGCCTAGACTTTCCATTATTGGTGTGGTTACGCCAATGATCTCACCCAATATCACGCCGTGATTTTCCTGGCTAATCAGACCATGGTCCGAAGTAATAATAATAGTCCAGCCTTTGTCCAGATAAGGTAAAAATCTTCCCAGATAGTTATCTGTTTGAATATATACTTTTTCAATAAATCCTTGATACGCTTCTTCATTATTGTTCCACATTTCTTGGTGTTTAGCAAAATGCCAAAATTGATGTCCTGACGCGTCAACATTGTGCAAATGTGAGAAGATAACATCATACTTATTATTATCCATAAAATATGTCAAGGCGTCTGCTTGCCACTTGCAGTAATAATCCCAGGTTGGAATATACACTCTTTCAACCAATTTCTCGTTAGTTCCAGTAACCCCCGGCCTTGAGGGAACTGGCCCGACATTCTCCAGAACTTCCTTATATAAGGACTTTGGATGAAACAAATCATCCCGGGTCATATCCACCGCCATATCCACTATCATGTTAACTTGAGAACCGTCAGGTTTAATATCCAAAACATGGTAGTTCCTATTGCATAGAATGGCTTTGCCATTCTCATCCACGAGAGAATCAGACACGCAATAAACCGAATTCTCACCTTGAATAGTTACATAAGGCTCTATTTCTTTTTTTGATTTATAAACTGCAACTGTGTCATATTCTCCTTGTTTGTTTTGCAATAGCAACGCCGGACGCCGATTCAGACCTTTTCCTAAAACAATTGTAAATTCTTTGGCTCCGGCAGGTGCGTCAGCCCAGCCACTGGCTTGTTTAATCGGTGACTTCACAGTATCCGCGATAAACTCGCTTAATACATTGATTTCGTTTTCTTCTTCACATGTAACAATATTTTTAATGCCTTTATCTCTGTTTTTTGCTGCTGCACCCCTAAAATTAACTGCCACTTTTTCTTCCGCAACCAAGTCCTCCACATTATCAATGATACAACCGGCTCCAGGTGTAACAGCAGCAGTATTGGGCAAAAATTGCACCTCTTTAAGAGTAGCTGAAGCAACTACTATTTTCAAAATATCCACTACTGCGGATGTATTAATGGTAGGTGGTGAAGTACCATCAACGACGCTAAGATTAGGGCTATCTGAAGTTGGAGGCCATGCACTGCCGGGCCAATGCCAGACTAACGTTTTTTTGTTACCATCTTCAGCGAAAACATTCCATAACGGCTCTGCCTTACACCGCTTGGAGTCTAAATTATACACTAAAGTATCTAATTGACCATGTTTTTGACCAAACATGCATGTAATGCCATGCGTCCCGGGATACGCGCCGGTTGCCAGTGTAGTCCATAAAGGCGGCGTAACGGTAGGCATTGCCCCTAACAAGACTAAATCTTCCCGGCAAGCGCCTCTGTCTATGAACTTTTGCAGATTGGGCATTTTACCTTGATCCAAGAACTTTTTGGCCAGCCTTGGTTCAAAACCATCTACTCCCAAAAGAATCATTTTCTCTGTTAAGGCTTCTCTTTTCATCACTTTTCCTCCTTCAATACCATGGGGACTGGTTACATTAGTACTAACTAGAATAACGTTAAGCTGTTGCTGAGCCTGTTCTTTCTTCATTTAGTTCTTCCAAAGTTCTTTTACCTGTTTTTTCACCAAGGAATAAGACAAGTATCGCAGGTAAAATAAAGAACAACCCATTTATTGTGTTTAACCCGGCCCATCCATAATTAGCCCATAGCACCGGTAAGGCAAACTGAGACAGAGCAGCTGCTAAACGGCCTGAACCAAAGACAAAACCCGAAGCGTTACTTCTAATATGAGTCGGGAATGATTCAGCCAGATAAGACCAAAACATGACCAATGAGCCGGCGCGGAAGATCCTATGAACAGTCAATGTAATGACAACAAGTATAGGTAACGTGGACATGCCGCACACAATAGAAAGTGCACCCGCTATCACGCAAAACACAACGATAGGTATCTTTCGGCCACCCTTGTCAACAAAAAATGAAGACGTTAAATCCCCTGCCGGACTACCCCAATCTGAAATAGCTGCTATTGTTAAAACAGTGGCGACCGGCAAACCAATCTTAGTTAACATGGTAGTATAAAATGTCCCGATGAAAAAGATTCCCAAATTTATACCCAATCCCAAGGTGCCAAGCACTAAAGTCCGTTTTATATACTCTTTGCTGAACATAACTCTCAATGCTTCTATATTGCCGACTTTTTTTACTTCTTTTATACTCACGGCTCGTAAGTCTACTTTTTGACCGGTAATCTCTTCTACAAGATTTTCTGCTTCTTCAATACGACCTTTAGATACCAGCCAACGAGGAGACTCTTTAAACCAAAAGAAACCTAATAATGCCAGGAAGATGCCGCAGCTGCCCAATACAAAAACATACCGCCAGGTTTCCGGTCCCATCGGTACAACCCACCTTGCAAACAAAGCACACATCGGGATCCCGATTGTACCGCAGGCAATGGTTAGAGACTGATATCTTCCCCTGTTCTCAGAAGGCAGCATTTCAGCTATATAAACCATAGCTACAATCACCGTTGCCACAACACCAAAACCAGTAACTAAACGCGCGCCAGCCATGACTGGAAAACTTGTTGCAAAAGCGTTACCAAGTGATCCCAGGGAAAAGGTTAAGATACCAGTAAGCATTGCTTTTTTGCGTCCAATCCTATCCGAAAGCCAGCCTCCAAAAACAGCGCCGAGAAACATCCCAAAATAATTCAAAGAGTTAACATGAGCAACTTGTGCCGTTGTGATGCCCCAGTTTTTTATTAAAGCCGGCACGGCATAAGAAAAAGTACCATTATCCATTTGGTCAAAAAAATAGACTAGTGCTGCCAACCACAAGAATTTTTTTTGCGTATTCCCGATTTTTGTGCCATCGAAATAACTTGGCCCAGCATTCGCGCCTCTTGCCATAATAATTAACCTCCTCTTTATAAAGATAATACACAACGATATTAGATAAAACCACTCTCAATACCCTGGGACATCTTTACATCACCTCATCGCATCAACCCCTTCCGGATCAATAAACATTACACGTTTCCTGACATTTTTCCACTCCTTCATGAATTTACTATTTAGGATAATTAATATTTTCACATATATATCTAAACAAATTATATATTCCCTGAAAATTTTAGAACAATCGGCAATTAATATGTCAACCCATAGATTATAGTTACTACCTATGGCTCAATATAAAAAATTAGCCTTTTAAAACCCTACCATCAACTCAACTTTCCTAGTTACGACAAAAAAAACCGGTCTTCTAAAGCAAAATAGAAGCATCCGGTCAAATGGTTATTTATTTGATGCACTTGCGTTCAAAACGTCCACGTTGGGTGCTATCGGGGAAAAACGAGGTTAATGATTATAGAGCGGGGCAAAACGCTCCAGTGCGGCTTTACCTTTAGCTATCGCCAGGAACGCTGCTGGTATGCACGCCAGGGCCAGACCCGCATAAAGGACCCAGGCCAAGAAATAACTCCCCTGATTATCAAAAATAAACCCGGAAAGCGGCATACCAAGGCTACCCCCCAGGTTGAGGAATAAAATCATTACTCCGTAGATGACACCATAGTCTTTTTGCCCGAAGATTCCTGCGGTAAGCAGCGCGGGCACCATCGCCAAAATGGGGAAGGCTAGACCACCAATTATTCCGAAGGTTATGGCAAGCGGCATGATTCGGGCTCCAAACATGGTCAGGACCGCGACAGTGAATATTAAGTACATAAAGGCTGCGCCCGTTTTCATGCCAAACCTGTCGAAAATAGAACCAGTCAATATTTTTCCAATAACCGCAATACCCATGAAAAGAGATACAATATTGGCCGCGAATTTAGAGGAATAACCGATATCAGTTAAATAAGCCGGGATGTGCATCTGTACACCCATGCCGGTTAAACCTGTTATAAATACAACTAAACCCAGGAGCCAAAAAGATGGTGTCTTTACAGCTTGAGAGAATATCAAGCCATTAGCTTCGACAGCCAAATCAGCCGGGGCTCCCTTAACGGACTCCCCATAGGCCGGAAGTCCCATTTCCGATGGAAGACGTTTGACAATGAAAAGTGCAACCGGTATGCTGGTGACGGCAAATATGCAGCCAAGCACCGCAAATGATAACCGCCAGCCATAAGATACAATCAGCCAGTTGGTAAAAGGGTTTAACACCATCCCGCCTATACCGCCGCCGGTCATAGCTATTGCTAAGAAGAGGCCGCGTTTTTCCTTGAACCAACTTGTAATCAGCATCGAAACCGGAACAAGGTGGATCGCGGCCAAGGCTAATCCTAAGAAGACTGAACATATATAAAATTGAAACAGTGTATTACACCGGGAATACAGCATGATACTAACGGACGCGGTGGCACAACTCAAGGTCATAACCAGCCGCATAGAATATTTATCAAGAAATTTTCCAGCAAACGGAGACGCTATCATCGTTGACGCGGTTATAAGCGTATAGGATAATGCGAATTCCCCTCTGGCAAAGGCCAGCGACTCTATTACGGGTTTAAGAAACACACTCATACTATTGATGGCGATGCCTAATCCTGAAAAGGTGAGAAAAAAACATCCCGCCACAATTAGATAATGGTAATGCTTATAAACTATCTTTTTATGTTTCATTTAGCAGTTTTTATCCTTTCGAAAAAATGGTTTGGCATGGACATGGCGACTCCGTTGAGCAGCAGCGTCAGCAATATCATGGCGCCTATGACATCACTGGTCACACACAATTGTGTTTTTAAAGTTCTCTCCCCCAGACCGCTTCAAAAACTCCGGTTATATCACGAACAACCTTTCCTTCTTTAAGCAGCAGGGCTGCCGGTGTCGCTGTCACGTTGTACCTCCGAGCGATCCTTTTCTTCCTTGACATGTCCACTTTAACCAGCTTTACTTTGTCCCCGCTCTCCGCCACTGTCTGCTCCAGCCTGGCTACAGCGTCTATGCTGGCTTCATCCGCCGGGTTCCAGAAAGCCAGCACCACGGGCTTGTCCGCGTTCAGCACGTTCTCTTTGAAGTCGTCTTCTTCGGCCAGGTACCTCTCTATTGTCACTGCCGCCACGGCGCCGTCAGCGGCCGCGGTCACCACCTGGCGCAGGTATTTTACCCTGGCGTCTCCCGCGGCGCACACGCCGTCGACGTTGGTCTCCATCATCTCGTTGGTTGGAATATATCCTCGCTCGTCTAACTCTACTTTTCCTTTTAAAAATTCTGTCTCAGGCGCCATGCCCACGTAGATAAAGACTCCTTCGGCCTTTACTTCTGTGTACTCTCCGGTCTTCAGGTTTTTGACCACTACGGCCTCGACGTTTTCCCTGCCTTTGATTTCGGCCAGGACGGAGTTCCAGACAAATTCTATCTTGGGGTTCTGGAAGGCTTTTTCGGCGCTGGCCTTGTTGCAGTCCACGATTCCTTCATCGTGAATAACGATCACGATAACCTTGCCGGCGTACTTGGTGATGTAGACGGCTTCTTCTATGGCGGCGTCTCCGTTGCCGACGACCACTACGGTCAAATCTTCGTAGAATTCGGCGTCGCAGGTGGCGCAGTAGGACACGCCGCTGCCTCTCAGCTTTTTCTCGCCCGGTATATTGAGCAATCTGGGCTGGGAGCCGGGCGCTAAGATCACTGCTCTGGCCTGGTACTGGCCGCCTTTTTTGGTTTTGACTGTTTTGATTTCTCCTGCGAGGTCTACTTCTGTTACTTGACCCTTGATGATTTCAGCGCCGAATTCTTTGGCGTGGCTGGCCATGGTTTTCATTAAATCGGGGCCTGTGGTGGATTTAAAGCCGGGGTAGTTTACTATCTCCCTGGTGGTGAAGGCCATGCCGCCTACGGCGCCTTTTTCCAATATCACTGTCTTTAGCTTTGCCCGGGCTCCGTATATTCCCGCAGTCAGGCCTGCCGGCCCTCCGCCTATAATTACAAGATCATACACTGACATCTTTCACCCCTCCAATTCTTTTCTATCTGTAAAAATTATATTTCGCATATAATTTTTTGACTAATCGAAAAAGCGGATACAAAAACCAAAGCTATAGCTGTTGCCTATAGCAATAATTACGATGGAATAACTGTATAAAGCGTGCAAACTCAGGTTGCTGACTGTTCCGTCAGACAACCTGAGTTTGTTTACCCGGGAACAAGAAGGAACCTTTATAAACCTTGTCGAATTTGAGGATCATATAAAATGGATTGATAAGAACATAAGCTATAAAAGGCGGTAACCGGCATGCGTATAGAGCAGTTATACTATCTGACCGAGGTGGCCAAAACTAAATCGATAAATCTTACCGCTGAACATATTTATGTGTCCCAGCCAAGCATTAGCGAGGCCATTCAAAAGCTGGAAAAAGAACTGGGCGTTACCTTGCTGAACCGTTCCCCTCAGGGTGTATATCTCACGGAAGATGGCGAGAAGGTTGTAAAAAGAGCCCGGGAGATTTTAAAGATTGTTGATCAATTAAAATCAGATCTAAAATCAAATGAAACCAAGACCTCTTTATTGAAAGGCTCCCTGCTTATTTCCTACGCTCCTCTAATAAACGTCAGTATCATTCAGAAGGCGTTGTCAGATTTCAGCAAGAATTATCCCAAAGTAAATATAACCTTAAAAGAACAGCTTGTAGAAAAGCTAATGTTAAATATTAAGGATGGCAAGGCTGACCTTGGCCTAATTTTAATACCGGATGAGCTTTTGATAAGCGGTAAATTGTCAAAAATAGATATTAATAACGAATTCCACTTTGAACGGTTATTTAATGATAAGCTGGTTGTAGGTATAGGAAAAACATCCCCTTTGTCAAAAAGGAAATTTATTACCATCAAACAAATACTGAAATACCCCCTGGCCATTTATCAAACTGACAATGAAGATACCTGGCTAATGAGACTCTTAAAGAGATACGGCGAGCCTAAAAGTCTGTTTAAATGCGACAGTAATAAACTCTTCAAAAAATTAATCATTGAAGGAATGGCCGCGGGATTTTTTGCCAAGTCAACTCTTATCGAGGACATATCTTATAAAGAAATTCTTTATTTGCCGATTAGAAATAATGTACAATTATCTTGTGGGTGGATACGGTCATATAATTTTCCTTTTTCAGAAGCCGCTCAAGAATTTGTCAAGGTATTAAAATCCTATTGCTAAATATCAATGTATGGATGACCAAGTTCCAAAGCAATTAATCCCCCTTATGAGTTCAAAAAACAAAAAGGGAGAGCTACACTGAATATGAGCCAGCTGACTGGTGTCAGCTGGCTTAGAATGCTTTATTGAGTTAAGTAACGAACCTACATCAATAAAGGCGATAGTTATTACCTGTGACGATTACTCCCTTTGAAACAAATTATATCCGTGGGTAATTACAAGAAACCGGTAATATGCATTTAATAATGGGGCAGCCTAGGTTCTTCTTAAAAGCTATTTGAAATCGATACCAGCTTACCGTTCACTTCCTGCACTGAACGGTTACGTTCCAGTGCGGCTTTACCCTTTGCTATCGCCAGGAACGCTACTGGTATACACGCAGGGGCCAACCCCGCATAAAGGGCCCATGCCAATTTCTGTGACATTAAACCTCTGAGCGATCCTTTTCTTCCTCGACATGTCCACTTTAACCAGCTTTACTTTGTCCCCGCTCTCCGCTACATTTTTCTCCAGGCTGGCTACAGCTTCTATGCTTTCTTCATCCGTCGGGCTCCAGAAGGCCAGCAGCACGGGCTTGTCATATATTTCCTATTGTTGTTCCTTCCACGGACCTTGAAAAAAAATCAGACGAGTGCCGATAGATAAACCTCTTAAGGTATCCTAAGACCTTTTTCCATTTTTGAGCCGTTAGAAACGATTCTACGGATTCATTATTGTTTCTCTCTAAAATAAGTTGATTCTTTTCATTGGGGAGCGGCAGAGAGAACTTCTATAATTATATAATATTCGACATATATTTTACGATTAAATTACTTTTTCTCAGAGGTAAGTGTTTACTGGTATTGTCGAAAGGAAAAATTATTTTCTTTTTATACTTGGGTAATTAAGTGAATCTTCTTTTGCTTTTTTTTCAATTTCTGCTTTTATATTAGCATCTTCCCACTTATATTGATCAATTTCAGTATTATCAGAATCAAAAAAATTCAATTCATAAGTGAGCAAATTAGGTATTTTTATTCTCATTTCAGTAATTATATTACTTTTAAAAGTGTTTTTTGCTTCATCATCTAATGCATTCCAAATTTCAATAGCTTCATTAGTAAGGATGTAATTTTCAATACAACTGAGTTCCTGTAAGTCAGTTTTTGATAGTGACAATCCATTAGTAATCATACTATATTTTTTTTGAATAGACATAGTGGCTAAATAAATAATTTCCACGGAATGTTTTTCACCATTCCAATTTACCTTTGCTCCTATTGATTCGGCGATAAATCTTAATGGAATATATGTTCTATCATCTATTATTTTTGGCGAAACATCTAAAGTAACTTGTTGAACTCCTACTTTGGCTTTCGTATTATCAATTTGTAAATTTATATTTCCAAAATCCTCGTTCCTTGTGCTCTTGATGGTCTCAAAAAGGTTTCCCTGGTTCTGTTTTACCGGAAAGACATAATCGGCCTTTTTATCTTCCACGATGAACCGGGCATGCTCCACCTGGGTGTGCATGGCATCGGCGGTGACGACCCTGCCTTCCAGGTCCAGCGGTTCCAAAAGGGGCT
>NZ_QFFZ01000058.1 GCF_004369225.1 Pelotomaculum propionicicum
AGAACAATACCTTAACAGTGCTATCTTCTGCCGCCACCCGGAACGGGGGCAAGGTTCGCTGGACGCCGTTTTGGATACACTTTCCTTCCTGTACCAGGCCGGCGATTGCTTCGCCGATTGCCTGCATACCTTCAGGTGGAATCATGCTACATCACTCCTCGCAGTAATTTGTCCACACATCTCATAGCCCCAGCTAACCGGAGTAAAGAACATCTCCAGGGACATCCCGCCAGCCAGGGGGTACCCCTTGTCTCCGGCTGGCATGGCCTCGCCGGCCAGGTCATACTCCCACGCCTTGGTCACCACGTTGGCGCCGGCATTTAGAGTAGCAAAGCATCCCTGTCCGGGCTGCCCGGCAGTTTGTACGGTACCGCAGGGCGAATATTCCCAACTTACTAACTTGGCCACGCTTCCCAGGGGCAGCTGCAGGTGCAGCCCTATACCAGCCAGCGCGGCAGTCTGCTCAATATTGCAAAGAGGGTAGGGAACCGGCACCTGGCGGAATGCGGGAAGCAGATTTATCCCCCATGTGCCTTCCTGGGTTATAGATGCCATTTTAGTATGGGCGGGCTTTAGCTTATTCGCTGTATATCGAATTAATTTACAATCCAGTTCTATAAATGGGTCAGTGATCCTAATGATAAATTCTGCCCACCGCTCAGGATCTGTCAGGTAAAGCTCGTCGATGTCACAGTCTTTATATCCTAGCCCCCGAAGCACCTCCAGCATGTGCTCTTTGGTGCCCAGCTGCTCATAATAACTAAAGGCTTTTAGCAGTCGGAGCCTGTATTTATCATCGGACTCCCCCGGGAACCGGGGCATATTCCGGTCGCGCCCATGCTGGTCCAGGGCCTTACCGCTTGCGGTAATAATTAATGCCTGTTCGCGAAGCTTAAATATTGCCTCTTTGGCTCTGTCGTACACGGAGCCGATGCCCCTGGTGAACTTATCCAGGTCGTTGTTTTCGCGGGGTGCTCGCTTAAAAATCCGGTGCGCTAAGTAATAGAAATAATCTCCGAAGCCCATGTAAACACCTTCTTAACTCGCTATTAGCACCGTCACGTTGACTGTACCTTTAACTGCCAGCTGCCTTGAAGTAACAGGCACATCAGCGGCAGGCTGATTAATTACCGGTTTAATTACATAATCAATTTTCAAGAGGTTGCCTATAGCCTGTTCCCGGATAACCCCGTATCTTATTGATATCTTCTCTATGTCGGCATGCTCGGTATCGCCATACTGAAACATAATGTCAATAATCTCTTCGCCCTGGGCCTTTATTGCAGCCAACTGCTCGGTCCGATCCTCTTCATTTAAGTCGGCCAGCTCATGGTCCACATAAAGAATTACGTCCCAGTCAACAACTACCGGCTCCACTCCCACCGCCAGCACATTGGCGCAAAGGGCTTTCTTTTTGTCTAACATCGCCTGCGCGGCGTCAATTAAACTTTGAGTAGGTATCCCGGATGTGCTGGCAATGATTACATCAATTGACCCTTGCCCCCGGGGGTGCTGATCATCCACGTCTATCACCACAGTTCCCGGCACCTGACTTGCCCAGTATCTATATGCATCGGCGCCAGGCCCAACCGAAAGAGTATTCCACTTTTTTTTCGCCCTGGCCCTTAGTGACTCATCATCTTCATCATCGGTGCCCTCCCGGGTGATCCATCCATCATCATTGCGGACATAATCAATGCCGTCTATGTAAGTAAGCAGAAAAGTTATCTGTCCGGCGCCTACGTTATATGCCGCACCCTCAAATTCGGCCTTTACCGGAACCGCCACTTCCAACTGTCCCGCCTCCAAAACCGTTTTGGCGGCTACGATGTATTTCAGCCGGTTCCCGGAGAGGTCGATTTCCGTTGCAACTATTTTCCCGGCATCTATGATCTTATTACCGCCAGGCGCATTGCGGCCAAATACGACGTTACCCAGTGTCTTTTGGGCCGGCCACCGGTAAGTCTCATAATCAGCTGCCTTGAAATCAAGCCAGAAACCAGTGGCGGTATCCAGGTATATCTGAGGTGTTATCTTGCCCAGCAAGCTATACAGATCCGCCAGCCCCTGGTGCCCGATTTCCATGAGGGTGTGAAATACACCGCCGGGGCGGAGGTTAGTAATGCGGAATTTCAACTCTTTCAGTTTTGCTTTAGATTCATCGAGCAGCTGCTGGAATGTCT
This sequence comes from Pelotomaculum propionicicum, assembly GCF_004369225.1. Taxonomy (GTDB): domain Bacteria; phylum Bacillota; class Desulfotomaculia; order Desulfotomaculales; family Pelotomaculaceae; genus Pelotomaculum_B; species Pelotomaculum_B propionicicum. The sequence goes on from NZ_QFFZ01000058.1 coordinate 2,184, forward strand.
TAATCGGGAGCAAATCTTCAGGCTTCATGACCCGCTACCTCCAGAGAAGCTAATTCCATCCTGGGTGATCGTCAAAATGATAGTTGCTTGACTTTTCGCCGCTTTTTCGTTGAATGCTGTGGACGCAGGTATAAAACTAACCTCGATGGAGATTGCATCCCTGGTCCAGGAATTTATTGAAACGGTAAGAGAACTCAGGTTAATGCGCTCATCATCCGATAATCGCATTTTAATTAATTGCTTCAATTCCAGGCGGTTAATTTCCGTATCTTCCGCTTGATGGTACCGCTGCAGGCCTACACCATATTCAGGGTGCGACCATAGGTCGCCGGGATAGGTGAGAAGCCGGTGCTTTACATCCTGCAGCAGGCAGTCCGCATTCTTGACCGTCGCGGCATCGCCGTCCGCAGCTGGCAAAAAATTGCCGTCATCGTCTAAGAGAATGTCCTCCAGCATCGCCACCCCCTAAAGCTTGCCAATCACTATAAATCTATCGCCTTCCTCAATCGGAACCGCTGCCACTTTATCGCCATCCTTTAACCCAGTCCTGAAATCAATCCTGGTTAAAGGTGACGTTGTGGCACCGGGAAGCGGGTTCCCATCCTGATCCACCGGCGCGGTCAGCGTCGCCAGGCGAAAATGGTCTTTCAAGTATTCCATCACCAGCCCGTCCCTGGCGCCGTATCCCTCGACTGTCACCTTGCCGCCTGTCCATGTTCCTATGGCAGCGGTGGAAAGCACCACTGCCATAGGTTCGGACGGATCTCCGTATAAATAGCCGATATGGATCACATTGTCCGGTTTCAGGGTATACGGCAGGGCCGGGCACTTCACAACCGGGGAAGTGTCGTCGTCCGTGCGTTCCCGGGTGAGCGGCTGGGCGCTTATTCCATTGGCTACCCCGGTCACCTTCGCCCTGGCGGCCAGGTGATACCGTCCGGTCAGCTCCGGGAAAAGCATGATAACAGTTTTTCTCACAACCTCGATCAGCTTATCAACCCTTGGGTCCATCAGACTGCCATCTCCCTGAAGTATATTTCTGTTCTCAGAGATCCTTTATCATTTAAAAAGTGCCGTACAGTTTCGACCAGATACCTGGTTTGTCTAACCTCTGGCCAGATAATCTTTATCTCTCGGGAATGAGAGATAAATGGTGAAGCCACTGTCAGGAGCTTGCCGGCTCCAGAAGTGCTGCCGGCGGCGCGCTGGCCGTATGGGTCGCGCTCATCAAAAAACTCCAGGCTGAGAATGTTCTCTCCGTATTCGTACACATACACCGGCCCGGGCTGGGGAGTGGGAGGTGTCCAATAAAAGCGCCGGTCACCGTCAAAATAGTGGTCGTTCGTAATGCCCCAGGTAGCATTTACCCTCTTCACCAGGTCCGACACGTTTTCCCCCGCGGCCACAAAGCCGGACTTGTGCGGGTAAACCGTATCATCCAGGGTAAACACTGTAATCCCTGCCTCTAGCAAACCGAACCGGATCACGTCCTGGGGCGCCACGTCCTGGAAAGATTGGACTATGTTCGTTTTAAAAAGCTTTAGAGCTTCGTCCTTGCAAAGGTAATTAGGTGAACGGGGTTCAGTCACATAGCCCGCAAAAACCCGCCAGGCTTTTGATGGGTCGTACCCTATCCAGATTTCAACCGGCGCACCCTTGGCAAGCCCCAGGGCGGGCAGGCCGGTTTTCAGGGTAAATTCGGCGATATCGGCCGGCTCCTTGCGAGATAGCCAGACATCCATCTTGCTGAAAAAATTGCGTACTTTGCCGCCGGGTGACACAAGCTCGATGAAAGGGGAAAACATATTAAGCATCACATTATTCTCCTCGAAGCCCTGCGAGAATCCTTTCACCCAGGCCCGGTTTACGGTCATCCACCGCCGGGGTTTCTACCGTTTTGTCTTCTTCATTATCAACTATCCACGAATCGTCAATTCCTTCAGAAGTTGATTCGTCTATAGAGGACGTCGAGGAAGATGAATATGAAGACAAAGAAGTGCTTTGCTCAGAAGTTGTTTCTTCCGCAATCTGTACTGCGACTGGCACATGTTCGATAAATTCGCAGGTGATAATGACCCGGTCGCCTTTATTATCCTCCCAGGTTTTCAGGTCGCCAAAGATTACTTCATTGATGTTGCGGGCATAGGTGTGCTTATTTACGATATGGTATAATCCCGGCTTCTCCTGGTTGGGCGCGCTCCTGAATATTTGCTGGTATATGGCAATTTGTTCGTAGCACTCCTCATCTTCTTCTTCCGGATAAAGGTTAATGGTAAGGCGGACCCGGGCGTTGTCATAGCCCATGGCCTGGGTGACCTTCTGCTCTTTTCCCTCGATCTCCACTTCGTCAAGCTTTACGCTGCCGGTAACCTCAATGCTTTCAAAGACGCCGGGCAGGATGACATCACCCACTTTAACCTGCCCGGCATCAGTTGTCACAAGCTGCGGCATGTCTATGCCTCCCTATTCCCCGCGCATGGAGAAGTACCGATACGCCAGTTCCACGTAATCCTCAACGCTGTTTCCTCCGCCCTGGCCGCCGTTCACCACGACCACCACGGGGCGGGATCTTGTATCCCGGATGGTTTCCTTTTCCCGAACAAAGCGGCTTTCCCGCAGCACCTCCCGGAGGTTGAAGCGCTCCAGGCGGCTCTCCCGGCCGGCCACGGTGGGGGAGGGTATCTCCATTGCGCTGAAATCACCGGCGCCCGGCAGGCTGGCAGTTATGCCCTGGGGCAGCCCGGCAAATGCCGGCTGCATGGTTATGGGCGTTTTCAGGGACATTCCGGAGAGCGCCCCGGCCATTACCTTGCCCGGCAGGCCCAGCCTTTCCTTCATCCCGCCGGAGAAGGTCTCCAGTACCGCCCGCCCTGAGCGGGTAAGGCGGGAGAGAGGGCCTTCCTTGGCATCGGAGAAGGGCAGCAGCTGCCGGAGCTTGGCCAGGCCTTCCTGCACTACCTCGTATGGTTTTGAAATGACGCTCTGAATGCCCTGGACAAAGGCGTCGATTAATGCGGTGCCGCTTTGCCTGAATTCACTGATCTTTACTTGAATCCAACCCACGATATCGGTCCATAGATTGATAAAGAAACTCTTAATATCACCCCATTTTTGAATGATTAGCAGCGGCAATCCCAGGAAAGGGGCCAATACCACCAGGATGTACAGGCCGTACTTCTGTAGGAAGCCCATCATCTGAGAAAAGAGGTTGCGGACATATGCCACTCCGGAACTGAATGCCCCCCGAATTTTCGCCCAACCCATCCGGAAGACAGCGGATACTTTGTCCCAGTTTCGCCATAGCAGAATCACTGCAGCCACCAGCGCTATGATGCCTACCACCACCCAGGTCACCGGGTTGGCCAGCAGGGCCGCCGTAAAGGACCATACCCCGGCGATTAAGCCGGGCAGGGCCGTGACTGCCGTCCTGTAGGCCTGGACCGCCATACTGGCCAGACCTGTGGCCATATTGCGCAGAGCTGCTACAGCTGCCGTGCCGGCGGTACGGGATAGGTTGGCCATAGAGGTAACCAGGTTTTTTAACCCGGTGGCTGCCGCAATGGCTGCCCTTCTGCCAATATCTACCACCGCCGTGCTCACTCGCCGGGTGGCGTTGTATGCGGTGGTGGCTCCCTGGTTTACCTTTGTCCAGCCTGATCGCAGGGAGTCCATGGCGTAAAGGCTATGTATCTTTAGGGTTAAGAAAGCATCTTTAACCCATAAAACTGCTTTCTGATAACCCGTATAAACCTGTATACCTTTTGACACCATATTCATCAAAAAACCCAAAGCGGTGAGGCTGGCGCCAACAACAATCAGTAGAGCTGACAACCCCATCACCATCAGACCGATGGCGCGGGTGGCATCGGGGTTTTTGCCGGCCAGTTCCGCCACCCTAGAGACGAACTTTTCCAGCCTGGCCACCGCCGGCTCCACCACCGGCAGCAACTGATTGCCGACTACCTCCTTCAAATTCTGGAAACGCTGGGCAACTATCTGCCAACGGGCTGCCGGGTCTTTATTCATTGCCTCGGCCATCTCTTCCGTCAGGGCGGTTCCGGTTTTCATAGAGTCCCGGACGCTTTTGATGTTATCCCCCAACTGGGTTACTTTCGGGTATAGCAGGTCGATCATGGCTACCGCTTCGTCAGTACCGAAAGCTTTTTGGATCTGCTGCTTTTCAATCGCGTCCAGAGTGTCACCGTACTTACCTTTTAACCGCTGCAGTATCTCCGTGACACTCAGCAATTGGTTCTTGCTGTCAACAAAGCTTATGCCCAGCTCGGAACCGGCCTTTGCCGCCGACTGGATAAAGGCCCGGTACTTGGTGCCGGCTTCACCGCCCGGCATGGTGGCCTGCAGCATGCCCAGCACTGTCAATTGCTCTTCCAGCGGCCGGTTGGCGCTGGTGGCAGCCGCCCCCAGGGCAGTCATTGCCTGCGCCATCTGCGGGCCGGTGGACTTGAAGTAATTAACGGCTGCTGTGAGTCCCCCGGCAAACATCTCACCAAACTTAATGTCGCTAAGGTTCTTGTAATAATCTTTATAAATGCCGTAGCCGGTGGCGAAAAGGCTGGTCATCTCAGCCGTGGTGGCTTTTGTGGCCTTGCCCGTCAGCGCCGCCAGCTTGGTGTACTCGGCAACTCCCTCATCGGAAAGGGAGGCGATGCCGCCCTTAATGTCGTATGCGGCAGAAATAAACTCCGACTTCATGGTGCCGGACCATTTGTTGCTAAAGTCCGTTGCCGCATTTTCCAGGCCCGCCAGGTCCTTGACACCAACGGCGGAAAGTTCACCCAGAGCCTTCTTGGTCGCGTGGGTAGCCGTGATGGGCATCAGCATCCCCTGGGCGATGCCGGCACCGGCCACCGTCATGCCGGCGCCGGTTTTCATCCAGTTCTCCGAAGTGTTCTTTAGTGAATCCATCCTGCGCTGGAGATTTGCCACATTAGTGGAGGCAATGCGGGTGGGACCGGATAACTTATCTATCATGGTCAGAACTACACCTAATTTAAAAATTGTTTCCAGTGCCATTGCCTCACCTCCAAAATTGAAATATAATTAGAGAAAATTTTACCAATAAAGGGGGAATGATGTTGGATGCTATTTTTTGGATTATTGGCGTAGCCCTTGTGTTTTTACTGGTTCTGTTTCTTATGCGACAAGCAATGATAGGTACCATGTGGATTATTGGCGTAATAGCTTTTATTGTTTTAATTCCCTTATTAATTCCATACTGGTCTTACGCTAATATGCAGTCAGGTTTACACTGGTATGTCCAGAATAGGGGCGATAATTACAGTCTTTGGTTAGACATAAAGGGCATGTTCCGCTTTTACTCTCGCCTTTTAACCTGGCGCCGGCCCTTCCTCACTTAGAGGAGGGCCTTTTTATTCCGCCCCGCCGCCCCCCAGGGCCTTGACGATGGCCGCCGCAGTCAGGTAAATCTCCCGCTCCTCGTACCAGAGCGCCCGGGCGAAAAGCTCCGTGAATACCTCCAGAGTCATATCCCTCTCGACGCCGAAGTGTTTAAATATAAGCAGGTGCCCCGCCTCAAAGTAGCTGCAGGAGATTTCATCCACCCGCTCCCGGACCCGGTCTACAACTTTTTTTGAATATTGACTGATGCGCCCAGGCCCAGCTGATCAGTGTAGGGGTCAGCCAGCTTCAGCGGCAGCAGGGGGAACTCCCCGAAAGCCGCCTTCATTTCATCCATCTGCTCCGGCACCACCAGTGAATAAAGAAAATTCTTGGTGGCGTCCAGCGCCCGCTGCGCCGCTTCCTTCAGGTAGCGGTTGATGTGGGCGGTCTTGGCCTCCTGAAAGTAAAAGGTAAAGGACTTTTCCTCTCCGTCCTTAGCCAGGAGCCCCTCCACCGTGACGGGAAAGATGTTCCCGTATTTGTCTTTTAAAGCCTCCGGATTAAGATCCACGTCTCATTCCTCCAGTTCTCAGCAGGTATTAGATGGCCTTCAGGCCGTTAGACTCAATGGAATCCGTAATAGTGAAATCCAGGTCCACCGTCAGTTCTTTGGACCCCTGCGCCGCTTTCCAGCTGCGCTTGCTGATTTTACAGCCCCGCAGCACGTCTGTGCTGACAGGCTCCCCGTCGTTGGCGTAACTGCAAGTAATAGGGAAGGGGGGCAACCTGTAGAGGGCCTTCCCGGTTGACTTGGCGTAATCGATAAATTTGTCGTATTCCTCCCGCAGTATGCTCATTTTGCCCGATGCTTTGTAATTTCCCGTACCGTACCCGACGGCTTTATTGCCCTTGCCGTAAGCCGGGTCCACTTCTAGCTCGTCGTCGTAGGAAATGTCCTTGATGAGCAGCGCCACCCCGTGCGGTAGGCCAATACTTACATCTTCCCAGTCAAACATTTTTCCGTTAATCAATCTTTGTCACCTACCCTTTCAGGAACGGGTTTTTCATCTTCTGGCGGATGGTGATCCAGCGCATAATCGGCGTGGGGAAGATGGACAGGTCAGCCACCAGCTGCTTCGAGGAGATCACGTTCTGGGTCGGGTCAATGGTCAGCTCATACCCGGCAATTTCCCTGGCGCTCTTTTTGGCCATCTCATCCAGCGGAGCTTCCAAATGGGCTTTGAAATGAGTAAGATCCAGCTTACCGTCCTCAGTCATTTCCAGGTCATAATGCACGTACATAAGCGCCGCATTTCTCACTCCCCGGCTGGCCTTGTCGGCTACCCGCCTGGTTTCCACAAATTCGTAGTCGCTGCCCGGCGGCGCCATCATTCTGCCATTAGTTACATAGATGCCGGACATTCCTTGGTATTTCCGGGCAGTTACGTATCCGGCACCGTCCAGGGCGGCAATGTGCGGTTCAATGCCGTCCGGTTTCAGGGCGGTTGCCGCAGTCAGCTTATAGCTCATGACCTTGCCGGGGGACTCCTGGACCTTCGCCTTCGACACGATGCCGTTATAGGCCCCGGCCATATTGGTGTCCCGCACCTTGCCATCCAGGGCGGCCAATTCCACCCGGCCGGCCACCACTGAAACCCGGGTATGGGAAAACGTGGCGGCATCAGCTAAAAGCGCCTGCACGTACTGCTCAAGGGTTTCACCGGCCAGCTTGTTCCTGGCCTCCAGCACGATGTGCAGGGGGATGTGGTTCAGCTCAAACCCGTCCGCCTTGGCGGCCGCCACCGCCCAGAGGGCCGGCGCGGATTCACCCACCACGTGGATAAATTCAAAATCCCCGGTGGTGTTTTCCAGTACGGCTATGGCATCCAGGAAAGACTCGTTACTCATGGCCGGGGCCGTGGTAGCCAAGGTGTAACTGTCGCCCACCACGAAACTTCCGCTGGCCGGGTTACCGGCGGTGAAGGTTACCGTCACGCCGGTGCCCGTAAGCTCCAGAACTCCGCTGGTGGGCACCGTCTTCTTGGAAGACCAGGAGTCCCCGCCGTCCAGGGAGTATTGCACCCGAGCTTCGTTTAGCGCCCCGGCCTTCAGTACCTCGATGACAATCTCATAAGCGTCGTTGGGGGCACCGTCTGCCGCAGCTGTAGCGGTGCCGGCGCCGGACTTGGTAATGGCTGAAATAGTGCCGTCCACTGTGGCCGCCGCCTTCACTGCGTAGATCAGCTGGGAACCGTGCTGGAAGCTATCCAGCAAGGCGTCCACCAGTGGACCGGCCCCCAGGTTCTCCTGGGCCTGGTCACCGGACGTCATGCGGTAAATCACCCCTGTGCGCCCGGCGGTAGAAACCCCGATCTTAACGTGGATGCCCGACGGGTCGGTAGGCGTCAGCCCCAGCCCTCCGTCGATAATCTCAATGTCCACGTCGGGCAGAATACTTTTAGTCAACCAGGTTCACCGTCCTTTCTTGAGACATTCCGTTACTTTGTTCTTCCGTGCACCGGGCTTTTCCGCCAGATAACCAGAGCCTGCAGGAAATCTTCCTCGGCTATTTCCAGCCCTTCCGCCCAGTCGTTGGACATACACAACCCGGCGAATTCCGCCGCCGTCAACTGGTGCTTATTCCGCATGGACTCAATAGTCTGCACCAATTGAGCTTCCGTTCCCGCGAGCCGGTTTTTATTATCATCTTTTGCCATGGATTACTCTCCCTTCACGTTAATAACAACACTTTCCACCACGGCCATATCTTTATCCTGATAAATCCCCCCGATAAAGTGGAGAATCAGGACCGCCCCGGCCCGGTCCCGCTGGCCGGTCATCCACTGGATGCCGGCCGGCCGGATGGGGGTATAATTGCCCTTGCCGTCATCGACCCCGTCCGGCACCGTTTCCAGCACCGCCGTCAGCACTTTGTCCACGTCGTCCTCGGTTTTGTGCATCACGGTGATTTCCAAAGGGGAGGTCCTCTCATAACGCTGGTGGCGCATGAAGCGGCGTCCTTCCTGGCCGGTGAACTTGGTTACCCTGCGCTTTTTCTCCTCAAACTTTTCATCTCCGGCCAGGATGACGGCGAAGGGCATGGCCTTCACCCGGTCAAAGGCGCTTTCCTCATGGTATATTCCGGCCTTGGGTATGCCAGCCTGGATTAGAAGGTTTTCCACCAGGTTTTTGGCGATGGCGATCATGTCGTTCGCTCCTTGATAAAATCTTCCAGACATTCCCGGATATCGCTTAAATCGGCTTCCGACACACCCAGGTAGGGGCGGGCCGGTATTTCCACCTTCCTGCCCCGGCCGGCCGGGCCGCCGAACTGGTGAATGGCAGCGTAAATCAGGTTGGTGCCCACTGCCACCACGTCGGAACGGGCCTTGCTGCGGATGGAGCGCACCAGCCGGCCACGGTCTTTGAGGATGGCCGCCGTCTCCATAATCCGGATGCTTCTGGCGGAAAGCCTCGGCTCGTTTTCCCTGGCCGCGCGTCCCCGCCGCGGGGTGGTAGCCTGGGTATAAAAGCCGCTGGTACTGTCCTTCTTTCGAGTGCGCCGCCGCGCCCTGGCTATCAGGGTAGCCTGTGTCAGTTCCTTCCAGGGTTCTCCATCGGGGCCTTTTTCAGTATCAAACCGTTCCTTGGTGGACTGCTCCAGGATTTCCCCCAGCTGCTGGCTCAATATCTGCAGTTCGGCCGGCGCCGGCTGCAGCTTGGTCAATGCCCGGGAAATCCTGATCCAGTCGCCGGTCAGCTGCACCCCGGCCATCAGTCGTATGCCTTCCGGAAGTCATCCCCGAATACCTTGGCCGGCGCCCTCACCACGATACCCTGTTCCCGGCCGGGCAGTTGCACCTTGCCGCTGGCCATCTTCTCCAGCAGCTTGATGGCACCCCGGTACCGGGTATAGATGGTCTGGTCCTCCTGCTGCATCCAGCCCCGGCTGAACAGGTTGTAGATGGCGATATCCACTGCCAGCTTGACCACCACGTCCGGGACGGGGGAGAGAGGCACCGGGTACCGCCTGCCCAGATAGGTGTCCATCTCCGCCCCGGCTTCCTCGATGGCCATGTTCACATTAGCCTCGTTGACGGTGGGGTTTCCCTGGTCATCCAGCACCGGGTTGTCCCTGTCGTTGGAGATTTCGATCAGTTTTTGCCGGTCCAGTCTTTTTTCCAGATCCGCCAGTGTGCAGTACATGGATCATCCCTCCTGTTACAAGCCTGTTACAAGGCTGTTACCTGCCGTTACTACCTGTTAACTGACTGGGGTGCGTATACTTATACCCCCGCAATCGTTACAGGCCATTCTGGCGCGTCTGAGAGGGGGATTTTTTAACCCTTCTTGTCGTCCCCCTGCCCCTTCCCGGCGCCCGCTGCGGGGTCGTTTTTCGGGTCGGCATTCTGGGCCTTCTTCTTGCCATCCACCTTGCTGACGGACTTCAGCGCCAGCAGGAGGGCGGCCTCCTTTTCGGTCAGCTCCAGAATCTCGCCGGCCTGGTACTTCTCCCCGTTGTGCTTCACATGTCCCAGCACCACATATTCAGGCATCTTTCATACCTCCCGGTTTAAATCGCTTTAGTTCGTGTTCCGGATCAGGAACCCGGCGGTGGGACCCAGGACCATGGGATCATAGATGTCCCATACCTCGATTACGTCCAGCTTGTTCCCTTCCTTGTACATGGCGCTGCGCGGGTGGCCCTTCTTCCGGAAGGTATAGCCGAAGCTCGGCACTTCCTCGCCACGTTCGCCCGCCGGGGGAATGTAAGCCAGAACGGCCACGTCTCCCCAGATGTCAAACAGCGCGTCCTTGTCGTCAGCGTAAAGCGACTCGCCGACAAGGATTTCATTGATGCCAAACAGCTCCTTCATTAGCTCGATGGTCAATACGCCTTTGACGGCGTACTGTATACGCTCGATCAGCTTCGGGTGCTGCTTCAGGGTGTCGAATGTGGAGGCGCCCAGCAGTATGGTGTTGGGCCGGCGCCCAATCTTGGCGCGAACGATTTTCTTGCCGTCCTCCACGTCGTCGATGGGCGTTGAATTGGCGTAATCGCTCCACATGGAAGTCCCGGAAAGGTCCATCACATGGCCGGCGGCGTAGTTGTTGGGGTTCAGCACCGCGTCGGCCTGGTCCTTTTCCTTCCGCGTGTAGATGTTATTGGTGGCCACCCGCGCCCGGCGCGCCTCCAGCTGGGTCTGGCTCGGCGCTTCGGAGCGTTCGTTGACGTCAATGGTGATCTCCAGTGATTCCTCGTGCAGTGCCAGTTTTACGGGGTCGCCTTCGCGCGGCTGAATGCGCTTGCTCTTGGCGCCGGTCGCGCGCCGGGTGTTGTAGAGCTTAAAGTCATCCGGCCCGAATTTCTGAATAACCCCGCCCATCTTGTCGGTTTCCACGATGGGCAGTATTTTGTCCCCCACGAATTCGGGCGGCTTGTAGCCCTGCACCACGGTGGTGAGCACAGGATCAACTACGCGTATCTGTCTTAAAGGCGGCATTAGATTTTTACACCTCCAGTTGTATTATCCGGATTTATACTGCTTACGCCTGGATAACAGGCGGAACCAGTATAACTTCCACCAGGTCGCCGGCGGCCGCCGCGGCCCCCAGGGCGATAGCGTTGATAACATTGCCGGAAGCGGCGACGGCTGCGATGGCCCGGCCGTTGGCGTCGGATACCAGCTTCGCCTCTGCGGCGAACGCGGCCCCGGCCTCGACAACGGCTGTCCCCATGGCAATCACCGGCACGGCCTTGTCGATCTCCTCCGCGCCGTCATGGGTTACTCCGCGCGCCGCTTCGCCCGCGCCAGCCTGCGCGCCGGCGAAGTTAACAAACCGGTAAGGGTTGATTGTCCCGGACGGAGTCAGCGTAATGGTCAGCACAGGATAGAAATTAGGCACTATTTATCCTCCTTTCATGAGATTTATTGTTACCGCGGGCCTTTAGTCGCCCACCGCGACCAGGGCCTCTTCGTATGTCACCTTGTTTTTCTCCGCAAAGTCCAGGGCCTTGCGGTGCAGCGCCAGGCGTTCTTCATCCACCTGGGTGTCGGTGAACTCCTTGTCTTCCCGGTGCTTCCTGTTCGTGGCATCTTCTTCCTGGTCGGTTTCCTTGAACAGCGGCGAATAATCGGGCAGCTTTGCCACAAAGTCTTTAAAGAACTCCAGCGGCGACTGCTTGACCTCTTTGTCCTTGTCTTTTTCCTTGGCGGTAAACTCCACCATCTGTTCGCCATCCTCCAGGGTAGCCATAAACTCGGCCAGGCCTGCCCGGGTGGCGGGGGGAATCTTGGTCTTGTTTTCGCTGATGAAGCTGCCCAACTCCGAAAGCTTCAGCTTTCTGTTGGCTGCCTCCAGGTCCTTTTTCAGCTTGTCCTGGTCGGCGCTGAACTCGGCCTCCAGCTCTTTCCGGATATCTTCCCGGAGCTTCTTTTCATCCAGTGGCGGCACTTTTTTTTCCTCCTTTTGATTGAAGTCGCATTCAACATCGACACCTTCCGCCGCGTCCTCCTCACTGAAGGATATGGGCTTTAAGCCCTCCACCTGCGGCTTGGCGGCGCCCAGGAAACCGACGTGGATCAGGTTCCAGCCGTTTTCCTTTTTCCTCAGACGGACGGACACTTTTTTGTAGCGGCCCTGATTGACCGCCTCGGCAAACTCCGGCACCACCTGCTTGAACTTGGCCAGCAGCTTGCCGCCCTCACGCTTCAGGGCTTCCACCCACCCGAAAGCCGGGTCCTCGTTTTTCGGGTGGCCGATTACCACCGGGGCCTCGCTTTCTTCGGGAATGTAGTTGTCCACGATTTGCTGAACGTCATTCTCGGTGAAATTGCCCTGGGGGTAGTTGCCGGCCCTCCAGACTTCGTGCCATTCCGGCATCCTTTAATCACCTTCCTTTAAGTAGTTGATCATTACCTCCTGGCCAGCATGTCCGGCGGCACCTCCCGGAAGGCCTCCCCGGGGTTCCGGGCGAATCCTTTGTCCGGCTCGAAGGGTGGCCGCTCGGACGTCGGCACAATATTCTCCCGCCTGGCCTTGTATTTATTTATGGCTATCACTCCGCACCGGCAGCTGTAGCCGTTGGGTGGCCACCATTCATTCCAGATCGGGTCGTCCCTGGCTGCCACAAACCCGTGCATGGCCACGTGGGCGGGCCGGGTCCTGGTGTCCCGGACTGCCGAATACCGGTAGTAGGGGAACATGTCGGCCACCGCCGGGTCCTGCAGCTTCTCGTACTGGCCGGCGGAATAGGCTGTCTGGATGTTGGTGCGAAACACATTCTCCAGGTGCCAGGGGTCCGCCTGGTCCAGGCCCATCTTGGCAAAGAGTTCATTCACGCCCTTCTTGAAGTTCTCAAAGGTCGTTCCGTCCTCCAGGGACTTCTCGATCTCCTCCTTGACCCTGGCCACCATGTCGTCGCCCTCAATGGCGGAAATGGTGAAATACTTGTCCCGCAGCTGCCTTTCCAGCTTGCGGTAGTTTTCGATATCCACCGGCATCAGCCGGGAGAAGAAAGACACCGCGTCCTCCAGAGATAAAGAAACCGCATCTATATTAAAGGCCCCGGCCAAGTCGTCGAACTGAGCCTCCTCCTGGGTGCGGGCCCCCAGGTAGTCCTGCCAGGTGGCCCATTCCCCCAGCATGTAGCCGGTCAGATTAACCCGGATATGATACTCTGCCAGCCTGGCCAGTTCCTCACGGTCCGGCCGGATTCTTCCGGCCTCCTCGTAGCTGCCTGCCGCCCGGATCTGGCGCTTTAGGTCATCAGCCACGGCCTGGTAGTATGGGACGCCCTCATCCACGCAGCGGCGGAAGTATTTCTCCAGCATCTCATCGCGGGCCAGGGCCGTGGACTTGCCGTCGGCAGTGAAGTCCACCCAGGGTTCCCGCCTGCCCGGGGCAGGAGAGGAGGGGCGCCGCGGCGCCATACTGAACTGCGGCCCTGGTGCTCCGGGCTGGCCGCCGGCGGTCAGGGCCGGGGGAGCGACCACCGGCTCGTCATCCTGCGGCTCGGGAATGTTGTACCTGGTGTAGAAGTACCTGGCCGGGATGCGCAGCCCCATTTCCACCAGCGCCCTGTCACGCTCTGCCCGGTCCTTCTGGACCTGCTCCTCCTCGTAATGAATCACAAAAGAGGGGTAGCGCTCCTGCGGCCCATAATTAAAGTCCACCAGCCACCATACCGGCTGATCGTTTATGGCCGACATAACCAACTTGGCGTCCGACTCGTTTATATCATCCCGCACGCCGCTGTGCACTTTGGCCGCGGCGTATGCCCCGCCGGTTTCTCCTATCTGGGTGGTCAGGGTCTGGCCCAGGATGGCCTTGGATATGGAGCTTTCACAGAATTCCATAAACATCTGGTGTATGCGTTCTTTACCTTCTCCGGCAGACTTGAAGTCCACCTCGCTGTTGGACGGTATCGCCACCGCCGCGTCCTGCACCAGGTCTATGAGCGCCTGCACCAGGTCGGCCTTATCCTGTTCTGAAGACCCCGGCGAATACTTGCCAATGGCCAGCGGCATCCCGTATTTCTCCACGAATATGGCCCAAAACTTATATCCATGCTTTTTAAACAGCCAGGGCCAATAACACTTACTGGCCAGCCGCACACCATAGGGCTTTTTCTCGCTGCCCTCGTGCCGCGCCACCAGGAATTTCGCCCCGGGCATCAGCTCGCCGTCCAGGTTAAAGATGCCCTTAAACAGCAGGTTGCTGTTCACGTCAAAACCAAAATACTTTTGCGGCCGGTCCTTAAACGTGTCTATTACCCACCTGCCCCGGGCTTCTTTCCAGATCAATTCATGCACGGTGTAGCCATGGAACGGCGCGTCAAGCACCTGACGGATCAGGCTATCCATATCCAGGTCATCCAGCGCCGACTTTACGAACGATGCTATTTCCTGCTCCCTGGGACTGTCGCCCGCCGGCAGAACGTCCCACTCCTTGGTCAATACCCCGGCCTTTCTGGAGGATAGGCAGGCCCACACATGGGGGTCGTTCTCCATCTCCTCGAAAACCTCGGCCGTCTTGCCCGTCTTCTGGAGAATGATGTCCGGGTCCGGCAGCATGTTCATGATTATTTGCCAGTTAAGCTTATCCGCCGTGATAATTTCACTTTTCTCCGGCCGCCTGATGGGCTTGCCGTCCGGTCCCAGTATCATGCGTCATCGTACCCCCTTAACAGCTGGGCGATTTTTCGTTTCCCGGCAGTCAGTATATTTTCCGGAGAGATGCTGCCGCCGTGATTCCGCAGCATCAACGCTATAAGCGCGGAGTTAATGGCCATGCCGAAGTGGTTTTCGGTGTTTCTCTTATAGGAAATTTTCTTCTGGCCGTCCGGGCCGACTATTTCCTCTTTAACCAGCTTCTTAAGGTGTCGCTTCACTTCGTCAAGGGTTTTCTCTTCCTTGGTGTCCCTGGGCTTAAAGAGCAGCGCCTGCGGAGGGTTGGTGCCAAAGTATGAGGTCATCTCATCCAGGGATTCGTCCCGGTCGATTTGAATGACCCTGACCTCTTTTTCATCCTCGCCCTCCGTGGTTTCTTTGTAATTAGGCTTGAAATACTGTATATATCCGGTGGCCCTTCTCAGCGCGCGCACTACCCGCTTGGACTCTGTCTTGTAGGGCATCGCATCAATAACAAGGGCGCTGAGATTATAGGCTATCTCCCAGTCTGGTATAAGCGGTAGAAGGTCTTCGACGTCTATATGAAAGGCGGCTATCACCTTGAACCCGTCTCCCCATGGAGCCGACACAGCCACGTGCGCCCTGTCTCCCATATCAATCCCCATTGCGCACTGTATATCCGATCTGTCCTGGAAGTAGTAATCTCCCGCCGCCTCCACAATCTCCAGGACCTTGCTTGAAATGGGCTGCATGTTTCCGCTATCAGCTATGCTCAGCGCGCTGCGCCGTACCCTGGCAATTTTTTCAGGCTTTCCCTGGGCTTTTAGCCAGCGGTCCCATATGAGGTCCAGCCTGGCCTCCCGGATCGCCAGCTGCGGTACCCGGTATCCCCTTTGATTGATGCGCTCGGGATGCTCGGCAATCCACCGGCCGTTATCCACATTGAGGGCGGCGCCGCATTTCAGGCAGGCCAGGTATACCTTGCCGCCCTTGGCGCGGTCATCCCGCATATTGTCGGGAAACTCTTCTTCCGGAATAGACTCTCGACCGCAGCCCTCGCAGGTGACTACCCACTTGTTCATATCGCTTTCCCGGTACAGTTCGTCTATTCCGTCTTCCTCATAGATCGGGGTGCTGAAGTAGCGCTGCCAGCCCAGCTTTGAAGCCAGAATCCTGTCCTGGGCAAGGTCCATATTCTCCCGGTTGATCAGGGCCACCTCATCAAAGAGAACTTCATCGGCGGGAATAGAAATGGCCCCTGTCTTGCTCATCAGGCCCAGCATATAGAAAAAGTGGGTGCCGATTTGCTTCAGCCCGGCTTGGTCGGTGCCCAGCATGCGGGACCGTAGGTATTCGCTCCGCTCCACATAGGGGTCGATACGCGTCTGCCCAAACCGGACGGCCATCTTATCCGTGGGAAGGTAGTAGATTACATTCGCCCCATGGATGTCAACCATATAAAATGAGTGGCTTAAAAACAACGTGCTTTGCCCGGTCTGGGCGCCTTTTGTTATGGTGATATGGGGATGTGTAAAAATCGCCTCCACTATCTCCTTCATATAGGCCCTGTTAAAGACGTTGTAAGGTGTACGGTCATCCAGCACAATATGCTTGAGGCAGTATTCAGGGAAGGACAGTCCGTTTTGACTTTGTCCAACTAAATCCTTAAGCAGCAATGCAGTCACCTACGCCTTCGCTTGTTCCACCACCCGGTCCATTACCTTATAGATTTGCTCCAATATCTCGGGATGCTTTGCCAGCTCAGCCTTAAGCTGCTCCTTCAGCTTGGTAATGGCCACATCCACGCCCCGGGTAAATTCAAATTTGAGCTTTTCCCGCAGCACAATACTCCGCTGCAGGGCCGCCACCAACCTGCCGGCCTTATCCAGGGGCATGTCGTCGAACTCGTCCTCCGCCGTGGCGATGCGCGTGGTCAGGGCGTCCATCAGGATGGCGGTGGCCACCTCCGAAGAGTCGATATCCCTGTTTTCATGAATTGTTTTGACCAGCACCTTGGTCTTTTCATATGCCTCTTTCAACCTTTTGGCTGCCGCGTTCTGCCGCATGGCATACCTGCCGATACTGGACTTGCCGATGGGGTACCCCATATTGGTGATCTCTTCCGCGATCTCCTCATAGGTAACGCTGACATCGTTAATTTTGCTGTCCAGGTAGTCCCGGACCTCGGCCGGCAGGTCGTCCACCTTGGACTTGATGCGGTTTCTTTCCCGCTGATCGCCCATCAGATATCCACTCCAGGGTCTTCGATGGTGCCCTCAAGCAGGTCTATCCCCTTGGGTGTAAGCTTCAGCGCCACCCCGCCGATCCGCAGGCTTTTTAAGGCAACATCCTTGACCTCAATGTATCCCTTGTCTTCCAGGTATGAGACATACCTGGAGATGTCCGGGTTAACCACCAGGCCGTTTTGTACCAGCGCCGCCGAAATGGCGCTGCTGGGTGTCGGCTGCGGGTGGGTGATTTCGAGAAGCTTTAACATAAAACCTCTGATCTGCTTGGCTTCTATGGCCTTAAGCTCCTCGACGGCCTTGTTCTTATCCATTCTTTGTACCTCCTTTGGTAATGTAGTCGTATATTTTATCCAGCTTGACCTCCACGTTGGCCATGGCGCGGACGAAGTCTTCCCGCATCACATAAACGAACGGGAGGTCTGCTTTAAGGTCGCCAAGCTCCTTCTGAAGGGACTCGATGTCGGAAGTGTTCTTCTTGACCTTGTTTTCAATGGAATTCTTCAAGTCCCTCACCAGGTATGCAATCAGACCCAGGGCAGCCGTGTAAATTCCCTGTAAAACCCAGCTATAATCCACCCCTGATCCCCCTTTGAAATATTAAAACTCCTGGGTATTTCTACCCAGGAGCATACTATATTCGGGCGGCCGGCGTCTTTTAAGGCTCGTAAGTTTTTTTCTTGCCTATACTGGTTTCTGTAACTGGTTTTGAAAGTAGTTTTGAATGCTATCCGGTAGAAGCCTGCTGGTCCATATCCGGGAAGAGGCTCATCTGGTTATTGTCCCGCTCTCCAACGATGTTCCTGACCCATGTTTCTGAAAGATCGAACCGGCGGGCCAGCTCCTTGTGGTTGTAGCCGTTGAATTCTTCACGAATCAGTTTGTCCCTGGCCTTGCGCAGCGCCTCGTCTACCTTCCGGAAATACAGGTAGGTTCCGCCGTAGTATTCAGCCAGGGCCATGGCATTCTCCATGCCGATCAGCTTGGCTATTTTAGGGTAGGGGTCCGGCAACTCGTTTGGGTCCAGGTGTGGCAGTAGGTCCTCCTTTAACGACACTCTATCAACCCCCTTTCCGGCTTTCCTTGGGCCCGCCATCCTCCTGGCGGGCCAGCATGGCCTTCAGGCCTTCCGTGCAGGCCTGGGCCATGGCGTAGGTCAGCCATTCCACTTTGTCCACGCGGTAATATTTTTTCACGAATCCCAGCAGCCTTTTATCGTCCCAGCCCAGCTTCTCAGCCAGGCCCCTGATTTTCCACAGCTGCTGTTCCGTCGCCCCCCTGGGTCCGCCCGGCGCCGCGGCTGCCCGCCGGCGGGGAAACTTCTTGGCATTGTCCCGGCCCAGGAACTTTTCCAGCTCGTCGATTACCCGGCAGGCCCCGACTGCGGTGAGGGAGGAGATGGAGGAGGAGCCGGTCAGCCTTTGCACCAGGCTGTACAGCATTTCTTTCATGTCCTCCCGGGGCCACAGTTCCGCCGCGGCCGCCCACATCTTTTTCGTCTGCGCCGGGTTTATCTTCCCGGCCATCACAGCACCACCTCGGTATTGGAAAAGGCCTGGTCTATGCGGTCCAGCATTAGCCGGAACTGGTCGCGGTGCCAGTTTAAAAGCTTCATGACGCGGTCCGACGGCGGCGTGGTACAGTCGCTGGTGGCCAGGTCGATGATCCGGTTCAGGTCGTCCAGGTCCTCGATGGCTTCTTCCCGCATTTCCACCGCCCGGGCCACGGTCAGGCGGTTGGCGACAGGAGCGCTTTCC
This sequence comes from Pelotomaculum propionicicum, assembly GCF_004369225.1. Classification (GTDB taxonomy): domain Bacteria; phylum Bacillota; class Desulfotomaculia; order Desulfotomaculales; family Pelotomaculaceae; genus Pelotomaculum_B; species Pelotomaculum_B propionicicum. The sequence goes on from NZ_QFFZ01000058.1 coordinate 20,682, forward strand.
TGTTTCTTCTCGGCCTGGGCCTGATTGTCGGCTGCATTCTTGGAATTCACATCTTTGTAGACCTCAAAGGCCATCTCATTTTCCTCCTTTTTAATCGCCAGCCCATACCTGGGCTGGATTTTATAGTGCCGGATATATCGCCGTAGGTCCTCCAGCTTTAGGCCCAGGACGGCGGCCTCCTCCGGCCCGGCGCTGGTACGGATGGCGGCGGCAATGGAATGGTAGTCGATGGCGCCGTCATAATTGCGGTGCTGTAGGGGCCTCTTGGGCGGGCCGTATTTTTTGATTAACTCTTCCACGGGCAGGTGGTACACCTTGATCTCCGCCGGCGGTTCCGGGTCCCGCGGGGGAAAGCGCATCGGCCCGAGCTTGCTCGGCGCTATACTGGTATTTCTTCCGGTCATCAAGGGCACCCACCCCCCCCCGGAGATTTGCGGGGCTTGAAGGATGTTCCGCAGCTTTCGCATCGGCAGTTCCAGCTGTCCGGCCTGCCCTGGTGCCCGTAAACCCCTTTTATTCTTACGCTGGCGGAACGGCCGCACTTCGGACAGGACACGTCATAGGTTTTCAGTAGTTTGGCGGGAAGTCCCATACTCGCCACATTCCTTTCATGAATCAGCTAAACAGATAGCGTATAAGCTGGCCCAGGAGATAGATGGCAGCTAAGGTGATTATGGCCACCGCCGCCAGCCTTTCCTACTTGTTCCAGTCCGGTCGAAAACAGTTTTTGCTATATCGATAACTTCTTCAACCGCTTCCATGCCTATGTGGCCATAGGGGGTATATTTTTGCAACGCTTCTATGCTCTCGAAAGCTTTTTGGACCTGTGCCGGACAGACAGCTGGGAGTATGGAAGCGAGAA
>NZ_QFFZ01000059.1 GCF_004369225.1 Pelotomaculum propionicicum
TTTACCCTCGAATACCTCTTTTAAAGAATGGCTATCATTGGCGGCGGCCCCTGGTTTCATATTGTCTTTTCATGGGTTTGCTTAGTTTCTTTCCATTTTTCAAAGATACTTGGACTTAAGAGCCTAACGACAACCAGGGAGTGCGCTATCAGTTGGCAAACTGTTTGCTGGCCGAAGGATTGGACCTGGAAGCCGGACAACTGCTGACTGAAAACGCTAATGAAAGAACTTGCTTTATGGCTTACAGCAGGGCGCTCTGGTTTTTCCGGACACAGGGGGCCGGCAGTGAGGCAGACCAATACCTGAAAGAGACTCTGCGCTCAAACTGCCATGTGCCGGATTAGAGTACAGGATGGTGTTAAGCTTAAAGATGGGCATGCTGTATATATATCTTAGCTTGAGGGCCTGTAAGATACCTGATTGATTAAAAATGTCCGGATGAATCCGGACCTGCAAAAAAAATTGATAGCTGATTGAAAAATAAGAGATTGACTGTTGTTTGCACACGTGAGATCAGAGCAAGCTCCTGAACAAGACTTTTATAGAAAGTCAATGTCTGCAGCGGTATTTTGGCTGCATATTTCCATTTTTACTCAACGGTCTTTTTATAAAAGCGATTTCCCACAGCTTGCGTGACGATGCCGGCAGGGTCTGCAGACCGTAATAGTCTTCTTTGAAAACTTCTCCCACGCGCCTGGCGCCGTAGCACTCAAACAGCCATTCGATCTGCTCCCAGTCGCCATAAGTAAGTACGGTTTTAATTACAAATTTATAGCTTTTTTGCCCGTCTATAGCTTCAAAATCATAATTGTGAAACAGTGGGGCCAGGAAATCGGGCAGCTTCATTAAAAGTCACCTCCGGACATGTTTTTGCTTTCCAGGTATTCCTGTACCGCTGCAATTAAATAATCTTCTATTTCAGCAATTTTTGTTTTGCTTTCCGGTAGTGTCTCGACGGGAATGTTTCTGTCCTCCAGGTCGTCGGTATAAACCAGTTGCTCCAAGAATAACCGTGGTGAGAAGAGCGGCTCGTTGCCTGCTTTAAACTTCGCGGGGGCTTTTTGAATGATTTCTTTGATCGAGGTGATTCCTCTGGATAAGAGGAAATACAGGTCCAGGTAGTCTCTAACCGTTGCGCGTCTCCCGATGCTGTATGCTTTCATCAGGGCAATTTCTTGCGGCGACGCCAGCATAATTCCTGTTAAAGACTTATCAACAGTTTCTCCCCTGACCGGCTTGTAAACGGCTGCAAAAGGATATGCTATAAACGTCACATTTACGCCGTTTATAATCCATGAAGCCTGGTCGACTTGTTTGAAAAGCAATTTTGGCAAGTACGGTTTAAAAATTCTTTCAAGATCATCCGCGATAGTATTAAAGCTTATTTTTTCATCCAATTTATTTTGAAAAAAATCCAGGTCGAGAGAGCGGCGGTGCTTTATCTGTAAAGCCAGGCCCGTTCCCCCCGCAAGATAAAAATCCCTTGAAAGACGACTATGGCCAACTTCTCTTAGAACAGACAGACCGTTTTGACCCAGGATGTTTTTGGGGAAAGCAAGATCAGACAACTGGAATCACCTCGCCGCAAATATTATACCATAAACTGTATTTTAAATTTGATCAATTTGCTTGTGACAATTGACAATCAAGTGAACGCCTGTGGGTGTCAGGGGGTATTTCAAAACCCTTGCTTCTTTTTGGTTATAGATATATGCTCTGTTAAAGTATCATGTTGATTTTTCGTTCTGCTTCCAATTATCTGTAAAAACAACACTTCCCGTTAAACTGGGGATGCTATTTCCCATATATAGACTGATGCGACAAGGGAATATTCCCCTGTCGCATCTCTTTTATTCCCACCAGTCATTTTCAGTTGCTCCAGAGTCTTCACCAAAATAAAATAAAGGCATATCTTCCGGGTTCATGGCCACGTCACATCTCTTGGGATCTTCCATGCGGTGCGGGTCGTTTTTGGGCTCTTTCATTTTAACACCTCACAGGGTTTATCATGACCAAAATCGGGTGCATTAAAAAAGCCTATTAATGGATTTTTAAAAAACCATCTTTGTTTTTGAATAAGGAAGGAAATACCATGCGAAAATATAATTCTAATGGGAGTGTTGATATATTTCCCGGAGGTTAATTTATGGTTAATGAAATTAAGCTTTTTTATGATCTGACAGCGGAAAAAACGGCTGATCAATGGTATAAGGAAGAGATGTTAAAGCCCACGATATTGGATTTCGTGTCCCTGCTTCCAGCCCGGGCAAGAATACTCGACCTGGGCTGCGGTCCCGGGCATGAAAGCATGCGAATTGCGCAAACGGGGGCGGACGTTGTCGGCGTTGATTTTAGTGAGGAATGCATTCGCATAGCACGGGCAAGATGTCCTCAGTGCAGTTTTGAAGTGATGGATTTTCGTGACCTTGATGACAGATATGGCAGGTTTGACGGTGTATTCGCCAGTGGCTCACTGCCGCATCTTGCTCCTGAGGAATTTGGCGCGGTCCTTAAAAAAATCGGAAGTATTCTGACCGGGCCTGGTCATGCCGCAATCATAGTGGTTGATGGTGCAGGAATAAGCGACAAATTTAGTTGTCTTGAGGTCAATGGCAGAAAGCTGAACCGCACGTTTTATCTATACTCAAAAGAACTTGTTATTAAAAAAGCAAGAGAGGCCGGGCTTACATTTGTGCGGGAAGGATATCTGGACTCAGTGCTTGCCGGGTACGGCTGGAGGAATTATATCCTCAAAAATGCCGGCGGGGAGCATTATAGGCGTGGCAAGTAACCCGGTGCGGTGTTATTATGGAAAAGTAAGAAAAAATAAAGCATAGAAGCACATGAGAACCTTCACCTTGTGCTGGACTGGAGGACAGCTTTTTTTGGTTAATTTACCGGGCAAAGAGGATAAAGCGCAATACGTTCAGGAAACGTTTAATGCTATAGCGAAGAACTACGACTTAATGAATACCCTGATGACCCTTGGTCTGGATAAGTCCTGGCGGAGGCTGGAGGTTAAACGCGCAGAACTAAAAGAAGGCGGGACAGGCCTGGATGTCTGCTGCGGGACCGGGATGCTGACGATGGAGCTGGCGCGGGCGGCGGGTCCGGCGGGAAGAATAACGGGCCTGGACTTTTCGGAGAACATGTTGGAAGTAGCCAGGCAAAACATAAGGGACTTTGCGTTTAAAGACAGCATCCGGCTTATTCAGGGGGATGCCATGAGCCTGCCTTTTGAAAATAATGTGTTTGACTGCGCCACCGTAGGGTGGGGCTTGCGCAATGTCCCTGATATTTTTAAAGTGGTTCAGGAAATGGCGCGTGTTGTTAAACCGGGCGGCAAGGTAGTATCGCTGGATATGGCTCAGCCGGTGACACCTGTTTTCAGGGAATTATACTGGCTTTGTTTTAACAGGGTGATTCCCGCTATGGGGAAGCTGTTCTCCGGCAATAAAAAGGCTTATGACTATCTCCACGACTCGGCCAAGGCATTTGTGCATCAAAAAGAGCTGGCCGGTATATTCGCCAGGGCCGGGTTGGTGGAAACGCGCTGCCTGAACCTGTGCGGCGGGGTGGTGGCCATAGTGGAAGGAAGGAAAGCATTTTAATTAAAGAAAGAAGGGAAGGGCATGTTTCAGGTTGTGCTCACAACAGCGGCGGGCAAGAGGTTGATCGCCAAGGCAGCGGTGGCTCACCCGGCGGTCCGGGCGGCACTCCGCTCCGGGACTATTGTCATTATCGCGGGAACCACCAATGGCTATGTCGCCGAGGAGGTGCTGGCGCTGGTAGGCCAGGCAGAAGGATTTAACCGCCGGCGGTTTTTTCGCGGCATAACAACTCCGCCTCACATGCCCACGACTGAAACGGGCAGGCTTCCGGATGAAACAGGCTTTCCCGGTGATGTGGTGATTGTCAAGGGCGAATGGCAGCAGGGAAAAACCATTTTTGATGTTGTCGACGACCTGCGGGAGGGCGACGTGATCTTGAAAGGCGCCAATGCTTTAGACCTGTCGCAGAAGCGGGCCGCTATTCTCATCGGTGACCGCCGGGGCGGCACAACAGTTACTTTTTTGCGGGCAGTTGTCGGGAGGCGGGTGCGCCTGCTGCTGCCGGTTGGCTTGGAGAAGCGGGTTTCAGGCAGTCTTGACCAGCTGGCTGCGAAACTCAACGCGCCGGGCGCCCAAGGGTCACGGTTACTGCCGGTTCCGGGCGAGGTTGTCAGCGAAATCGAGGCCGTTTCCATACTTTCCGGCGCGGCCGCCGAGCTCGTGGCGGGGGGCGGTGTCTGCGGGGCGGAAGGCGCGGTGTGGCTTGCTGTCAGCGGATCGCCGGAGGAAGAAAAACTGGCCGGGGAGCTAATCGCATCGGTGGCCCAAGAACCCTCTTTTAAACTATGATATAGCGAGGTGACTTCATTGCAGGTTATATTTCTTAAGCCATCTATAAAGTGTTTTCCTTGAAACGCCCAGGTAGCTGGAGGTGTTGGTTATGTTGTATTTGTTGATCCTTAGTGCTTCTTCAATTTGTCTTTTATGAGCCGGGCCATTTATATTTTCCGTATTTGTTTCCGCTTGAGCCGCTGCCAGTGGAGCGGCTGTGCTGATAACCAAATCATTAGGCTCGGGAATATCTAAATACTCTTTTATATGGCACGGTAAGATAACAGTGTCGGGATATAATTGAAAAATGCCCTCTATGGTGTTTTGCAGTTCCCGCACGTTTCCTTTCCATGGCAGGTTTTTAATCATCTCCATTGCCTCACCGGATAATGCCAGTTTGGGCATGTTTGTGCGTGATGATATTGATTTTATAAAATGATTTGTCAGCAATTCTATGTCGTCCTGCCGCTCCCGCAGCGCGGGAATTCTGAGGCGTATGGTGCTCAGCCTGTAATATAAATCCTCACGGAATTTTCTCTGTTTGATTTTTTGGATCAGGTCGGTATTAGTGGCGGCAATTATTTTTACGTCAACATGTATCTGTGTGTTGCTTCCCAGCCGCATGAAGCTTTTCTGTTCAATAATTCTAAGCAGCATTGCCTGCAGGTCAAGAGGCATATCGCCTATCTCATCCAAGAAAATCGTTCCCGTATTGGCCAATTCAAATTTCCCGAGGTTGCCGCCTTTTTTTGAGCCAGTGAAAGCGCCGGCCTCATATCCAAAGAGCTCGCTCGCAATCAAATCCCTGGGAAAAGCCGCGCAGTTCAAGGCGATAAACGGCTTGTTTTTCCTGCTGCTGGCATTGTGTATGGCTTGGGCAAAAATGTCTTTGCCAACGCCGCTTTCACCAAGAATTAACACATTGCTGTCACTGAGCGCCACACGTTTGGCCTGGTAAATAGTCTTAATAAAATTAGTGTTTTTCCCTATGATATCGGAAAAAGTGAGCTGCGCGTTGCCGATTTTCCTGGACACATAAGAACTGATACGCTCCTCCGATTCAAAAACCAGCTTTATTCCCTGAAAGCCCAGGCTGCTTTGCTTATAAGGCTCTGAAGAGAGAACGTAGTTGTTTTCTTTGCCCAATATACTCAGCTTGGTATTGTAATTTTTAACCTGTCTATTTGAATCGATGATCTCCCAAAACTCCTTGTTCTGAGGATACGGGTCAAATATGGTTTGCAGGTTCTTGAAGTTCAAATCAACTGGCGTAATATTAAAAATATCAAATATAGTGGAACTGTGGTACAGTATGTGCATTTTGTTTTTAGCTTTTTCAATATCAATATGCATTAACCCCGGGTTGCTGATGGAGTGATAAGTGTTAACCACCAGATAAAGATGCATACAAACGTCTTTAGAGATACTTATTACAGTGACCAAGTAGTCAAGGTCTTTCTCTGAATCCGGTCCGATGATGGCCACACCGCCAAATTTCTTTAACAGGCCTTCGTTCAGCTCGTCTTCAAGGGAAAAAGGCGTAAAGTAGGTGACTACATCACAGAGGACTTTCAAAAAATTATCGGGCCCGTCAAAATAAAGCGGTTTGTTGAGTTCCAGTCCTAATGATACAGCATTGGTCCCGGCGCACTCTTCACGCCAAATTGTTTTGGGTGTGATGCCCTTTGCTTCCGCCCATTGCAGAAATTGCCCGCTCCCGTACAGCTTTAGCAGGCAGGCATTGTTGTCGAACAGGGCAAAGCCGACATGCGGGTTTCTTAAATACTCCTGCAAAGCCATGATAATCCTGTTGGTATAGGCGTATATCTCAGTTGAATTTTTTTTAATGATGTCAAATTCGGTATCAGTGCAGCTTTCAAAGGTGCTTTTTTCAGGATCAATATTTTGAGAGTAACACCTGTCCCATGACTTTGCGGTCTCTGCATCTAAACTCAGATGATAATCCCCCGAGTGCAAGTTACGCCATTTTTTTAATGAAGAATCACCCATAGCTGCACACCCCATATTAAGTAGTCATTTTATCGGGTACAAGTATTTATAATAGTATCTGATATTCTATGATTGTCAATATTCCTGCCGGGACGACATTCCCTTTGTAAATAGCCAAATAAAGGGGTAACAAAATGTCCCATAATAAATCCTGAGGTTACATTTTGTTTCCCAGGGTAACACTCCGGAATTGTTAATACCCGGCTCTATGTCATGAAAAAATAGAATAAAATTTAAATTTCCCTGTTGGCACGGTAATTGCTTTTTGAGAAAAACAAGACGTCTTGTGAAAAAAATTTAATAGGTTAGCAGCGCTGTAAACGACAATCCAGCAGACAGGGAGATGTGAAAAAGTGGAAACAGCACCCAAAAAGTTCTTTTATGGATGGTTTATTGCTGGTGTATGTATGCTATTAGCCATGAATAGTGCAGGAGTAGCCAATGTACTGGGAGTTTTTTTTCCGCCTTTAGTCAATGAATATGGGTGGAACGCCAAACAGGTATCTGGAATTGCTTCTTGTGTGACATTTGGAACTCTTGTCGCAAGCTTGTTGTTTGGTTCTGTATTTAGCAAAAAAAATACAAGGACAGTAGTTCTTATTTTTGGGATCGTGATGTCAGCCGCCTTTGCAGGCATGTATTTTCCAAAGAACCTGATCGGTCTTTATGTACTGGCGTTCATAGGGGGAATAGGAACAGTCGGAGTTGGATTCGTCAGCATGCCGGTTCTAATTACAAAATGGTTTGACAGTAAAAGGAGTACGGCACTGTCAATCGGCTCCATAGGTTCAAGCCTGGCTGGGCTTGCTCTTGTGCCTTTGTTCACATATACCCTGTATCCTCCCCTGGCTCTTGGTTCAGGTAATAGTTTTTTGATCTGGGGCGCTGTTATTTTTGCCACAGTCCTCATTTCTTTCCTGGTAATAAGGGATAAACCGGAAAACATTAATTTAAAGGCCTATGGGCATAACTCCGGTGACCCGCAGCCGGAAATAAAGGGGAGTGCTGCTAACAGAGATATAGGCTTTTCATCAAAGGACATATTTAGAATGCCTGAGTTTTACGGTGTGGCGGTTGTTGTATTCATTTTGGGGTTATCACTGCCGGGTTTACTGGTGCAAATAGTATCGCACCTGCTCCTGGTGGGATATAGTAAGGTTGTGGCGGCATCAATAGTATCTTTGTATTGCATGTGCACTATTTTCGGCAAGCTGATCATGGGGATTACAGTTGACAAAATAGGTATTGCCAAGACAAGCGCTTTAACCATGGCAATTTGGGGTTTAGCCATAATCTGCTTATACTTTGCGGGCGCGCACGTTATATTCATATACCTGTTTGGCGTGCTTACCGGACTGGGAACCCCTGTTGCTTCAATCGCGCCGCCTATTTGGACTTCTTCGATGTTTGGTTTGAAACACTATGCCTCGAATTATTCCAAAATCTTTTTCTGCTTTACCATAGGTCTGGTTGTAGGTCCTGTTATGGTGGGCGCGTTAAAAGATATGACGGGATCATTTCATTTTCCCATATTGGTAGTGGCGGTATTGGTTTTTGCCAGTGTACCGTTTTTGTTAATGGTTTTAAAAAGCGCCGGCAAAAAGCTTGCGGCGCTGACTGAAGTAATGGCTGATAAAAAGTAAAATTCGAAAATAAGAAAGAAGGTTTTATTATGTATCAGAAAATTAAGTTTGAACTGCTGGACCGTATCGCGCTTATTACCATTAACAACCCTGAACAGATGAACACCTTGTTTCCGCAGACCTTTAGAGAATTAAGCAGCGCTGTTGATGAAATCGAAGTTGATGGGAATGTCCGCGCGGTTATTATTTGGGGCAATGAAAAATTATTCGGCGCCGGTGATAACGTCACTGATGAAGAAGCTATCAAAGAGCAGACTGAGAGAGGGCATTATGAGCATGTTAAGTATATGCAAAAGACATTCAGCCGCATTGAAAAATTAAAAAAACCTGTAATTGCCGCGGTGGCCGGTTATTGTTTGGGCGGCAGTTTTGAGCTGGCCCTGTCCTGTGACTTCATCATAGCTTCCGAGAATGCCAAGTTCGGCCTGCCTGAGGCAAAATTAGGAGTACTGCCGTGCATCGGCGGCACGCAGAGACTACCGCGGCGCATCGGCGCGGCCAGAGCAAAAGAGCTCATGTTTACCTGCGATTTTGTTTCCGGACAGGAAGCTTTTCAAATGGGCATAGCCAACCATGTAGTGCCTGTTGATAATCTTTTTAATGAAGTGATGAAGTTGGCCAGAAAAATTGCTGACAAAACAGCACCATTGGCAGTGTCTATGATTAAAAACTCTGTAGACGAGGGAATTCAATGTGATATGGCCACAGGCCTGGACATTGAAGCTAAAAATGCCGCATTTCTTTTCGAGACTGAGGATTTACAAGAAGGACTGGCTGCCTTTATGGGCAAAAGAAAGCCTGTGTTTAAAGGCAGGTAACAGGCACTAAACATAAATATGGAGGGATTAATCATGATGAACCAGCCCTTAAAAGGAGTAAAAGTTATCGATTTAACCACGTTTGCCGCAGGACCGGCCACCACCAAAATATTGGCGGATTGGGGCGCCGATGTAATAAAGATTGAACCACCGGAGGGTGATATTACAAGAATCGTATCGGGCAATGACGGCTCAGGCATACCTTACTCGGAAGAAATTATGCCGACTTATGAATTGATTAATGGCAATAAAAGAAGTCTGGCGCTTGACTTAAAGTCTCCGGAAGGCAAAGAGGTCCTTGATAAACTCCTCACCCAGGCAAACTGTTTTGTTACCAACTTCAGGACCAAGGCTTTAAAGAAACTGGGCCTGGATTATGAAACCGTTTCTCAGAAATATCCCCATATCGTTTGGGCCCGGGTGAGCGGGTACGGAGAGTTGGGGCCGCTGGCCGATGATCCGGGATTTGATATAGTGGCCTTCTGGGCCCGCAGCGGGCTTATGATTGACATCACTGAAAAAGACACTTCACCTGTGGTAGCGCCTTTTGCTTTCGGTGATCTAAACGTGGCAAGCACTTTTGCCGGGGGGATTTGCGCCGCTCTGTACAACCAGGCTAAGACAGGAAAAGGAGATAAGGTAATGATTTCTCTATACGCTCAGGCTGTTTGGGGTGTAAGTTACGCGGTGGCTTCCACACAATTTGGCCAGAAGTTTCCCAAGAGCAGAAAAGCGCCCGGCAATCCGCTGATTAATTCCTATAAATCCAAGGATGGGGATTGGGTGTATATCAGTGTCCTGCAGTATGAAAGATACTGGGGAGCTATATGTAAAATTATCGGCAGGGAGGATCTGATTAACGACAGCAGGTATTGCAAGGCAGCCGAGGGGTTCAAAAACACCAGTGAAGTGGTGGCTGTCCTGGATGAAGGCTTTGCCAGGATGAACATGTCTGATATCACCGCAAAACTGATGGAAGCTGATATAGCCTTTGATAAGATCAGGCACTTCTCAGAAATAATACATGACCCGCAGGCTTTGGCCAACAGTTATGTATTTGAGTATGCGCACAGGAATAAGCAGACCAATTTTATGTCCGCCAACCCCCTTAAATTCGGAACAACAGAAGCCCCTGTGCACAGGAATGCGCCGCTGATTGGAGAGCATTCCAGAGAGGTACTAAAAGAAGCAGGGTACCCGGAAGATAAAATAGCCCAGCTTATTGAGAATAAGATTGTCGCTCAAAGATAAAAGCTGCCCCATAAACGCACGTTAGTTGACAAGAAAAGCGGAAACTACTATTTGAGGTGATCTGTGATGGCAAATTATTTGTTGATAAATGATGAGCAGGCTGATTTGCTAAATTCCATAAAAGAAATACTGCATAAGGAGCTTGCGCCTTATGTGAAGGAGTATGACCAAAAAGGCGAGTTCCCGATGCATGTGCTTAAAAAATTAAATGAAGCGGGTTTTCATTCTTTAAACCTGCCTACAAGGTACGGCGGGCTAGGGATTGATAAAGTAACGGAATGTTTGGTAATGGAAGAGTTCGCCAAGGTGGACGCGGGCTTTGCTTTTTCCTATCTCACGTCGGGGATTTTATTCGGGTTTTATGAATACAATCCCGATGTTAGTGAGGAACTGAGAGCTTATGCAGCGGATAGATTAATCAATGGTGACATTACCGCGTTTGCGCTGACCGAGTCCGACGCCGGCTCGGACGCCGCCGCTATTAAAACCACGGCCAAAAAGGTTGGAGATGAATATATCCTTAACGGAACCAAGTGCTTTATTACTAACGGCGGCATAGCGGATTTCTATACAGTCGCTGCGGTTACTGACAAAACCAAGGGCACTAACGGCATTTCATTGTTCCTGGTTGAAAAAGACAGGGGCGTGCAGTGCGGCAAGGAAGAAGAGAAAATGGGCCTGCGGCTGTCCAATACAGTCGAGTTGATCTTTGATGATGTTAAGATTCCGGCAGCCAATTTATTGGGGCGGGAAAATTACGGCTTTAAATATGTTATGCACGAGATGAATCTGGCCAGGCCTGTCAACATGGCGTTTGCTGTGGGCATAGCGCAGGCGGCGCTGGACTACGCGGTCAAATATGCTAAAGAACGTGTGACTTTTGACAAGCCCATCATTCAACACCAGGGTGTCGGGTTTATGCTGGCTGATATGGAAATGCTCACCCAGGCAGCCCGTTCAATGGTACTGTACGCGGCAATGGCGATTGACAAGGGGCTGCCGCTGGGCACACTGAGTTCAACCACTAAGACCTTTGCCTCAGAAGCCTGCATGAAAGTGACCACAGACGCGGTACAGGTTTTGGGCGGCTATGGCTATATGAAAGACTACCCAGTTGAAAAATTAATGAGAGACGCTAAAATCTTCTCGATTTTTGAGGGGACCAACCAAATCCAGAGAATGGTTACCTCCAACATACTGGCAAGGTCAAAGTAAAAAGGATTTAAAAATGCAGTAGAAATTCAACGGCTGTTGTTTTCCCGGCAGCCGTTGAAAATATAATTTTGTGAGGAAAATCTGAATGAATATATTAGTTTGCGTCAAACAGGTACCGGATCCGGTGGAAATAAAGTTTAATAGCGAAACTGCTTCTTTAATAAGAGCGTGCGCGGCGAATATTGTTAATCCGTTTGATAAATATGCCCTGGAATTGGCACTGCAGTTGAAGGAGAAGCATGGCGGTGAGGTAACGGTTTTAACCATGGGCCCGCCGCAAGCTGTTGATGCGCTGAAAGAATGCTATGCGATGGGCGCGGATAAAATCGTCCTGGCCAGCGACAGTCTGTTTGAGGGAGGCGACACACTTGCTACCAGCTACGCTCTCTTTTGCGCAATTAAAAAAACAGGTGAATTTGATTTGATTTTATACGGCAAGCAGGCTATCGACGGCAATACCGCCCAGGTCGGCCCCCAGGTTGCTGAAAGATTGGGTGTCGCCCAGGCCACATGCGCAACCGGTATTGAACTGGCTGACGATAAAGTGTTGGTTGCCAGGGAACAGGATGATTGTCAGGAGATAATTGAAGTTAAAATGCCCGCTCTGGTCACAGTGGCAAAATTGGCTGTTGAGCCAAGGAATCCTAATATCAGAAGAAAAATAGCCGCCAACAAAATTGAGATGCCTGTGATCAGCGCGGCTGACCTGGAGGGTATTGATGCGGCAAGGCTGGGTCTTACGGGCTCAGCGGTAAAGGTTAAAAAAATGTTTGCTCCTCCTGTGCGCGGAGCCGGAATCAAAATTGAAAATGAAACAGCTGACAATGCGGTAAAGGCGTTGGTTGATTATTTATCTAACGCTAAGGCCATATAAGGGGGGCTTATTGTGGGAAGAGAAAACAGCAAGAATGTGTGGGTGTTTATTGAAGTTTATGATAATAAAATCAGAAATGTAAGCCTTGAGCTGCTGGGGCAGGGGAGGGTAATCGCCGATCAACTGGGGGAAAAGCTGGTAGGAGTTGTTATTGGCGATAACATAGCAGGTTTAGCAAATGAAGTCATTGCTTACGGAGCTGAAACAGCAATTGTTGTTAGCGGCAATGAATACAAAGATTACAGTACAGATGGGTTTGCCAACGCCCTGACAGCTCTTGTTAAGAAGTACGCGCCGTCTGTGCTGCTAATAGGGGCGACCAGGAACGGGAAAGATTTGGCGCCGCGGGTGGCAGGCAGGCTGGAAACGGGATTAATCGCAGATTGCACCGATATTGAAGTAAACTCGGAAGACAGGTTGGTTGAGTGGACAAAACCAGCGGGCAATATGATGTCCACCAGTATCTGCCCTGACAGCAGCCCGCAAATGGGAACTGTGCGCAGCAATGTCTTCAAGAAACCTGCGCCCGACTACAATAGGGCGGGAGAGATAGTGGCTGAAGACATCGGGACTAAAGCTGATGATATCAGGACCAAAATTGTTGAGATAATTAAAACCGTACAGGGTGAAACTGTAAATCTGGAGGAAGCTGAAATTATTGTTTCAGGCGGGCGAGGCATGAAGGGCCCTGAAAATTTTGCGATATTAAAAGAACTGGCAGACATCCTGGGCGGCTCAGTAGGAGCTTCCAGAGCCGCTGTCGATGCGGACTGGATGCCTTACGCCCACCAGGTTGGGCAGACAGGCAAAACTGTAAAGCCAAAAATCTACTTGGCCTGCGGCATTTCAGGCGCTATCCAGCATTTAGCGGGCATGTCTTCTTCAGACCTGATAATCGCCATCAATAAAGACCCGGAAGCGCCTATATTCAATGTGGCCGACTTTGGAATCGTGGGAGACCTTTTCGAGGTAGTGCCTCTTTTGACCAAAGAATTCCGTAGAATAAAAAACGGTTAAAACAGCATGCAGCATTGCCGGCAAACACTTCAAGCTGGTTTTAGGAAAGCAAAAAATTAAAGATTACTGTTAGAGGAGTGTTTGTTTTGTCTGAGGAGAAATTTCAAGTAATCATAATCGGTGCCGGTGTCGCCGGCTCCGCCGCCGCCTATACGCTGGCCAAGGCGGGGCGGGAGGTGTTGGTAGTTGATAAAGGGAGAGCGCCGGGCGCGAAAAATATGACCGGCGGACGTCTCTATACGTACGCGCTGAAAGAGTTAATGCCTGAAGAATGGGCGGAAGCGCCGCTGGAGCGGGAAGTGACGCGGGAAATCATGATGATGATGACACCCGCGGACAGTGTCGCAGTCGACTCCACGTTCGGCTCGGTGAATCAGCAGTCTTACACGGTATTAAGAGCCCGGCTGGACGCCTGGCTGGCGGAAAAGGCCGAAGAGGCGGGAGCTATGATGGTGCCCGGCAGCACAGTTGACGGCTTAATTATCAGAGACGGCAAAGTTGCGGGCATTAAGACCGGTGACGAGGAGCTTGAAGCTGACCTGGTCATCAGCGCCGAGGGCGCGAATGCCACCGTTGCTGAGCGGGCGGGGCTGATCAGGCCGGTAGAACTGAAAGATGTAGCCATCGGCGTAAAGCATGTTATCAAGCTGTCTGAGGAAATAATCAACGAGCGGTTTAATACAGTCAGCGGCAAAGGCGCAGCTGTGATGTGTGTCGGTGAGTGCAGCAAAGGTGTAAGCGGCGGCGCATTCCTCTACACAAATAAAGACAGCATTTCGCTGGGACTGGTGGTTGATTCTCAAAGCTGGAAAAACTCCAGGTTGCCCCTGGCGGATATCGCGGAAGAACTTAAGCGGCACCCGGCCCTGGCACGGTATATTGAAGGCGGGGACCTGGTCGAGTATTCCGCTCACCTCATTCCCGAAGGGGGGTTTAAGTCCCTGCCGCAGCTTTATGCAGACGGGTTTCTCCTGGCCGGGGACGCCGCGGGATTTGTGGTGAACCGGGGGTTTACCGTGCGCGGCATGGATTATGCGATGCTGTCCGGGATCGCGGCGGCTGAGACAGCTAACGAGGCAATTGAAGCAGGCGTTTATTCCAGGAGTATCTTAAAGAGTTATGAAAGCAGGCTTCAGCAAAGGGTGTTGAAGGACCTGGCGCTTTTCAGGAATTCCCATGACTATATTACCCGCACGCGGCATGTGTATAAAACCTATCCCAGGCTGGCGGCGGACTTAATGAGAAATATCTACAATGTCGACGGCAGTCCCGCCAAGCTGGTAAGCGGCCTGGTCAAAAAGACCATATCCGGCAGGGTGCCTTATTTCGATGTTTTAAAAGATATGTTCAAAGGGGGGAGGTCACTATGAAATACTTATCGATGGATGACCGTTTGGCCAAGAACCGCTTTGACAGTGATGACCACAACTCGCACATTATAGTTGATAAGACGGCCTGTAATACCTGTAAACACCGGGGCTGCACCTATTGCTGCCCGGCGGAACGGTATAAATGGGATACTATGAGTGATAAATTAATTTTTGATCATGTGGGCTGCCTGGAATGCGGCAACTGCCGTCTCATTTGTGAGCGGCTGAAACAAGGCGTGGAAGGTTATGCCTGGAATTATCCCGTACAAGGCAGGGGCATAATATTCAGAGAAGGTTAAGCTGTCATATATTATTGATTTTATTATTTGAATAACTTTACCCCTAAACACTCTACTCTCCTAGTTATTTCCTTTGACATGGATAAAATTAATTTCAGATAGATTATCCATGTCAAAGGGCATCTTTTTAATATGGCGGAATAAGTTTATTGGTTCCAGCTCATATTATGGTTATGAATACAAACTCAAAACATGGCCTTTCAGCCTGGCAGCTAACTATGCTGGCTCTGGGAACGGTAGTGGGAGGTTCCTTTTTTTTAGGATCCTCTATCGCGATCAAGTCGGCCGGGCCGGCGATATTTCTCGCGTTTATTTTAGGCGGCGCGCTAGTTTATTTTATCCTGACGGCGCTTTCGGAAATGGCCGTGGCGGACCAGCGGCCCGGCTCGTTTCAAGCTTACTCACAAGAAGCCTTTGGCCCGTGGCTGGGTTTTGTGGTGGGCTGGGTCTACTGGACAGGGCTGGTGCTGGCTATGTCCAGCGAAGCTACGGCGGCTTCCGTGTTTCTACAGGCCTGGCTGCCCGGCGTTTCACTGCCGGCGCTGGCCACGGGCATTGTGACAGGGGTCACTCTTCTCAACCTGCTGGGAGCCAGGACTTTAAGCCACCTGGAAAGCAGCCTGGCCGCGATCAAGCTGGCGGCTCTGGCTGGTTTCACCGGGCTGGCGCTGGCCCTGATCATAGGTGTATTTCCGGGCATAGCGCCCGTTGGGTTGGGGGTGCTCCCCTCAGAAGCGTTTTTCCCCGGAGGTGTCGGGGGGATTGCCGGAAGCATGCTGATTGTGCTTTTCAGCTATGCCGGCTTTGAGGTTCTGGGTCTGGCTTCCTCTGAAGCGCGGGAACCGCATAGAACTATCCCGCGGGCCATTACTTACACGGTAATACTGCTGGTGGGGCTGTACTGTTCGGTGATCGCGGCACTGCTGCCCCTGGTTCCGACTGCCGGCCTGAGCCAGGAGGTCAGCCCGCTGGTGGCGGCCTTGAGCGCCAGGGGACTGGGCTGGGCGGCCGGCTCCATCAATGTTATTATGATCACCGCGATCATCTCCACCATGTTGGCCGCTACCTTTGGCCTGGGCAGAATGGTCCGCTCCCTGGCGGACTCCGGGCATGCTCCCGCTGTTTTAATCGATAAAGGCGATGTGCCCCTGCGCGGCATTCTCTTCTCGGGGGCAGCCATGCTGGCTTCGGTGAGTTTGGGGTACCTGCTGCCCAAACAAATATACCTGTTCCTGGTCAGTTCCGGCGGCTTTTCACTGCTTTTTGTCTATGTCACCATTTTAATCACCCATTACCAGCATAGAAGAAAGTACGGCTGTCCTCCCAGGGGCCACTGCCAGCTGGCGGGCTTTCCCTTCACCTCCTGGTTCGCCATGGCCGGCCTGGTCGCTGTCATTGCGACCATGCCGTTAATCCCGGGCCAGGGTTCGGGGCTTTACGTCGGGCTGCTGCTGACAGGCTTCTACCTGATGGTCTACACCATTTTCAAAAGTCACCCGCGCAGGCTTTTCAGCAGGAGTTTGGCTCTGGCCAAACCACTGCCCCCCAATTTGTTAGGCGCACCAGAAAAAACTGATAAGGACTGCAAGGAATCAAAGCGAAAGTAATAGAATGATGCCTTGTTTTGATATGTTATAACAAAAAGTTATGCAGAATGTTGCCTATGGGCTTAAAATAAGAAAAACTGAAAAATCGGAAATAAAAGATTGATATTGATGGAGCTCATGTCATAGAGCACTGATATATTGGTTGAATTGATATATCTAAGGTGGGTCAAAAGAATACCGGCACTTGCTCATTTCCTGTGTATGCAAGCGCCGGTATGTTTTAAAACATATGCAAAGATGGAAAGAACTTCAGGGATTATATTGAAGATCGTAAGCAGACAAAAAGTCAAACCTATTTCCAATCGTCATACTCATTGACATTTTCCTGGGTAATTAAAGCCAGGGGACTCCAATAATTCTGTTGGGAAATATCATGATTCTGCAAAACTTTCAAAACCAGAGTCAAGGTGCCTTTGCCTCTGATATAAGGCGCCATAGCGACGGAAGCGTTTAATTCACCGGCTTTCAGGGATTGGCGGGCCTCATCCAAAAAGTCTATACCAGTTACAATAACCTGGTTTTTCTTGCCGGCAACCTTCAAGGCTTCAACTACGCCTAAAGCCATCGTGTCGTTGGCGCAAAAAATTCCTCTCAAGTCAGGATTGGACTGCAGCAGGTTGTTGGCAATGTTATAAGCATTTTGGCGGTCCCAATCACCGGTTTGAATGGAAACCACGTCCATCCCGGCTTCTTTAAAAGCTGCAACTGCGCCGTCCCGGCGGGCTTCCCCCTGATAAGCGCCGGCCAATCCTTCAATAACGGCTACTTTTGCGGTTTTCGCACCGCTGGCTTTAATTTTTTCAGAAATGTAGGCGCCGGCCAAATGGCCTTGCTCGATAAAGTTAGTACTCATGTGGGCGGTAATCTTTGCTCCCGCTTCGGCGGCAGCGGCCTCATTCAATTTGGTGCCGCTGGAAATAATGGGAATGCCCTTTTTGTTGGCTTCCACCACGCCGCTGATCAAATTCATGCCGGTAATCGGAACAATCACAATAGCGTCAAAATCCTTGCTCAGCAGGGTTTTAAAAACATTCAGCTGTCCTTCCACGTCATCTTCTTTGGCGCCGGATACTACTTCAACCTGAATCCCCAGGCTTTTGGCGGCGTTCTCGTAGCCTGCCTTAGAAGTGACGTAATAGGGATTGGACAGGGTAGGCAGGACAACGCCCACCTTCACATTGCCGTCGCCCTTATTTGGCAGGGGTTCCAGCGCTTTTAAGATGTTCTTTTCGATATCGGTATAAGCGTCATTTGTCACCAATTTCGAAATATCCACATTCTCTTTTTCCTTAGCGGATTCATTAGTGGCGGCGGGCTTGTTCCCGCCACAGCCTGCTAAAATGAAGAGGCCTGAGACAATCAGCAACACTGCCCAAAATAAACTTGTTTTTTTCACTCTTTTCCCTTCTTCCTTGGATGTTTAATTGAGTTACAGGTCAACACGTGCTTGTTCATAAAATCTTTTACCATTGCTTCGGAGACCCTCAAGCGGGGGCCGTGAGACAGGCATTTTATCGCGGCACAGGCGGAAGCAAAAGCAAGTGAGTCTTTTTTTCCGGCGTTATGCAGAAAGAAACTGTAAATCATACCTCCACAAAAACTGTCTCCCGCTCCTGTGGTGTCGACGGGATTAATGGCATAAGCGGCGCAGTGCAGGGTATCCTGCCGGGAGTGCCAAATGGCTCCTTCTTCACCGGCTGTGCAAATCACGCCAAAGGCAGGTTTGTATTTATCATAGGTATCCTTTAAGGAGAAAAGATAATCATCTGCTGTAGCTAATTCGCGATATACGTCACGGCCGCAGCAAATAATGTCCGCGTATGACAGCACCTCGTTAATTTGGCCGCTGCTATAAGAGGTTGGTGACATAAAAGACGGCGGGCATTCTATTTGGACAAAAACCGGGATGTTTCTTGCTTTTGCTGCTTTTGCCAGTTTAACGGAGACACCTGCCGGGCAGCCGTCTGTATAAAGCACGTCGGCATCGTCCAAGATCCGGTCATCCACTTCTTCGGGCGCCAAAGTATGAAAGCTGTCGCCGCTGTTCACCAGAATAGAGCGTTTGCCATGCTCTGCTACGAAAACATATGTGTGCATGGTGGCGCCGCCGGGCTTAACCAGTAAATATTGGGTGGATACTCCATCAGCCATTAATTCCTGGCGAAACTGCCTTCCAAATTCATCTTCACCCAGCTTGGCTACTAAAGCCGCGGGCGCTCCCAATTGGGCGATGGTAACCAGTACATTTGCTCCGCTTCCTCCTGAAGTGATTTGTTCTTTATAAATGCGCCCGAAACCATCCTCTTCGGGTAAAGCCTGGCATTGAATCACAATATCCACAGCGGCGGCGCCCTGACCTATGACTATTTTATTTTTATTCATAAATATAACCATGCCTTTCGCAAGCTCAAGGCACAAAACGGAATGAAACCGTTGCCCTTGAGCTATTTTTATTTTTAAACTATATTGTTGAGATTGCAGGCAACTACAAATCACGTGGAGGTGAGTGTGCTGCTCCTATTGGAGTTGACCGCATAAATATCTGTGTGGATTGTCCTATCAAGCACAAATAAGTGTGCCACCAGAGCACGAAGACTTATCTTTGTATAAACAAACTCGTTTATTGCTGGACAATCAGTCAATGCCTGCCTTTCTCAATAATTTTTGGGAAGGGAGACCTTAATGTTAAGAATCGTTTACCCTGTCTGTTGTGGAATTGACGTCCACAAAAAGTTTCTTGTTGCCTGTATTGCCTTTACCAACGATAAAGGGGTTACCACTTACAAATCCAGTCGCTTTTCTACCTTCACAAGCGGTTTGCGAAAGCTGTCGGAGTGGCTTCGCTCCAGTTTCTGCACACACGTCTGCATGGAATCAACTGGTAAGTATTGGATTCCTGTGTACAATGTTTTAGAAGCTACTTGTAAAATTACACTAGCCCACCCAAAGTATGTAAAGGCCATTCGCGGCAAGAAAACCGATAAAAAGGATGCCAAGTGGATTTCTGACCTGTTTAAGCACGATCTCGTCGCCGGAAGCTTTATCCCACCACTTCCCATTCGTCAATTGCGTGATTTGATGCGTTACCGTTTTAAACTGACTAATTTTAGTTCCAGCGAGAAGAACCGGATTCAAAATTGTCTTACTGTATCAAACATCCAGCTTGCTAATGTGGTGTCTGATACTTTCGGTAAGAGTTCAATGAAAATCATTGACTACTTGCTTGAAAATCCTCATGATAAGGATTTCGATTTTGTTCCTCTTCTTCACGCATCCATGCTGGATAAGGTGGATGATATCCGTCTTGCCCTAGACGGAATGATTACACTGGAACAACAGCAAAAAATGAATATTATTCTCCATCATTATGACGAATTGGGAAAGTGCAAGTCCAACCTTGAATCCTTAATTCTATCGCTTTCAGAGCCTTATGCCAAGGAACGTTCTTTAGTGTCCACTGTACCAGGTATCAAAAATCCTTTTTCTGCAATTGGGGTAATTTCAGAAATCGGTGTTGATATGTCTGTGTTCCCTACAGCCAAACACTTATGTTCCTGGGCAGGAGTGACTCCTCAAAACAACGAGAGCGCGGGAAAAAAGCATTCCGTTCGTATCTCTCGTGCCGGTGTTTATATCAAGCCACTTTTAGTACAATGTGCTAACGCAGTCGTAAAAAGTGATAAACATCCTGAAATCAAGGGCCGTTATTTGTCTATCAAAAAACGCCGTAGCCATAAGCGTGCTATTATAGCTATTGCACGAATGCTGCTTACTGCCATATATCACATCCTTAAAAAAGGTGAACCATACAACCCCGAGCTTTATAAGAAAGCTGAACCTATTCCTGCATCTCGTGAAATCACAGTAGAACAAGCTATTCTTATAGCTCGAAGGCACGGGTATTCAGTAATTAAGGATTGACGGAAATATACAAGTTGTCACTACTCATTTTTTAAAGATCATCCCATGGATGGTCTGTTTGCTATGCTCTTTTTTAGTTTGTACCCCCCGTGACTATGGTTTCAGACTTGGTTCCTCCCGTAAACTCTGATTATCATATGAATCCGGATGCCAGACAAGCGCTGTCAAGCCGCTGCAAGGTTTCATCGTTAGGCTTGCACAGAAATTTTTCCAACTCTACAACGTTAATCTCCCTTCGTATGATTTTTCATAAAAACCTCCATCTCGCGCCGCCGGTGCGGGCGACACAAATAGTAATGAAAACGGGTGCGCACCCCCCCCTGGTTGCTGTACAATTTGTCTGAGGAGAAGACACACTACAAAGCACGGTGAGG
>NZ_QFFZ01000006.1 GCF_004369225.1 Pelotomaculum propionicicum
ATTGCCCGGGCGATTATAACGAAGGTTGACTTAGGCCAGGGAATGCCAGGGGAACTAGTGGCGGTATATCCTGAGGTAGAAAGAGCAGGTATTTTGGCTGAAGTATACCGGCTGAGGCCAGACTTGGGGATATGATAATATGTGTGACTGGGTGTTATTCATGGCGGTAGTGTTGGTATCTTACTGGATTATCATGAAGTATTGGCCAGGATCATAGCCGCCTGATCATTGGATGCACGTCCGTTAGGGAGCGGTAAAAAAGGTGAGATCATGACGACATCAAACAGTAGTTTATTATATGCTTGTATCGCGCTTATTTTCATCGTCGGCTTAATCGAAGGGCTTTTACGGGCGCTAGAAACTTGGATGAAAAAGATACCATGGATGCCAGACGTTATTGAGAAACCTCTTGCTTACGTTGTTACTTTTATTGTTGGCTTTGTCATATGCTGGCGAGCCCACTTTAGTTTCTTTCCTCACCTTGACTGCATGTGGTTCGAGCGCGACTGGGAGGGTTGGGCAGCCACAAGCGGACTTCTATGCGCCGGCACTGGGTATTTGCGAGAGAGACTTGATCTGGTTTCCCTGCTCCCATATACCCTCGGTAATGCCTATAGCACATTCCGATCCGTTGCTTCAGCGGCGGCTACAGCAAAGACAACTACAGCGGATACATCAACAAGCAAAGATATTGCAAACGAACCTTTAGATGAGTAATTAGTTTATAGGGAGGTCTTAAAATGCGTATTTGTATTGACCCAGGTCACGGTGGGTATGATCCGGGTGCTGTAGGTCCCAGCGGAGTCCTCGAAAAAGACGTAACCCTGGCAGTATCCCTGCTACTGGCGGATTTACTCCGGCAAGCAGGTATAGAGGTGACGCTTACAAGAGACAGCGACGCAACGTCTTGGGATGAAGCTGGCGATCTTGGGACTCGTTGCAGCATTTCTGATCAATTTGGAGCTGATATATTCATCTCAATTCATGCCAATGCGGCGGCAAACCCAGCAGGACAGGGGATGGAGGTCTACACGACGCCGGGATATACAGATGCCGATGCTCTGGCTGAGTCGGTTATCAATTCAATGGAGGCAGCTTTCCCTGGTATGGTGTTTCGGGCGGATCCGATTGACGGTGATCAGGATAAGGAAGCTAATTACTACGTGCTTAAACGTACCAGTGCCCCTGCAATCCTGGTGGAACTGGCTTTTATCAGCAACCCGGATGAAGAGGCGTTGCTTAACTCACTCGCCTACCAGCAGCAGGCTGCCCTGGCCATAGCTCAGGGTGTCGGGAATCTGTATGGGTTTTCAGTAGGCCAGCCCGCACCGGACCCCAACGCTATAACAATAAAAGCAGGCGACCAGGCCTGCGCAGGCACACTGATCAACGGCACGGCATTCGCGCCGGTGCGCAAGCTAGCTGAGCTGCTGGGACGGACGGTGCGGTGGAATGGAGAAACTCGGACGGTTATCATCGAATGATAGGGGTGATTGACCTAGGTTGACTATATTACGTAGACGGATGGAGGTGTTAACAATAGGATGCCAGGTGTCTGACGTCTTAGAATATATTCCCAAAAAGAAGAGAGTAATCAAAAGCAGATCTATAATCTTAATGAATTAATCTGTTAAAAAACAGGCGGCCTCACCGGCGCCTGTTCAGTATATTTATACAATTACTTGACGAAAACAGCTTTTAGAATTTCTCATTTTGCGTGAGACAATTTCTCATTTTGCGTGAGAAGCTACAAATATGCCGCCGCACGATACTCAGGAAATGCCGCGGGAGGAAATAGCGCGTAAGGTTTAATACACAGCATAAGTTGTAACCAGAGTCGTCCATGGTGTTGAAACCTGCTTGGCTCCTCTGCTCCGCGTCTAGTAACAAGTTGTAGACAGTCTAAGGCGGTAAAAAGCTATGCTTTTTACCGCCGGTGTGATCAAGAATATTAGTATTTTTACTTTATATCAATAGCGGTGACTGAACCGTTCAGACTGGTTATCACCAGATATTCCCTGCCGGTTTGGGTGTCTTTGATCACCGTAAAACCACCGATATTTTTTGTTTCTCCCTCTTCCTGAATAATCTGAAACCTTTTGGCGCCATTCTCCGCGACACCAGGTTTATTTGGTTCCGGCGCCTGGTTTCCGGACTGCGCGGCACACCCCGCAGACAAAGTTAAAATCAATAAAATCAGAGCGATCAGCGCGAATCTTCTCACTATCTTCACCTGTACCTTTAAATTTCACAGAAACCGTTTTCACCCGCGTTTTACTAAAAATTATCGGCCTTAAGCAGCCTCTCTAATCCAGCAGGCGCTTAAGAATCTTGCCGTTGGCTGCTCTGGGCAATTCATTCCTGAATTCGTATACTTCCGGTATCTTATACAAAGCCAGGCGATCTCTCAAAAAATGAAAAAGTTCCTGTTTATCAGCTGAGCAGCCCTCTTCAAGAATGATGTAGGCCTTAATATCCTGCCCCTTAACCGGGTGGGGGATGCCAATCACAGCAGCTTCCTTCACTGCCGGGTGCTCTTCCAGGGTTTCTTCAATTTCCCTGGGATAAACATTGAACCCCGAGGTTATAATCAGCTCTTTCTTGCGGCCTACTATAAAAATGTAGCTGTCCTTATCTTTATAGGCCAGGTCGCCGGTGTAAAGCCAGTTGTCCCTGAGGGCCGACCTGGTTTCTTCCTCCCTGTTATAATACCCTTTCATAATGTTTGGTCCTCTGGTGATAAGCTCGCCTATTTCGCCGGCAGGCTGTTCGCTGCCTTCATCATTTACCACCTTGACCTCAACACCAGGCAGGGGCACTCCAACAGACTTGATTTTGCGGACCCCGTTTATTGGGTTTAAAGAAACCAGCGGTGAGGCCTCAGAGAGGCCGTATCCTTCAATAATGGGTGTATTAAATTTATTCTCAAATTCAATTAGGTTTTCAGCACTGATGGAGTCGCCGCCGGAGAAGGCATACCTGAGCCTGGGGAAAGAAACCTGGCTGCGCAGTTTTATGAGCACCGAAAACATGCTCGGTACACCGCAGAATACGGTTACCCCTTTCTCGAATAATACCTGCAGTATTTCTTTAGGCCTGAAATTATCCAGGATGGTGATGGTGCATCCCAGGTATAAAGGCAGCAGGACACTTGTCGCCCAGCCAAAACTGTGGAACATGGGCAGGAGGGCCAGGAAATTATCCGCCGCCCCAAAGCCGGAAATTTCATCCATAGCAATGACATTGGCGATCAAGTTGTTATGAGTAAGCATAACTGCCTTGGGCTTGCCAGTGGTGCCGGTCGTGTACAGAAACGTACATACGTCGCTGCTGTCGACCTTGGGGAAATCCACCGGCTGGGCCGCGCTTATTGCCTCCCGGCACGCTTCGTCTAGAGTGACCGTGGTAAAAGTTTGCTCCGGCAGCTGGCTAAAAGCGCGTCCAATCAATTTATTGGACAGGAGAAAGCTGGAGCCGGAGTCATGGATCATAAAAGCCAGTTCCCTTGGTGTTTGCAGAAGATTTAAAGGTACTGCAATACCACCGGCGCGTAAAATGCCAAGATAAGAATAGATAAACTCAGGGCAGTTGGAAAGAGCGATAGCTGCCCGTTCTCCGGCCTTCAGCCCTAGTTGTGAAAGATACCTGGCATAACCTTCAACATTTCGCTCCAGCTCGGCATAAGTAACTTCCTGCTCCTGAAATTTTAAGGCAATACCATCCAAGCACTGGTTGTTATTAAGGTGTATCTCAAAAAGATTCAATCTGGCAGACCTCCTTTCTGGTTCTTTTGGTCATTATTTTCGACGCGGGCATGCCTCAATCCTTCGCTGACAGGTCAAATGATCAGTGCTTTAAAAGGGTTTTTATAGATATTTGACCAGATGTCCCCGCTAAAGATATAATGAAAATGTTAATCAAAAGTCACGCGGGGGTCTTTGCTTGGAACCAGTTGTTACCGCAAAAAACCTGGTAAAAAAATATAACGGCAAGGCAGTAGTAAAAGGGATAAATTTTAGTGTCAAGGAGAGAGAATGCTTTGGGATTTTGGGGCCAAACGGCGCCGGGAAATCTTCAATAGCCAAAATGATTTATTGCTTTTCTCCCGTCACCCAGGGAGACCTGTATGTTTTAGGTATGGACGTCAGGGAAAAACAAAGGAGTATTAAAGAAGGATTGGGTGTGGTCCCCCAGGAGAACAACCTTGACACCGAACTGACCGTAATTGAAAACCTGCTTGTGTACGGCAGTTTTTTTAAGATCCCGGCACGGACGGTGCGGGAAAAATCCGAAGAAATGTTGGAGTTTTTTGAGCTGCTGGAATATAAAAATGAAAAGGTAGATAAGCTTTCGGGAGGCATGAAAAGAAGGCTGACCATAGCCAGGGCGCTGATTAATTCCCCGCAAATAATGATCCTGGACGAGCCGACCACCGGCCTTGACCCGCAGGCCAGGCACCTGGTCTGGCAGAGATTAAGGCGGCTGAAAGAGCAGGGAGTCACCCTGCTTTTAACCACCCACTACATGGATGAAGCCGAACACCTTTGCGACCGCCTGGTGGTAATTGATGAGGGAGTGATTTTAGAGGAAGGGCGGCCTCAAGAGCTTGTACACAAACACATCGGAAATGATGTGTTGGAAATAGGGCGAGGCGCGGAAATAGCGGGTGAAATTCTTAAAGTTGGGCAGCATGAAATCAAAGGATATAAAATAATAGGTGATATGCTTTTTGTTTACCCCGCAGACAGTCAGACTCTTATTGACAAACTACGGCCGTTTTCAGATGGCTTTTCTCATCAAATGCTGCGTCACGCCAACCTGGAAGATGTGTTTTTGAAGCTTACCGGAAAGGGGCTGGCGGAATAAACGTGTACAGGCCCGATTTATCACCCCTGGTCTGGCAGGTTTTCAGGAGAAACCTGCTGGTATACAGCAGGACATGGAAGGTAAGCCTGTCGTTTAATTTCTTTGAACCTCTTTTTTACCTGGCAGCCTTCGGGTTTGGCCTGGGCTCCTACGTGCAGCCCATGGAAGGGGTTTCTTACGTAAAATACCTGGCGCCCGGGCTTATCGCATCTTCTGCCATGTTTGCAACTGCTTACGAGTGCACTTACAGTATTTATATCAAAATGGAATTTCAGAAAGCTTACCAGGCCATTGTGGCCACTCCCGCCGGAGTGGATGACGTGGTTATGGGAGATATGCTCTTTGGCGCTTTCAAATCAGTCCTGTATGGCTCTGTCATTCTACTGGTTATAGCTGCCATAGGGTTGGTTTCTTCACCCTGGGCTCTTATGGTCCCACTGGTCCTGGCCCTGTCGGGCCTCCTATTTGCGGCGGTTTCCGCCACCTGGACTGGTTTGGTTCCCAACATAGACAGCTTCAACTATTTTTTTTCATTAATAATGACACCCCTTTTTCTCTTGTCAGGTGTTTTTTTTCCATTGACCGGTATGCCTGCGATAGTTCAAAAGATCGCCTGGCTCAGCCCGCTTTATCATATGGTTAACCTCACACGCGGCCTTGTCACCGGTACGGTGGACATCTATTTAATCGAAGACCTGGTATGGATTTTAGTGGCCGCAGTCGTACTCATACCGCTGCCGGTATTTTTGCTGCGCCGCCTGATTATAAAATAAAACTAACCGGAGGTGTTTAGCCTGGACAGGATAAAATCCGCCTATGAAATGGCCATGGAACGTTTTAAGCAAAGGAAAGAAGTGCCGCAATCTGAAATTGAAAGGATGGAGCTAATTCCTCAGGGGCAAGCCCTGGCAGCAAAATTTTTAAGAGAAAAAGAATTTGATATTTTATCTGAAGTGGAAAAACAGGCCGGGGACTTGAGGAAATACATCATTGAAGGAGTACAGGAAACCTTTCTAAACAATCTCCAAATGCCGGGAGACAAGGATACCATGGAGGCAAATAAAAAGGCTATGGAAGGCCTGCTGCTCATTAAAAAGAATAAAAATGCCTTGAAAGAGACCTTTGGCCAGCTTGAACACTTGTTTCAGTACTATGAAAGGACCATGGAACAAGCCTTTGGCCAATTCAAAGAAAGGTATGCGGCCAAAATGAGCGCCTCCTTAAAAAAACTGGAACAAAGGACCGGCCAAAAAATAAAGGCAGACCCGGAAAAGCAGCCTGGTTTCAGGGAGGAGTGGATGAGAGCTGTCAGCGGCATTAACAATCAGTATGAGCAGCTGCTGCGCGAACAAAAAGAAAAAATCAGGGCTTTGCCTTAAAAAATCAAAAAATAAAACAACAAGACAGGATTTACAGGATTTTATGGGATTAACAGGGATTATAAATAAATCACTTTTTTATAAAATCATATCTGTAAAAGTTTTTGCAGGACACCGTAAGGGTTCTTAATAGATTGAAGAATAAACATAATAATTAAAAATCCCTTATATATTTTAAAAATCCTGTAAATCATTATTTTTAATCCTGTTAATCCTGTCAATTTGTTTCATTTTAAAACTATTTATCTCCGGGTTTTTTAGCGGGCACAGGCCTGAAAATAAAAGTACCCGGATTTTTTTTGGCGCTGCCGCGCATCCCGGCCAGCAAATAAAATACTGCCGCCCCGGCTAAGGCCAGCCCGGCGGAACTCCAGAACATGAGGCCGGTATCCCTGGCCAGCAAATAGCCATACAGGGGAGGCCCGAAGGCAACACCAAAAAACCTGACACTCCCGTATAGGGAAGTAACCAGGCCGCGTTCTTCTATCGTAGCCGCGCTGGTGATCAGCGTATTCAAACAGGGGAGTACCAGTCCCGTCCCGATGCCAATGATGGAAACCGCGGCAAAGTAGATGACCACTCCTTTTGACAGCGGTAAAAAAGCCAGCGCCGCCGCCATAATAACAAGACCGGTTATTACCAGTACCTGCATGATCTTCTTTTCCTTTTTAATGACAAACCCGGTAATAAAGGAAGTGGCGCTCATAAATAAAACAGGTATGGCTAAAACCAGGCCCTTAGGCACACCATCCAGCCCATACTGCTGTTCGAGATATTCTGAGAGATAAAACAGCACGCCGAAAAGGACCATCAGTGCAATAGCGCCGGAAAAGTAAGAAGAGAGGAGCAGCCCTTTTTTTTCTTTAAATACTTTGGCAAATGATTTTAAATACTGAGATAATTTTTGGCTGGCTTGTTTAGGTGGTTCTTTAACTAGAAACCACATGCCCAAGACCACTGGGATCACTATAAAAGGGAAAAAAATAAAGACAGCGTACCAGGTGATCAGACCTATAGCTGAGCCCAGGATTGGACTGACTACCTTGCCCAGGCCATTGGAGGCTTCAATAGAACCGAGCGAGCGGCTGCGGTCCTCCCCCTTAAACAGGTCGCCGCACAAAGCCATGGCAATAGGCGCTGTTCCCGCCGCACCAATTCCCTGCAGCACCCTGCCGGCCAGGATCAGGAAAAATGCATTCTGTTTAAAAAAAACAGACGCTATGGCGGCAATAACGCCGCCCAAGCCGTAAATAATCAGCGCGGGTATAATCACCGGTTTTCTGCCGAAGCGGTCAGACAAAAACCCCGCCACCGGGATAATCAACCCCGCCGGCAGTGAAAACAAAGTTATAATCAAACTAACCTGCACGGTACTCAGGCTGAGCGATGTTTTAATATCCTGCAGAACGGGTATCAGCATGGAGTTGCCCAGGACCATGATAAAGGGTACACCAGCCAAAGCGGCCACAGAAAGCCAGAAGCTGCCCTGGGATTTTTGTATGCCAGTGTTTTCTGCCAAGAATTGCCCTCCTGTGATTTTTTATTTAAATTACCCCTCTTCTTCATAAAATAAACGCGGGCAAATACGTTTAATAAAGTATCCTTTTCAGGAAACACCCCCCTAATACCATGTACTGGTCAATTAATTGATAAAGGTATATATTAATAATAAAAGCTGCTTTTTCGATCCCTAACTGTTTCGCCTCAATTAATTGCAGGGAGAGTTTGTATATGGACAGAGAACTGGCTATGGAACTGGTAAGGGTGACCGAGGTTGCTGCACTGGCTTCAGCACAGTGGATGGGACGCGGCCGCAAAAACGAAGCTGATGAAGCAGCTACCAACGCTATGCGCAGGATGTTTGATTCAGTTACCATAAATGGCACGGTAGTAATCGGAGAAGGGGAAATGGATGAGGCGCCCATGCTGTACATAGGCGAAAAAGTGGGCAGCGCTGCATCACCTGAAGTAGATGTGGCTGTGGACCCGCTGGAGGGGACCAATATACTCGCCAAGGGCCTTCCTAATGCCATGTCGGTGATAGCGATTGCTGACAGGGGCAACCTGCTGCATGCCCCGGATATGTACATGGAGAAACTGGCGGTGGGTCCCAGGGCGGCCGGCCTGGTGCATCTGGACGCGCCAATAGAAGAGACCCTTGAAATAGTAGCTAAAGCTAATAATAAAAGGGTAAAAGAATGTGTTGTGATGATTTTGGAACGCCCCCGTCACGCCAAACTAATAGAAGCAGTCCGCCAAACAGGGGCAAGGGTAAGGTTGATTGGTGACGGTGATGTCAGCTCAGCCATTTCCACAGCCTTTGACGACACCGGGATTGACATTTGCGCGGGCATTGGGGGCGCCCCTGAAGGTGTTATTGCTGCCGCCGCGCTTAAATGTTTGGGCGGTGAAATGCAGGCCCGCCTGGTGCCGGAAGACGAAGATGAGTACAACAGGTGCGTGCAGATGGGTTTATCAGACCCGCGGCGCATCCTGAAAATGGACGACCTGGTCAGCGGCGACGACGCCATATTTGCCGCCACAGGTGTGACAGACGGTGAGCTTTTGAGGGGAGTCCGCTTTTACGGCGGTGAAAGAGCTGAAACCCACTCGGTGGTCATGAGGGCAAAAACCGGTACAGTCCGTTTCGTGCGGGCTATACATATGATTGCCAAAAAAACATACCCCATACTGAACGATTTTTAACTAGGTCGGAACTCCGTTGCGAGCGGCAGGAGATCTATGTCTGCCGCTTCTATTTTATTAAAGTGGGGAAACTAGAGTTACCTGTTTTTGGCCGGAGGGAAGGATTTTGGCTGATTTCTTTTATTTTGAAAATATTAGTTATCATTTAGGAGCGGCAGGCCGCCGGGTAATAGTTTCCGCCAGCCTGGCAGAAGGCGGCGTGCTGCTGATCAAAGGACCTTCCGGTGCGGGGAAAACAACTCTTTTGAAAATTCTGGCGCGGCTGCAGGAGTGTGACAGCGGGCAGGTCTTTTTTAAAGGCGAAAACTGGCTCACTATACCGGTACAGTTATGGCGTGCAATGATCAGTTGCAACTCCCAGAAACCCGCAGTCTTTAACGGCACAGTATTGGATAACTTGCGCCGGCCCTTTAGTTTGAAAATTAGAAAGGAAGCATTCAACCTGTCAGAGGCGGAAAAAGGCCTGCTGGAGTTATTGTTAAGCCGGGAGATACTGGGACAGGAAGCGCGTACGCTTTCCGGCGGGGAAGCCGCGCGAGTCGCACTGCTGCGGTCGGTTTTGTTAAACCCGGACATTTTGCTCCTTGACGAGCCCGCAGCGTCACTTGATGATAAGTCAGGCAGTGCGGTGAGGGATTTTTTATACCACTGGGTCAGGCAGAGACCCGGCCGCGGTATAATCATGGTATCACACCAACATGACTGCAATGACCTTCCAGGAACAAAGGTTTTAGACTTAGGGGTGCAGCAGCGGGGGGTGAATTAAGTGGATGTTGGAGTTATTCCTATTTCAAATTTTCAGCTCGGCTTAAGTGTTGTCTTAGTACTCATCACAGGTTTAATTTCCGCCGCCTTAAAACTGGAACTGTTGAAACCGTTAATATGGGGGACTGTTAGGACATTTGTTCAATTAACACTTATCGGCTATGCGCTAACACTAATTTTTCAGGTAAACAACCTGGCGTTGATCATTATTATCGTAACCTTGATGTGTCTTATTGCTTCAAGAACAGCCTCGCAAAGGACCCCCAACGCGGGCCGCGGCCCTTTGCTTCTTGGCTTTGTATCTCTCTGGGTCAGCACCTTTTTAGTGGGCTCTATTGTTGTGGTGCTTGTCATTTCTCCACAGCCGTGGTATTCAGCCAGAATAGTAATCCCGATCTTTGGCATGATCCTTGGCAATTCCATGAACGGTATCGCCCTTTCCCTTGACCGCCTGTTTTCAGAGGTAAAATCCAGGATATTGGAAATCGAGGCGCTGTTGAGTTTCGGAGCCACACCTTGGGAAGCTGTCAGGGATTGTGTGAAAGAGGCTCTCCGGGCGGGTATGACCCCGACCATAAACTCGCTTATGGTAGTTGGGCTCGTCAGTCTGCCAGGCATGATGACCGGCCAGATTCTTGGCGGTGCGGACCCGCAGCAGGCGGTGCGTTACCAGATTGTAGTGATGCTGATGATTGCAGCGGCAGTGGCTATAGGCTGCCTGCTGTTAATCCTGATGTCATATAAAAGATTGTTCACGAAAACAGACGCAATCTCTCCAGCTGTATTTACCGCTGACGGCAACAAAAGATAAAACAGGTTGCCTGACCAGCTTACATATGATAATTTAAGGTCAAGAGCAGGCGTTTGAAGCCGTTCAACAGGAAGGAGCTTAAATGGATTATAATCTAATCAGCAACCAAATTGTTTATGACATAGACGAAATATTAGAAATGCTTGAAGAATATTTAGAAGAATACTTGCTGTTGGAAAGGTATTTTGAAGACCAGTTGGTTGAATCCAGTATAATATATCTGGAAGACATTGAAGTGGAATACGACCCGGGTGATTACGGCAAATATTTTAAGCAGAAATACCTCAAGGAAGAAGTTGAAGATGAGGAATTTTCCAGGCTCTTAAGGAATAATTTCGCCACCGGTTTTTTTATCAACGGTTCTTTAATGGAGATTGAGATCCAAAACGGGCGTATTGTTTGTCTGGTAGGCAACAGAGGAGAACTGATCCTAAGAACAGGCCCCGAGAGCTACGTTTTTTCGCCGCTGTTCAAATTGACTATTAAACCGGACAGAGCTGAGGTTTTACTAAACGCGGTAATAGCAGCCTTTAAGAAAAACCACGAGAATATTACGAATGAAAAACTGAATGTAGAGTCTTTTTCAATGATTTCCGGTGTGTGCCTGATGGCCATGGCCAAAATTAATGAACTGCCGGCTAACAACTATGAGCTCAACCTGTCACATGATGAAATGCTGCTATTCGGTTTAGCTTTAAATCTTGCCGGTGAAAACGGGGATAAAGAAACAAAAATGGTTACAAGGATTATAATGGAGCAGATCAAAAAATATTTTCCGGAAATCGAACATATTTCACCTGAAAGTTTTGAAGCTCCTCCCAAGATGGGGCAGATCATTGATTTCAAAAAACCTGACAACGAAAGGAAATAGTGAAGGAGCCTGTCAGAGGATTGTAGGCAAGTGCAAAAATATAGGAAGGAGAGAATGCTGGTGTATAAAAATATTCTTATTCCTATAGATGGTTCGGAAAAAGCACTGCAGGCCGCCCGCCATGGAGCTAATCTGGCATCAAGAATAGGGGCCAGGGTGACGCTGTTCAACGTTACTCCAGTAATGCCTGCGGATGTTCGCGGCATGGTATTAAACAAGATTAACGCCCAGGGGCGGGAAACCCTGGAAAAGGTAGCGGCTGAATTAACAAGTTATAACGTACAGGTTGAAACAGAAATGATCATGGGGCACCCCGCGGAGGCCATCTGTAAAAAAGCAAAAACAGGCAGGTATGATTTAATCATAATGGGGAGCAGGGGACTGAGCGGCGTAAAAGGCTATTTGATGGGCAGTGTGAGCATAGCTGTGACCACCCACGCCTCCTGCCCGGTATTGATCGTACGTTAAACTCTATTTGTTCAATTCCATTACCATACGGATAATGTTTTTATTCAATGAAATAAAGTCAACGCTGTAAAGCTCCCTGTCTCTTTCAAGGTTATAAATTACCGCGTTGGTCAGTGGAATAAATTGAGAGGGCGAGTTTAGAAGGTCAAGCAGCCGCAGTGCGGGGAAACAATGGGCGTCCCCTTCTATTCTATTTATGTCGGTAATAATAATCACCCTGCTGCTTACTTTTTCAACATGTTTTTCCGGAGAGGATTTAATAATTCTCTTTTGTTTTTCATTCATCTTTTTCAGCCCTGCTTTTCTAAATAATTATGTCGGCTTTACCAATATATATATATCGGAAGTTTAAGCAAAAAGTATAGTTGCTTTTTTTAAACAATAACAGATGGAGTGATAAAAATGCATGTGGCAGGTACCTCGATCAAGATTGGCAGCTGTGAAATCAAGAACAGGTTCTTAAGGTCCGCGACTGTGGAGAGCATGGCTGATATCGACGGTTTCGTTACGGACGCTCTGCTGAGACTCTATTATGACCTGGCCAGGGGAGGGACAGGCCTGATCATAACAGGCGCAGCCACCGTGGAACAAAACGGCAAGGCTTTTATCAACCAGATCTGTGTTTATGATGATAAATATATACCGGGCTTAAAAAAACTGTCCGGTATTATCCATAAATATGGTGACGGGTGCAAATGCGCTGTCCAGCTGTTTCACCAGGGTACTTCAGGATATGGCTTCTCCTACGGGGCAACAGACAGGGGATACAGCCTCAACGATGTGAGTGAAGAGGATATTAAAGCCACCATCAGGGCTTTTGGCGCCGCAGCCGGCAGGGTTAAGGAAGCGGGCTTTGACGCGGTTGCTGTGCACGGCGCGCACGGTTACCTGCTGAGTGAATTTCTTTGCCCTGTTACTAATAACCGGTCTGATCAATGGGGCGGCAGCCTGGATAACAGGATGCGGTTTATCATGGAAGTTTACAGCGCCATTCGTGCGCGGGTAGGCGGCAGCTTCCCCATATTATGGAAGCTGAATACCGCAGATTATCTTGAGGAAGGGAACGGCATTAAAGAATATGCCCAGGTTGCCAAAAGGCTGGCTGAGCAGGGTGTGGACCTGATTGAACTGAGCGGCGGCATCACAGGACAGGTGAAATTACGGGCTAAACTAAGAAAAGAAGCCGGCACCAAAGAAGCATATTTTGCATGGGCTGTAGATACCATGCGTGAGGCTTTGGCCGGGACTAACACCGCCCTGGCGCTGACCGGCGGTATCCGCTCGCTGCCGGCTATGGAAAAACTGCTGCAAAACGGAACTGACTTAATTGGAATTTGCCGGCCGTTAATCTGTGAGCCGGATTTCCCTGACAGGCTTTTAAAGACACCTGACCGCAGGGAGAGTAAATGTACTTCATGTAACAAATGCCTTCTCCATATCGCCAGGCAGCCCGTCAAATGTGTTGAATTCGACCCTTTCAGAAATATATTTTCATCACTTGTCTGATTAATAACCGGTGATTTTTATGGGACAGCGCATCAGGAAAGAAGGTAAATTTTTAATAATTGAAGAAAATAACTGGATTAACAGTACCTGTGAGATCAGTCTCTGTGACGGTGAGAACTGCCTGGCACGGTCAAAAATAAGCACTGCCTGCGGTAAATGGATATTTGACCACATATTTGTAGCTGAAGAACACAGGGCCAAAGGTTATGGATCCGAGGTGCTGAATAAATTAACCGATTATCTTGACCAGAACCGTCTGGATTTGTACGCTTATATTCATTCTACAGGATCTTTGGATGACAGGCAGCTTTTAGCATGGTATAAACGTCACGGGTTTATGGAGTCAAGTGACGGGAGTTACCCTCTGGTTAGGTCGTACAGAAACAACTCTATTTAATTCAGATAACAAAGTTGCTGGTTATGTCGTTTTTATACGCGCTAAGGTTGACAAACCTTTAAGTGTCAGGTATTTTAAAGATCAAAGCATATTTATGGAAAAATATATGGTTAGTTAAGCTGATTAAAGGAAAAAATAATGACATTTCCATCATCATTTAATAAAAAGCATATAATAAGTGACATTCCCTGGGTTCAGGAAATTCTGGAAATCATCAAAAAAGATCAGTCTGATAAGTACCTGCACATTAAAACAGGGCAGGATTGTCTGAAAAGTTTAGGGAAAAACTAAACCAACAAAAACTATAAAATTAATGTTATACCCCAAATCATCCAGGTTTGGGGTTTTTATTCAGCGCTTTCCCTGACAATAATGTACAATAATTTTGGTTATTAATTACAGGTAATCTGCTTTAAAAGTTGTATATATTTTATTAGATAGTACTGGCTGTATCAGTATAGGGGAGCATAGTTGGTAAGGAGACTGTTTAGATGGTCATTAACCGGCAAAAGTCTTTCATCATATTAAGTATAATATTTTTGGTAATTTTTCTTCTCTGCCTGCCGCCTTTGATTTGCGCACATATATATACAAACCGTATATTGTCGAATTTTTCTGGTATGCAGACTTTTTTGTCCATGGAGCAGACCTCACTTATATATGATCAGGACGGGAATATAGCTGCGGAAGTTTATGCGGAGATAAACCGCCTGCCTGTGCAGCTGGATGATATACCACCACATGTACAGCAGGCTTTTGTGGCAATTGAGGATGAAAGATTCTACAAACATCACGGCATTGATTTGAGAGCAATTTTGCGGGCTGTGTTCAGTTATTACACCTCGGGGGAAGTAAGCCAGGGCGCCAGTACCATTACCCAGCAGACCATGAAAATGTTGTTTTTGTCACCGGAGCAAACCTTATCACGAAAGGTAAAGGAAGCCTGTTTAGCTGTTGATTTTGAAACACGTTACACTAAGGATGAGATACTGGGGCTTTACTTAAACCAGGTCTATTTCGGAGAAGGCGCTTACGGTATCCAGAGCGCTTCAAAAACCTACTTCAATAAAGACTGCACTGACCTAACCCTCGCCGAGGGGGCCTTGCTGGCCGCCTTGGTACAAGCGCCCAGTGCCTATGATCCTTATATTAATCCTGTTGATTCCATGCAGCGGCGCAATGTTGTACTGGGGAAAATGGTCCAGCAGGGATATATTGACAGTGAACAGGGCCGTGAGGCCCAGGAACAGGCTTTGAATCTCAGCAGGGAAGAGACCTCCAGCAAAAACAATTCTTATTTTATTGATTATGTAATTGACGAAGCCACTTCCATAGTAGGCGAGTATAAGCTTTTTAAAGGCGGCCTGAAGATCCACACCACCCTGGAGGGGGACATCCAAAAGAAAGCTGAAAGCGTGTTCCAGCGCCCGAATCTGCTGCCGGACGATAAAGTCCAGTCGGCGCTGGCCTTGCTGGAAAGTGAAACAGGCGGGATCAAAGCACTGATCGGCGGGAGGGAGTATTTAACCAGGCGTGGTTTTAACAGGGCTACCCAGTTAATGAGGCAGCCAGGCTCAGCTTTTAAACCTGTGGCCGTATACGCCCCTGCTTTTGAGCTCAACTACCGGGCTGATTCTGTTATTTCTGACACACCATTTAAAGTCGGCAGCTATGAACCCCATAACTCAGACGGTAATTTTTACGGGCAGATCACCATCCGGACCGCGGTACAGTGGTCCAGGAATGTCGCCGCGGTCCGTCTCCTTAATACTATAGGAATTGACCGCGGGTTTGAGATGGCTCAAAAATTAGGGTTTGAGCTGACTGAAGACGACCGCTGTCTGGCCATGGGACTGGGTGGCTTGACCAAAGGAGTGTCCCCCCTGCAAATGGCCGGCGCTTATGCTGCTTTTGCCAACGGCGGGGTATATATAAAACCTTATGCTATAGATTATATTGAAGATGCGGATGGCCAGGTCATCTACCGCCACCCGGAGGGTAAGCCTGTAATGATGCCGGCCACAGCCAATACCATGAAGGATGTCCTGCGTTCAGCGGTCAGCGGGGGCACCGGTTACCGGGCAGGTGTCTACGGCATAGAAACAGCAGGCAAGACAGGCACTACCGAACTGCCGGACACAGCTGTATTCCGCGGCTTAAGCGGGAATAAAGACGCCTGGTTTGTAGGCTTTACCCCGCGTTACACCGCTGCGGTATGGCTGGGATACGATGAAAAAGACATGGACAGACAACATTACCTCACTTCCTACGGGGGGAATAAGCCTGCCGAAATTTTCCGCCTGGTAATGGCCAATGTGATGGGAGTAAGCGAAAGTATGTACTACAGCGGCGCAGCCCCGCCCAAAAAGGAAAATGATAAAGAAAAGGCCGCTGAGGCAAAAGGGGCAGAGCAAAAGAAAACAACGGAAACCACTGGCGTGAAGCAGGAAAAACAGGAAGACGGAGTAAAAACGCCGCAGGACGGTAAAGAAACCAATACAACTAAGACCGAGGTAAAGGAGCAAACTGAAGTCAAAGATAATACTATAAAGCCCAAAACCCCTTAAATAATAATTGCCTGTTATGCAGCGGCGTCAGCCAGGACTGCCCGCAGATTGATGCGCTTTCCGGAGCGTATAAGTAATGATTGGGAATGCCGCCCCTTCAATACCTGCAAGGGAATTGAGAGGGGGTTATAATATGTTATAATAAAAATTGGTTTTATAAGTGAGGAAACAAAGTAAAGAAGAATCGAGTGATTAAATGAAAGCGCTTGTACTGGCGGAAAAGCCGAGCGTAGCCAGGGAAATTGCCAGGGTTTTAAAATGCGGGTCTAAGAATAAGGGGTACCTGGAGGGGCCTCAATATGTGGTAACCTGGGCGCTAGGCCACCTGGTTACCCTTGCTGAACCTGATGATTATGACCATAAATACAAAGAATGGCGCCTGGAGGATCTGCCCATGCTGCCGGCCAGCATGAAATTGAAAGTGATCAGGCAAACTTCCCACCAGTTTCAGGTTATACGTAATTTAATGAAGCGGCATGATCTCAAAGAACTGGTGATAGCCACAGATGCCGGCCGAGAAGGTGAACTGGTGGCACGCTGGATCATGGCCCTGGCCAACTGGAGAAAACCTTTCAAACGCCTGTGGATCTCATCACAAACTGATGACGCTATTCGCGAGGGATTTGCCAACTTAAAGGCCGGCACGTCTTACAACAACCTGTACGACGCCGCTGTATGCCGGGCTGAGGCGGACTGGCTAATCGGGCTCAATGTAACCAGGGCCCTAACCTGTAAATTTAATGCCCAGTTAAACGCAGGCAGGGTCCAGACCCCAACCCTGGCTATGATTGTTAACAGGGAAGAAGAAATAAAAAAATTTGTTCCTGTGGACTACTGGACTGTCAGAGCGGATTTCGGCGACTATTTTGCTGACTGGCGCGGGCCGGACAACAACGGCCGGATCTTTAACTACGCCCGGGCGGAAGATATAGCGGCTAAAATCAAGGGGCGCCAGGGTGTGGTAAAGGATGTCCGCATCGAGAGCAAGAGCGAGCCGGTACCCCTGGCTTATGATCTGACGGAATTACAGAGGGACGCCAACAGGCGGTACGGGTTTTCAGCCCAGAAAACCCTGTCCTTACTGCAAGACCTTTACGAGCAGCATAAACTGGTTACCTACCCGAGGACCGATTCCCGCTACATTACCTCTGATATTGTGCCAACGCTCGCTTCCAGGCTGAAAAGCATTTCGGTTGCTCCGTATGCCGAGTTGGTCAAACCATTGCTGCAAAAGCCCTTGCAGCCGACAAAACGCTTTGTTGACAACAGTAAGGTCGCAGACCACCATGCCGTCATCCCAACCGAACAGCCATTGCGTTTAACCTCTTTAAAAGAAGATGAAAGGAAAATTTATGATTTAATCGTGCGAAGGTTTATTGCTGTTTTGTACCCGCCTTACCGTTACGACCAGACTACTATAATTACCGCGGTCAACGGAGAGAACTTTTACGCCAGGGGCAAGGTGGTCAAAGATAAGGGCTGGCGGGCTGTTACCTCTAAACCTGCGGAGAAAGACGACCCGGACAGCGAGGCGCTGCCCGAACAGACTCTGACCATGCAAAAGAAAGGCGACATAAAGCAAGTTAAAAGTTACAAGATAAACAAATCAAAAACCAAGCCGCCGGCCCGTTATAATGAAGCGACCCTGCTGACAGCCATGGAGAGCCCCGGCAAATTTATTGAAGATGAAGAATTGCGGGAGAGCATGAAAGGCAGCGGCCTGGGAACTCCCGCGACCCGGGCGGAAATTATAGAAAAACTGCTTAACACCAGCTATATCGAGCGGCAGGGCAAAGAATTGGTTCCCACATCGAAAGGCATGCAGTTGATCAAACTGGTGGCTCCGGCCTTAAAAACCCCTGAATTGACCGCCCAGTGGGAGCAGAGGCTTTCCGATATTGCCAGGGGCAAGGGCAGTAAAACTGAATTTATGGCCGATATCCGTAAAAACGCCATTGAACTGGTCAAAAGTGTAGTGGCGGATAATGCTGTTTATAAGGCTGACAATATTACCAGGACCAAATGCCCCGTTTGCGGCAAGTATCTGCTGCTGGTTAACGGCAAGAGAGGGAAGATGCTGGTTTGCCAGGACCGCGCCTGCGGTCACCGGCAGCCTGAAAAACAGGATGAATTTGGGTATAAGAGTTCCAAGCACGCCAGCAGGGTCAACCAAAGGCTTATCGACCAGTACAGCGACCAGGGCTCAGTCGGGCAGAACCTGGGCGATTTGCTGAAGGCTGCCCTGCAAAAAGAAAAACCAACTGAAAAGGATTAACACCAAGTACCCAAAATACGTCGGGGACATACCTCCCCTCAGAAAAGACCAAAGTCAAAGGTATGTCCTCTTTCCTATGAGCCGCTTTTACGCGGTGTTTTCTTTTTTTAAAATAAGTAATAGTGAGCATAATAATTAAAGCATTAAAGTTGCCAATACAGGTATGAGGCAGGTTATTTATTCTGGAGATGATGACAAGGAAGCTTATATACTATTCTTTCTTTGCATTACAGTTTATGGTTATTCTCGCTCTTATAAAAACAGACAAAGCCGATTACCTCAAAGATGTAGCCTTCACAACTTTAATTATAGCCATTTATATATTCCTGGAATTTAAATACAACCTGAGCATCAGCAACTATATTAGAGTCTGTGTTCTGCTGCTGGTGTCTAGATTGGTAATATATACCAACCTGGTCTTTTTCGTTTGAAAGATAATATTTATTGGTAAAAATAATTAATCCAATCTTAAAAGCATATTTCTCTTTGCTCATTCGCGGGTGATAATATAAAACCGGAATAGCATTGTGGACTTACTGTAATATGGGCGTGATCCATCCAATGATATAAACAGAATTAGTGATTTCCCAGGAGTATAAAGCAAAGGATAACTAACCTGTTTAAGTACATAATATTTTAGGTATTAGGATTGGAGTGAGAATTAGAATGTATAAACCTGTGATAGACTTTCATGTTCACCTGTCAGAATATGAGTCCTTTGGTGAAGATGCCTTTAATTTCTTTGCAAGCGCCTTCCCCTCCAAAGAAGAATACGTTGAGTTTTGCAGAATTCAGAGTGACCCTCAGGCCTTTTTGCAGCTGATGGACCATAATGGAGTAGATTATTCAGTAGTATTAGCAGAGATTTCACCTCTGTCAACTGGTATTGCCACAAATGAAATGGTAGAAGCTTTCTGCCAGGCGAGTCCGAGATTAATACCGTTTTGCACTATAAATCCCTATCTGCACCCGAATATGGGCAAAATGTTAGAGGACTTAATTCTAAATCATGGCTTCAAGGGGCTTAAGCTTT
The DNA here is from genome assembly GCF_004369225.1 of Pelotomaculum propionicicum. Lineage (GTDB taxonomy): Bacteria > Bacillota > Desulfotomaculia > Desulfotomaculales > Pelotomaculaceae > Pelotomaculum_B > Pelotomaculum_B propionicicum. The sequence continues at coordinate 19,645 of NZ_QFFZ01000006.1, forward strand.
TACCCTCATACAATTACTTTTATCCCAATGACAATTTCCTCTACCCCTTGTATGCTGTTGCCGAAAGGCTTGGCATACCTGTGCTTTTCCATACAGGATCCTCGATATTTACAGGCGTCCGTATTAAGTATGCCAATCCCATTTTTTATGATGATGTGGCTATAGACTTTCCGGACATGAAGATCATTATGGCACACGGCGGTCGTGGCCTGTGGTACAATGAAGCAATAAACATGGCTCGCCTGCACAAGAATATTTATATCGAAGTATCAGGCTTGCCCCCCAAAAAGCTGCTTGAATTCTTCCCTGATATGGGTCGATTTTCGCATAAATTTATTTTTGGCACTGACTGGCCCAGTGTGGATGTCAAAAAGAATATCGAAATAATCAGGAATTTAAATATCTCTGATGAGGCCATTGCGAGGATACTCGGAGAAAACGCTAAGCAGCTCTTGGAATTGGATTGATCAGAAAATATTTTAACGCGCTGGAATTGTTCCCGGCGCGTTAATTATTTTCCGTTTAATCTTCCGGTTTTTCTAAGCTAATGTACAGTTCTTTTGGCTTGCATAATTAGGGAACAAAAAGACCAAAAATATTTTATTACAGGAAGGATTTATTTTAAATGAAATGAACTTTTAATGTAGTTTTTTGGTTTTCCGCATTCTGACCATAGGCGGAGGAATCAGTACTATGTCTGACGATAAGATTTGCTTCTGCGGCAGCATGAGAAGGCATAAAAAATGCCACCCGGATATATCCTGGGAAAGCCTTGCCGCCAAAATGCTGTCTTTGTATGCGGAGTCAGACAGACTTATTGACACCCATTACTCTAAAAACCGTGTTAAGCCGGTATGCAGAAAAGGATGCAGTGAGTGCTGCAGCACCGTTTTTAGCGTCTCAATAGTAGAATTTTTTTTAATTTGCCGCGAAATGATCAAGTTTGATCATAAAAGAGTGGCGCTGGTTAAGCAAAGGGTTTTGCAGAGCATATCTTACTTAAACAGCAAGCAGCCCCAGTTGTTAGATTATTTCAGGTCTAACCACTCGGGGCTTGACTTTAAAGAAATGTCACTGAAAGTCTATGAATTATCAAAAGGTGTTAAAATTGATTGTCCCTTTTTAACTGAGCTGACAAACAGGGAAAGGATTTGTTCAGTTTATAATGTAAGACCATTAATTTGCAGGATAGCAGGAACATCGTTTTACTCCAACGACGAAAATATGTATATATGTTCACATATAGGCACTAACAAAACAATAATGTCCAGCGGGCCAAGCACGGTGGATATTTGGGGCAGCTTTATAAAAGAGATCCTGACAGTCACTTATAATGATGCGATCTACAGAGGAACTGTTTACCCCCTCATTTATTGGCTGTACCTGGCACTAAACGAACTGGAAAACCTTAAAATCTATCTTGGCGGAGAACGGCACCAAAAATACTTTCAGATGCCTTACACTAAAGCTAAAGAAAAAGTCCTCCTGGGATTATCATAGAAATCTTTAAAAGTGTTACATTAATGATAGTAAAAAGCAACTTGAGATTAAGATTCTTCATATGGGAGGCAATCAATGTTTAAACCAGGAGTCGGGTTTCATTACAATATAAGCAATCTGGAACTTACTTTGTCATTCTATACTGAAAAGCTTGGTTTCAAGGAGCTTTATTGCGATGCAAACAACGGGCAGTCTATAGTCACCACGAACACTGAAGATTGTTTTATCGGGTTTGCTGAGGCTCAGCCAATCAGCCCTTCCTCCACCTGCATCACATTTGAAGTGGAGAACATTGAGCAGGCGGTCCAGAATCTGCAGCAAAAAGGCATCGAGTTTAAAGGCGGCATCATTGTAGTTCCTGGTGTAGTCAAACTGGCCAAATTCTTTGACCCCGACGGATACAAACTGATGCTTTCGGAAAGAATCATCCAACACTTTTAAAAGGGTTATTATCCCAGGTAAGCGTCTACAACCAGGGAATTATACAGCAGTTTCTCTCCCAATCCTGTCATTTCTATTGCCCCGTTCTGCAGCACATACCCTCTGCGGGCAACTTTCAGCGCTTTGCGGGCGTTCTGTTCAACCAGGAGGATGGTAATGCCCTATCTTCTTCCGCCATACTGCTATTTTTCGTTTATAAGGGAGCAGTCCCTGTGGCCGGAAAATACACATCAAGATCAAAATCAGCCCCAAAATCATGCGCTCGTACTTGGCAGGGTCAAACTGGGATGGTATGACGAGAATACCCTGACTCCTGGTCTTCATAAATAGTCTGGCCTTCCCTGACCAGGCGCACGCCGCTTTCCACCCAGTAGGCCTTGCTGGCAGAGGCGGTAGTACCGCTGTCTGATGGCTCCTCTGTACCGAATTATGCTTACTGTTTTAGTTGCGCCGTCCCAGCCTGCTTTCGCGCCCAGTGCTTCACTCACAAATACTATTATTTTCTTCTCCCCCTTGGGCGGACCTCCGGCCATAAATTTTCCTGGTCGAAGGTCTGGAGGGAGTTGAGAAAACGTGCTTTAAAATCAGGGAAGCGCTGGACGAGGTCAAGCAGAAATTCCTTCACGACCTCTCTGTGGGTATGTCCGTTAACAGGGCAGGGGTTGGCAATAAACGGCAATTTCTCAGATTGTAAAAAGGACATGACTTCCTCAGCGGCAAGATAAACCAGTGGCCTGATCATGGTAAGCCCGGTACGGTCCAGAAAGGTAGATGGTGAGAATACTTTCATTTGGCCGGTATAAATCATGCTCAAAAAAAATGTTTCAATAACATCGTCAAGGTGATGGCCAAGGGCAACCTTGTTGCACCCCAGTTCAAGGGCTTTTGTATGCAGCGCGCCGCGGCGCAGGTGTGAACAAATGGCGCAGGGACTGCCTCCGTCCCGCTCTTCGAAGACTATTTTTGCAATTTCAGTTTCAACGATATGAAAAGGAACATTAATGGAGCGGCAGAATTCTTCCAGCACCTGCACATCCATCGGCCAGCCGGTCTTAACAAAAATAGTCTCCAGTTCGAACTTGACCGGCAGGAAACGGCTGATCAGTTTAAGCGCATACAGCAGGGTGACACTGTCTTTGCCGCCTGAGAAAGCAACCACAACCCGGTCGCCGTTTTCGATCATACCGAAATCATAGATGGCGCGTTTGACTCTTGCCAAAAACCACTTGCGATAATTCTTGATCATGTTTAAGCCCCTTTTACTGCCGCATTTATTAATTTGACAAATATATAATAATAAGCGCTGACAATAAAGACAAGTCCCGCAGGAATAAGTTGCATTGTCGACATAGGAGGTTTTTATAATGAATCCAAAGTGTTGGTATCATTATGCAGTAAAATAAAAATGACCACCGTATGCTCCAGCCATTATGATATGAAAAATAGCCTAGAGAGTATGAAGTCCATTCGATACTTGTAAAAACCAGAGTATTCCCTGTACTTGATTATAAATATTAAAAGTGATTATTTGTTGTGCCGGAGGAAAATATAAATTTTTTATTCAAAGTCTCTGCTTAACACCCATAAAACAAACATGGAAAGCCGCAAGCAGAGACCCGGCCACATCTGAGATCAGGTCCAGGTCGGTATCAACGAAATCTGGTTGATTATGTATACTTGGTTGGATTGTAATATCTGTAATGTATTCAATAATTTCGAAAACAGCGCCCAGGCTGATACCAACGAGTGCTATGAAAATAAATTGATTTAATTTTGATGAGAAAAATAGTGTTGTTTTCTGTTTCATCAAAGAATAAACGAAAAGTGCTATCGAGTAGATACCAAACACATGCAGCACCTTGTCGAATACCGTTGACGTTGAGTAAAGGTCAATATACTTGCCTGCATAATTGTGTAAAGGGTCTTTCTGGTTATATATAAGTTCATATAAGCCGTAACAAAAATATTCATTATGATGAATGGCAAGACTGTGTCAGTAGGGTTTTACCCTGAAGAATACAGTGCACCCATGGACTCGCACATGTAAATTCATTTTAAAAGGATAAAAAAGGTGTTGGTAAATTATTGTGATGAATTATATAATAAGATATTATTGGAGGTATCCTTAAATGATTGATATCCATAGCCATATCCTGCCTGGTCTGGACGATGGGGCGGCCAGTATGGACGAAGCCATTGCCATGGCCCGCTGCGCTGTCATGGGTGGCATCAGGCAAATGGTAGCTACACCCCACGTGAAAACAAGGCTTTACCCCAGTAGGGAAGCGATTATGGACGTAATGACAAACCTGCAAAAAGCACTGATGAACAATGGAATCAGTCTAATTATCCTGCCTGGAGCGGAATATAGAATAGATCCCGAACTACCTAAGCGGTTTTCCAGGGGTGAACTACTTACGATCAACAACAAGGGAAGATACCTGCTGGTAGAACTTCCTGACGGGTACGTTCCCGATTATACGTCCAATGTTTTCCAAGAGTTACAGCAGCAGGGCGTAACACCAATTATCGCTCACCCGGAGAGAAACAATGTCTTTATCAGAGACCATTCCCGTCTTTACGAGCTGATCGCGGATGGCGCCCTGGCCCAGCTGACTGCTGGCAGCCTGACCGGTTACTTTTGTCCTGATGTAACTGTTGCCGCCCGGGCTTTTTTGGAGCATGGCTCTGTCCACTTCATCGCTTCCGATGCGCATTCCACCAGCGGCCAGCTGCCACAGTTCGAGCCTGCAGCAAAAGAGGCAGTACGGCTGCTTGGTGAAGAGAAGGGGCACCGCTTGCTAATAGCTAACCCCCAACGGGCGATAAGAGGTGAATTTATTGAAGTTGGCGAATTGAAGAAAAAAGTAATCTAATTATGTTTCGAAGTAATAAGGGTAAATCTATGCCGAATATCTCAGCCCTTCGACCTCCAACTCCTGGTATACAAACTTGTTACCTTCCAGGAATATCCTAATCCCTTCCGGATTAATAACAGCCTCCTTAAGAATGTAGACCTTAATCCCATCGGCAATTATTACTTCATATTTTTCTGGTTCGGACGGTTCACCTTCTAATACAACAGGCATCATAGTAAGGCCAAAGCAGCCGCCACACGTCATCATCGCCTCTACAGTAACGGCTTCAGCTCTGTTGAGAATGAAGTCCCTGGCATCTTCGGAAATCTCAACTTTGATCATTTTAACAACCCCTAATAATTTTTATTACACATTAATGAAGGCAGTATCTTATGACATACAGAACATGGCAGCAACTTTTTTTCTAGCCGATATCTATGATATTTTATCATGTTTGTTATTCCTTCTACAATGATGCAAAATGGACTCTTTTCCTCATTAATTAATTGTACCATCTATTGATATTACTTTGTTACCCATCAAGAATGACGAATATTCATATTGGAACTTGTTACATATTTAGGGCTCAATAGGCTTTTAAAAGGAGAGTTTGAAGCTATGGAGCGAGGCATTTGCATTATCGGCATTCTAGTTACGAAAGGGCGAACCACGCGCCGGAAGTGCAGCAGGTGCTGACAAAGCACGGATCACAAATTTTAAGCCGCAACGGGATCCCCGACCCCGGACGCCAGAGAGGTATTATCACCTTGACCATGCAGGCCAACGATAGTGAAAGGCAAAGCCTGGAGAATGACTTAAAGAGGATCGACGGGATATCCGTTAAGTCATTTTGCCTTACTGACGCTATTGAGTAGTTGAGAAAGAGTAAAAACCCGGAATTCCACGCACTAACTACACTGTAATCCGGGTAATTTAGCTCGTTCTAAGTATAAAGCTGGGATTATAGCTTATATGCCCATATATTACTATATGGGCATATTAACTTTTTCTGGAGTTAAGAAAAACCGCTCTATTTTCAACGGATAAAGAACGGTAACATATTACCTGTATATTCCATATTTTAATATACAGGGAGGAGATAGTCACCTTTCTATTAACCCGCATCCAGTTGCAGCTAAACCCCCTCCAGAAGACCAGAATAAAAAGATAACCATTAATGAGAGACCGCATTGTCACTATCTTTTTTTATGTTCTTTATTATACTCTGCTAGATTACAAGTGTTAATACGTCGAAAATAAAACGATAGACGTCTTAGTAAATAAGGAAAAAATGAGGGTAACTTCGGCAAACCTGCCGCCGCAAAAATAACACAACGGGAAAAGCGCGGATGCGCTGCGCACCAGCGATTGAAAGTACCAAACTGCAGGCAAACCCGCTGAAGATAATAGTAGTATGAAATACCTTAGCTAGTATATTTTGATGCGTTAGAAACGATTCTAGCGCGTTTAGTTATTTTTAAAAGAAGTGAAGATATTATGTAAAACCGCATAGATTAACTAACCCGGTAGAAAACATTATGGGCGGGAAAATAATGAAGGAGTCTGCAGCCATAAAACTTCCGCCCAGCTTAGAAGGCAGTAAGCGTTGCGGGAGATTCCTTTCTAAGGGCGGGTTTACATAATATCTATTATCGGAACATAAACAGGGGTGTTTACGCATGATTATTATCAAATTTCACTCGGTCTAAGAAGAGGGATAAGAAACCGGCAGTAGTCCTTTGAGCTAAAGGCAGCAGAACCCTTGTCGCTAATCTATATGAGGCTTTATAATCTGCGTTTAAAACGTATGGCAAATATAACCGGGATGTCTTTGCATTTTGTTCAATATAACTCTCAGGCGTACTGTTTGTATATATACCATCAGAATAAACTGAATAATCTTGGTAATTTTCCTGCACCCATTTTTCGTATTCATTGTGTCCATTAAACGCTATCCCTCTGGCGTGATAAGGAACACAAAGATCTTGAGCCAAATGTAAAGCTGCCCCCAAAAAGAATATTGCCTTTTTCTTAGAGCCAGCATACCAATATGTTTCAGCCTTTTTAAAAAAGTAGCTGCATTCTGTTTTGGCATCAGGCCAGGGTCCAAATCCTTGGCCGGTCACAGGGTCAAAATAATGTGAAAAGTTCTTCCATCCTTTATCAGCCCATCCCACTCCTTTATTTATTAGCTCAAGATAATTATTCAAAAATTGGGCATAGATTTTTTTACCGTCGTTTTTAAGGATATATAGAGCTTGCCGGTTGCAAAAAAAATGGGTGTCTCCTATACCAGAAAAAAGATTCTGTATTGGAGTTCCCACTGCCAGGAACAGTTTAAGGGTGTTCCAAGAAGCTGTATCCACTTTTATTACCACTTCCCTGCTAATTATTTTATGATATATAATCCATATAATAATTTTTGAGAGAAGCAGCAAAATTATTCAGGAAAAAATTTTTAATATAATACGTACAACTTTTATTGAAAAATCGACGCGCTGGAATCGTTTCTAACGCGTTAAAAATAACTGGCTAGGGTATTTGTACCTAATTATTTCTATTTGACCTAAATGATTGTGCAACATCATAGCCCATACAAAATGCTTTTAAATTTAAACTCAAATTCTTTTCTGGAACTGCTAACCTTATAATTCTTTCAAATGTTTCCTTGGGAATTGACAAATATCCAATACCAGCGAGAGCTCCGGCCATGACAATATTTTGCACAACGGGATTACCTGCCTGAGTGGCAATGTTAGTACTCTCAATAATAAAAACCTGGGCTGAAATTTCATTGAGCTTGCCGAGCATGATATCTATGTCCGGATATTTATCCTTGCCCATAAGTACGCCAACTGGATAAACAGGACGGGGATTAACAATAACGTTTGTGCCTCGGCTGCCAAACTCCAAAACTGTTCTTACTGCTTCAACAGGCTCAAAGCAAACTATCACGTCTGCGCAGCCGGAAGGTATGATTGGACCATAAAGAAGTTTACGGGACAGTCTGATATGTGAAGACACTGAACCGCCGCGCTGGGACATGCCGTATGATTCACCGACAGTTACCTTATAACCGACAGCGGCAGCCGATTTTGCCAGGATTTCAGAAACGAGAATATTTCCCTGGCCGCCAACACCAGTAATAATTAAATTCAAAGGTTCTTTCATTTTAGTCCCCCCCTTCTACAACTATTGCGCCTGCTGGACAAAGGGTTGCACAAACTCCGCATCCCGCGCACACAGCTTCATCTATGGCTGCCTTCCCTGCAGATAGATCCCATATATTGCCAGGACAGCCCCATACTGAAGTGCAAAAGCGCCCGCAGCCGCAAGTATCACCGCGGCAGATGGACTGATCGACAAAGACCCTTTTCTTCTTTTGCCGTCGTCGTCCAGCGACAAGAGCGCATTCCTGACGCAGGATTAAGACCTTGACACCTGGCGACCTCAGCATTTTGCATATTTTTTCCGCTACCTGGTTGTTTTCAAAAGGGTCTGCTATTTCACATGTAACTCCAAAGCCCCTGACTATATCTTCAATTAGTATTTTATTTACTGGAGCACCCTGTACGGTTATTCCTGTGCCGGGGTGGGGCTGGTGTCCGGTCATGGCGGTAACGCCGTTGTCTAAAACAATACACAAAAAATCAGAGCCGCTGTAATGACCGTTAATCAAGCCGGGAATTACAGCATGGTAAAACGTTGAATCACCCACAAAGGTTAGGGCCGGCCTCTTTAAACCAAACCTGCCGAGTTTGCTTAGCCCGCCTGCAATTGTTGGTCCCGCCCCCATGCAGTGCAGAGTGTCAAAAAGGTTGAATCCTGTATCCCAGGCACCGAGAGCATAACAGCCAATATCACCGGCGACGATGCAATCTCTGCCGTCTACTGCTATAGCATTTTTGACGGCCCAAAAGGAAGCCCGGTGTGGGCAGCCTGGACACATGGCGTATTCCCGCGGCGGGATCATGGCTGCCAGTTCAGTTATTTTATTTTGAGCATAGCCGGGTTTCTCATACTGGATGCCTTTAACCCTGGCTAATGTTTTTAAAATTATGTCAACGTTCATCTCGCCGCAAGAAGGTCCGCGGGCGCCGGCAACATCACCGGAGATTTTACCAAAAAACTTTACTTTGTTTGCACTGTTCCTGGCGTAGAGAAGCATAACTCCTTCTTCAAGGAACGGGCGGACCTCTTCCGCGAAGATTACATTACTGACTCCCTTTAGCTGTGAAAGTATAAAATTCTCCGGCAGTGGATGTGTAGTTCCTACTCTAACAATCTTTACCTCGTCCCCAAGACCCAGCATATTAACTGCTTCTCTGGCGTAAAGCAGGCTGGTGCCGCTGCAGAAAATGGCGGTGTCAGCCTTTTCAGGGCCCTCGGTGAAATTTAGCCCGCACTCTTCCAGGACAACTGCGGCTTTACTTACCCTATCTCTCGCCCTCATGTGAAATACTGTTTTAGTTAAAAAGCATTCACCAGACGGAAAAACAGCTGTCCTTTTATCCTGCAGCGGTGTGTCAAGAATAACTAAGCCACGTGAGTGAGAAATCCTGGTTACAGATCGCAGCAGGACCGGCCCCTTTATCCTTTCTGACAAGTCAAACGCCAACCTGGTCATGTACTTTGCTTCTTCTACAGAAGATGGTTCAAGTACAGGGACCATAGCGGCTTTGGCCAGGTATCGCGCATCGTATTCCTTTACGCTGGAATGCCCCTGCGGGTCGTCTGCCACTGTAACTACCAGGCCACCTTTACACCCGCCGAGATTCATGCTGGTAAGAAAGTCAAAGGCCACATTTAAACCGTCAGACTTCATCACGCACATAGCTCTCAGACCGGCGAAAGATGCCGCGGCGGTACCTTCCAGAGACACTATCTCATTAACCGACCATTCAGTGTATACTTCATTGGACGGGATCCTGGCCAGGGTTTCAATTATCTCAGTGGTTGGAGAGCCAGGATATGATGCGACAAAACAAACTCCCGCCTCAATTGCGCCCCGGGCAATAGCTTCGTTTCCGTTTAATAAAACCTTATCCCCTGCCCTGCCTTCAATCACATCTTTCCAACCCATTTAGATGTCACCTCCTGTGACAAGGAAAAATTCTTTTTCTTGATCGGAAAGTTCAAGGTATTTAGCGTCTGGTCTCTCCAGAACACGTTTCTTTTTATTGAATACAGCTTTTTTGAGCAAAGGCAAGCGATCGCCAGGATATTCCTTTAATTCTATTACATCTCTTGCCGCGGCGTCCTTAACCAGGTTTGAACCTTTGGTAGTCCGCATGATTAAAGTATTCCAGCCGTAATCATACTCGGTTGAACCAACTGACAGGTCCGCCAGTTCAGATAACGGGTCATAACATATATGGCACGAATCACGGACATACTCGCGCATCTCGTCAAAAGGCAGGTAAGTTTCCTTATTCCCTCTTGCAAACTTTATGTCACCTGGAATATCCATTTTTTCGTATCCATCCAGTTTTTTATCTTTTATCAACTGGTAAAAATCAGGCGAAAATGAACCCATGCAAAAAAGTCCTATTATTAATGATATTTTCTCCCCTTTTATCTCTGCTGCTTGCTGCATTTTTCGCGCGGCTGTAGACTGACAAGGACGGCCTACAACACCGATGTGCTGGTAGCCTTTTTTCAATGCCTCCTGGAAAAGACTTAAGTTGGGCGCAGCGGTATATTTCGAGCCTGCACATGCCAGCATATCACCCGCGTCTGCAGCAATAAAAGGTTTTGCCTGGGTATAATTACCTCCAGTCATTAAAGCACAGTCTAAAATGCCTGTTTCCAAGGCGAAAATGGACAAGGCTGTTACTACACCGCCATATTGCCCCCTGCTGCGAATCGATTCATCAGTAGCTCTGGCAAAATAAATCGCTTCATAATTCCCTAGTACCAGATCAAATTCTATTGGTCCAAAAGTATCTCTTCTCAAAAGATCATAATTAGTGGAAGCTCGCGGACAGATCCTGTAGCAGTTCCCATCTGTTATCTTACAATCGTGAATAACCGCGACCCTTTCACCATAACACTTTATATATGGGCAGTAACCTACACAGGCGCCACAACCACTACATAAGCCAGGGCTAATGATGTTCTTTTTTAGCATTTCAGCAGAATTATATCCATCACCACGTTCTCCCATATAATGCACTCCCTCTATCTCAATATATAGTTAAAACTTAATGGCGTTATAATATTAATATATAAATTAAAGTTGTATATAGAATATCATATTTTTTAAAATAAGTGTATAATGTAAGGTATAATGCATAATAATAATAATACTCTGAATAGACAGATTATTAAGCTATTTTATGAAAAGTCAAAATAATGATAATTAATTGTATATTCGCATATATATAATAAAAATATAGTACTTGGAATATTTTAGACGACTCACAATAGATATCTTTGATAACTATGTTCAAATAAAAATCATTAAACCTAATTTGTATAAAGGAAATAAAAAAAAGCGGAGGCTTATAAAGCCTCCGCCGCTTTGTAGTAACTTATGCTTGCGCCATTCTCTTGTAGACTTCGTATCTTTCCTTGGCGTCTGCCTCGGTCTTCTTGAAGAGTTCTTCGGCTGCTGCCGGGAACAGTTTTGCCAGGGAGTTGAAACGGACCTCGCTCGCGATGAAGTCTCTGAAGGATTCGGTCGGCTCCTTGGAATCCAGAATAAACGGATTCTTGCCTTCCTTCTTGAGATCCGGGTTGTATCTCCACAGGTGCCAGTAACCGGACTTGACCGCTCTCTTCATTTCTTCCTGGCTCTTGGTCATGCCGCCCTTGAGGCCGTGGTTGATACAGGAGGCATAGCAGATGACCAGGGACGGTCCCTTGTACTGTTCGGCTTCCTTGAAGGCTTTAACGGTTTGTGCCATGTCGGCGCCCATAGCTACCTGGGCTACATACACATAACCATATGATACTGCCATCATACCGAGGTCTTTCTTCTTGGTCCTCTTACCAGCGGCGGCAAACTTGGCGACAGCCGCTGTAGGAGTGGACTTGGAGGACTGACCACCGGTGTTGGAGTAAACTTCGGTGTCCATAACCAGGATGTTGATGTCTTCGCCGGACGCCAGTACGTGGTCCAGACCGCCGTAACCGATGTCGTACGCCCAACCGTCACCACCGAAGGCCCAGTTGGATTTTTTGATGAGGAAGTCTTTCAGTTCCAGGATTTGCTTCAGTGTTGGATTGTCTGAAGCTTCGAGCAGCGGCACGAGTTTCTTAGTGGCAGCCTTGGAAGCGTCGCCGTCATACATGCCGTCGAGCCACTCCTGCAGAGCAGCCTTGGTCTCAGCAGTAATATCCTGAGCCAGGGCTTCTCTTGCCAGGTTGGCGATTCTTTCCTTGAGCTGTTTCACACCCAGGTATAAACCAAAGCCGAATTCGGCGCTGTCTTCAAACAGTGAGTTGGACCAGGCAGGGCCGTGGCCTTCAGCGTTCTTGGTGTAAGGCATGGACGGAGCCGCGGCGGCCCAGATAGAGGAGCAGCCCGTGGCGTTGGCCATCATCATTCTGTCACCAAACAGCTGGGTGAGCAGCTTCACGTAAGGAGTCTCGCCGCAGCCTGCGCAGGCGCCGGAGAACTCAAGCAGGGGCTGGCAGAACTGGCTGCCTTTTACAGTATATTTATCCCACAGGTTGTCTCTGATGGGAATGGTCATGGCATATTCCCAGTTGTCAGTCTGCGCGGCAGCCTGGCTTTCAAAGTCTTTCATGACCAGAGCCTTGGTCTTGGCGGGGCAGACATCCACGCAAACACCGCAGCCCATGCAGTCAAGCGGGCTGACCTGCATGCGGTAAGTGTATCCTTCCAGCTGCTTACCGACAGCCTTAAGGGTTTCAAAGCCTTCAGGCGCAGCTTTAGCTTCATCGGCATTGACAAGAATCGGCCTGATGGTCGCGTGCGGGCATACCAGCGAGCACTGGTTGCACTGGATGCAGTTTTCTTTAATCCACTCGGGAACAAAGTCTGCCACGCCGCGCTTTTCGTATTTCGCTGTGCCGGACGGGAAGGTGCCGTCTTCAATGCCCTTGAACGCGCTGACCGGGAGGTTGTCGCCTTCCAGCCTGCCGATAGGCCTTAAGATATTTTTGATGAAATCGGGCTCGTCTTTCTCTTCCACTACATCGTCAGGAGCGTTGGCCCAGGCAGCCGGCACATCAATCTTAACCGGCGCTTCAATACCCTTGTCAACAGCACCGTAGTTCATGTTGACAATGGCGTCGCCCTTCTTGCCGTAGGTCTTCTTAATTGTTTTCTTCAGTTCTTCAACCGCCTGGTCGCAAGGAATAACATTCGCCAGTTTGAAGAAAGCGGACTGCATGATCATGTTGTAGCGGTTGCCAAGGCCGAGTTCCTTGGCGATATCAACGGCGTTAATGGTGTAGAACTTGATATTTTTCTGGGCAAGAGTCCTCTTCACCGCGGCCGGCAGTTTTTCATCCAGCTCTTCCGGTTTCCAGACACAGTTCAGGAGGAAGATACCGCCCTTCTTCAGTCCGGACAGCATATCCAGGGTATAGATGTACGACTGGTTGCTGCAGGAAACGAAGTCGGCGTTGGAAATCAGGTACGGAGCCTTGATCGGCTCTTTACCGAAACGCAGGTGCGATACGGTAAAGCCGCCTGACTTCTTGGAGTCGTAGGCGAAGTAAGCCTGCGAGAACAGGCCGCCGGCGCTGCCGATGATTTCCACGGCCTGCTTGTTGGCGCCCACCGTGCCGTCTGAGCCCAAACCATAGAACTTGCACTGGATGGTTCCCTCGGGGCAGACGTCGATGTTTTCGCCCCGCGGCAGTGAAGTGTTGGATACGTCGTCCACGATACTGATGGTGAAGTTGTTCTTCGGCTGGGCGGCTTTCAGGTTGTTAAACACAGCCACGATGTCAGCCGGAAGAGTATCTTTGGAACCGAGTCCGAAACGGCCGCCGACGATCAGCGGCTTCATCTCGGCATCATAGAATGTGTTCTTGATATCGGTGTAAAGCGGTTCACCGGGTGAACCAGGAGTCTTGATCCGGTCAAGCACGGCGATTCTCTTCACAGTCTTGGGCAGTACGTCAAAGAAGTATTTTGGCGACCATGGCCTGTACAGGTGCACCTTGATCAAGCCAAGCTTATCTCCCTTGGCGTTCAGGTATTTAACAGTCTCCTCAATGGTGTCACAGACTGAGCCCATGGCCACAATGATATTTTCAGCGTCAGGCGCGCCGAAATAGTCAAACGGCTTGTATTTCCGGCCGGTCAGTTCGCCAATTTTCTGCATATATTCGTTTACGATATCAGGAACTGGCTCGAAGAACGGGCTGCAAGCCTCTCTGGCCTGGAAGAAGATATCCGGGTTCTGGTTTGAACCCCTGGTAACCGGGCGATCCGGGTTCAAGCTGTTGTCACGGAACGCTTTAATGGCATCCCAGTCAACAATCTTGGCCAGGTCATCGTATGCGATTGTTTCAACGTTTTGCTGCTCGTGCGAGGTTCTGAAACCATCATAGAAGTGCAGGAACGGTATTCTGGACTTGATAGCAGCCATGTGGGCCACGCAGCCAAGGTCTATAACCTCCTGCACGCTGTTGGAACACAGCAGAGCCCAGCCGGTTTGCACGGTGGACATGACGTCGGAGTGGTCACCGAAGATGTTCAACGCGTGGGTTGCCAGACTGCGGGCTGTTACATGCAAAACACCCGGCAAAAGTTCACCGGCGATTTTGTACATATTGGGGATCATCAGTAGTAAACCTTGAGAAGCTGTGTAACTTGTGGTTAATGCGCCCGCGCAGAGAGAACCGTGCATTGCTCCGGCCGCGCCTGCTTCAGACTGCATTTCCCTAACATCAACAGTTTGCCCAAAAATGTTTTTTAATCCCTGGGCGCTCCATTCATCCACATATTCAGCCATGGGTGAGGATGGAGTAATTGGGAATATGCAAGCGACTTCTGTAAAAGCATATGACGCGTACGCCGCTGCCTTGGTTCCATCCATGGTCTTCATTTCTTTGCCCATTTAGTTAACTAACCTCCTTATTGATTTACTTCACAAAATATCCCGTCATAACGGGCCAGTCGGAAGAAACCGCCGGCCCGATTATGACGTTATTTAATTTGTACTTTGACTATACAGGGTAGAACTGAGTGCTCTGCTTGGCCAGGTCGATATCCACCTTAAGTTTCTTGGCCATTCTCTCCTCAAGGAACTTGGGAGCTACCTGCGGGTAAATGGCGCAGGAGATGATATCTTCCTCTTTTTCCATAACATGAGCAATCATTTCCTTGGCTTTCGGCAGTTCGGGCTCGAGCATGTCGGCCGGGCGGCAGGTAATAGGCTGCTCATTACCAATGATCATCTTGCGGGCTTCCTCATTGATCGGCGCCGGAGGCCGTCCATAATAACCGCGCATGTACTGCTTCACTTCGTTGGTGCACATTTTGTAGCGTCCCATCAGAACGTTCAGCACAGCCTGTGAACCAACGATCTGGCTGGACGGTGTGACCAGCGGCGGCCAGCCGAAGTCTTCCTGCACTCTCGGCATTTCCTCAAGCACTTCCGGCAGACGGTGCAGAGCGTTGGCCTGCTGCAGCTGGGACAGGAAGTTGGACATCATGCCGCCCGGCACCTGGGAAACAAGAATTCCGGCATCCGGATATTTCTGAGCCAGGTCGAACGCTGCATACAGCGGGCGGATTTCCTTCCAGTAGTCGGCCAGTTCAATCATGGGCTCGAGGTTCAGGCCAGTGTCATATTCAGTGCCGGCAAAAGCTGAGCACATAACTTCTATTGAAGGCTGTGAGGTCTGGACTGACATTGGGGAAATGGCGCAGTCAATAATGTTGGCGCCTGCTTCAATGCCCTTCATGTAAGCCATGGAGCCCATACCGCTGGTATAGTGGCAGTGGATCTGGATGGGCAGCGTAATTCCCGCGTCTCTCATGCCTTTTACAATGTCATAGGTAATGTAGGGCGCTATAATGCCGGCCATGTCTTTTATAGCGATGGAGTGTACACCCATCCCTTCAAGCTCCTTGGCTTTTCCAACATAGTGCTCGACTGTGTGGACCGGGCTGATGGCGTAGCAAATGGTACCCTGGGCGTGCGCGCCTTCGTCAATGACGGTCTTAATCGCTACTTCCAGGTTACGGTAGTCGTTTAAAGCGTCAAAGCAACGGAAGATGTCCATGCCGTTAAAGACCGCTTTTTTAATAAACTCAATCAGGACATCGTCAGCGTAGTTCCTGTAACCGACGATATTCTGTCCTCTAAGCAGCATCTGGGTCTTGGTTTTCTTCAGGTGGCGTCTGATTACCCTGAGACGCTCCCACGGGTCGTCGCCGCAGAAACGCATACAGGTGTCAAAGGTAGCGCCGCCCCAGCACTCCATTGAATAAAAGCCGATTTCATCGTGTTTCTCCGCAATCGGGATCATATGCTCTGTCTTCATCCGGGTAGCCAACAAGGACTGGTGGGCATCCCGGAAAGTAGTATCGGTTATTAATACAGCTTTTGGTCCTTTTGCCATCTTATTATCCTCCCCTTTTATCGCTAGCCGGAGTTGTTTAGGATCCCAGTCCGACTACCTTCATCAGGTCGCGAACTGCCTGGATGGAATAATCCAAGCCCGCTTTCTCATCCGGTGTAAGATCAATTTCAAGAACCTTTTCTACGCCGTTGCCGCCGATAATGGCCGGTACGCCGGTGTAGATGTCCTTCGCCCCGTATTCGCCGTTCAGGTATGCCGCCACAGGCAGGATCCGCTTCTTGTCTTTCAATACCGCTTCAGCCATTTGAACAGCGGATGCTGAAGGAGCGTAGAAAGCGCTGCCGGTCTTCAGGAAGTTCACAATTTCGGCTCCGCCGTTAGCGGTCCTCTTAACGATTTCTGCCAGGCGATCGGCCGGGATCAGCTTGGTGACCGGTATGCAGCCTACGTTGGCGTGGCTGAGTACCGATACCATGGTGTCGCCGTGGCCGCCTAGCACTAGAGCGTTAACATCCTCGAAGGATGCGCCGAGTTCCATGGCTACGAAGGTGCGGAAGCGGGCTGAGTCAAGCACGCCGGCTTGTCCGAAAACACGGTTGGCAGGGAAGCCGCTGGCTTTCCAGGCGGTATAGGTCATAACGTCAAGCGGGTTTGAAACAACAATAATGACTGTGTTGGGTGAGTAACGGGCAAGGTTTTCAGCCACTGAGCTGACGATCTTGTAGTTGGTGTTCAGAAGGTCGTCACGGCTCATGCCTGGTTTGCGGGCAATACCGGCAGTAACGATACAAACATCTGAATCGGCAGTATCTTCATAATTATTTGTTCCTTTTACCCAGCAGTCTGTTCCTTCCAGGGGGTTGGACTGCATTAAGTCTAAGCCTTTCCCCTGCGGCACGCCTTCAATAACGTCAACGAGCACAACATCGCCCAGTTCTTTGGCTACACACCAGTGGGCTGCTGTAGCGCCAACGTTGCCTGCCCCCACGACTGTGATTTTATTCCTCTTCATAGCATACCCTCCTATTTTTTTAATGAACAAAAGCTTTGTTCATATTCACCTTCCGGTGGAGGGCCAGAATAACTAAACCTCCACCGGTTGCAATATAACTTAACCAATAATGATAAGGGCGTCTCCGCCGTTCACGGCTTGTCCCTTGGTAACTTTTACTTCCTTGACTGTGCCTGCCTTGTCGGCGGCAAGCTCGTTCTCCATCTTCATGGCTTCCAGGATTAACAGCACGTCGCCGATCTTGACAGCATCGCCGACTTTTACTTTAACATCAAGGATTGTGCCGGGCATCGGTGCGCACAGTGCGCCGCCACCGCCGCCGCCGGCAGCTGGCTTGGGAGCCGCTGCGGGAGCTGCTGCCGCTTTCGGTGCCGCTGCGGGAGCCGCTGCGGGAGCAGGAGCAGGCGGGGGAGCTGCAGCCGGCGCCGGGGGAGGAGCAGGAGCCGCGGCGGCCGGGCTTCCACCAATTTCTTCAACTTCTACTTCAAAGATTTCATCATTAACTTTAATTTTGAATTTTTTCATGCAAAATTCCCTCCTAAATGGTAGGCCTGTTCTTGTTGCCCTATTGTCTTACATGAAATCCCTCATACTCAAATCACGGCCCAGCATTAACTCGGCAAGGCCAGCCCTTTTCCAAGGGTTGCCGGCTTTGGTCACACTGCTAATCTGGTAGCCGCCTTCCGCCGAATAACCGTAAAGAGCCAGAGCCGCAGAGATAGCGGCGAGCACCTCAGGTTTAATACCGGCCTTTGCTTTTTGTTTAGCCATATATTATATCCTCCTCCATGCCGGTATTCATCACTACATGGGGATGTTGCCGTGTTTCTTCTTGGGTCTGCTTTCCCGCTTGGTGGACAGGTTCCAGAGAGCATTAATGATCCTCTCTCTGGTTTCTCTCGGGTCAATAACATCCTCAATGAAGCCCCTGGCGCTGGCGATGTACGGGTTGGCAAAGCGATCGCGGTAATCCTGCACCAACTGCTTACGCTTTTCAATCGGGTTTTCAGCCTCGGCAATTTCCTTGCGGTTGATAACGTTAACCGCGCCTTCCGGGCCCATAACTGCAATCTCGGCGCTCGGCCAGGCAAAGGTGGTGTCAGCCCGCAGCGCTGCCGCGCACATGGCCAGGTAAGCTCCACCGTAAGCCTTGCGGGTGATAATGGTGATCTTGGGCACTGTCGCTTCGGAATAGGCATAGAGCATCTTGGCGCCGTGCCGGATAATCCCGCCGTATTCCTGCTGGACACCGGGCAGGAAGCCGGGAACATCCATAAAGGTAATGATCGGAATATTGAAACAGTCGCAGAAGCGGATCTGCTTGGCAATCTTATCTGATACGTTGATGTCCAGACAGCCTGCCAGAACCCTGGGCTGGTTGGCGATAATTCCCACCACCTGGCCGTTAATACGGGCAAAGCCTACCACGCCGTTGGTAGCATAGTACTGGTGTACTTCAAACAATGAACCGGCGTCAACCACCGCGTTGATCACATTGCGAATATCATAACCCTTGTTCGCGTCGTCAGGAACGACGGTAAGCAGGGTTTCTTGAGCAAGTGCGGGCTCAACTGCCGGATAGGTCGGTGGATCTTCCAGGTTGTTCAGGGGCAGGTAGCTGACCAGCGCTTTAATCTGCGCTATGCAGTCATCCTCGTTGGCAGCCATGAAGTGCGCCACACCGCTGACCTGGTTGTGAGTCGCCGCGCCGCCCAGCGCTTCCTGGCTGACATCTTCACCAGTGGTAGCTTTGATTACCAGCGGGCCGGTGATGAACATCTGGCTGGTATTTTGAACCATCATGATGAAGTCGGTAAGAGCTGGAGAATACACAGCGCCGCCGGCGCATGGTCCCATAATTACGGAAATCTGCGGAATCACACCGGAAGCTATGGTGTTGCGGTAGAAGATCTGGCCGTATCCGTCCAGAGCGTCCACGCCTTCCTGAATGCGGGCGCCGCCTGAGTCACAGATGCCAATGACAGGCGCTCCGACTTTCATCGCCATATCCAGCACTTTGCAGATTTTGGCGGCGTGTACGCGTCCCAGCGAGCCGCCGACAACTGTAAAGTCCTGTGCGAAAATATATACCTTGCGGCCGCTTATGGTGCCGTAACCGCCAATAACACCTTCGTTCGGGTTCTTCACAGCCCTGTAATCAATCTCTGTATTTGCAAAAACATCAATTTCTTTGAAGGAACCTTCGTCAAACAGCTTTGCGATTCTTTCGCGGGCGGTATACTTGCCGCCGTCATGCTGCTTGTCAATTCTCTTCTGGCCGCCGCCGGCTGTTACATCGGCCCGCAGCTTACTTAGAATATCCAGTTTCTCCTGCATACTCATGCGATTACCTCCATTCTAGTCGCGCTCACTCAGTTCGATCAGAACACCAAAGGTGGATTTCGGGTGCAGAAATGCTATTTTTGCTCCGCCGGCGCCATACCTCGGCTTCTCGTCAATCAAACGGACACCTTTTTCTTTAAGTTCCGCTAGTGCTTTTTCAATGTTGTCAACCCGGAAAGCTATATGCTGGATGCCTGCGCCGTTCTTTTCTATATATTTGGCAATGGGGCCATCCGGTGATGTTGATTCCAGCAATTCTACCTCGCTGTCACCTACAGGGAAAAACGCAACTTTTACTTTTTGTTCTTCCACAACTTCTGTTCCCGCGGATTTCAAGCCCAAGGTCTCATAAAATTTCGAGGCTTCAGCGAGATCTTTAACCGCAATTCCGATATGGTCAACCTTTTTAAGCATCCGAATCCCTCCATGATTATTGGATTCACAATTCATAATAACCTTACCCACTAACAGAACAAACCCAGCGTGGGCTTTGGCCGGGTTTAACCCGGCCTGCCCGCGCTTTTACATATAAAGTTTACCTCTTCTGGTTAGTTCAATTTATCCTTGATGTATTGCACAACGTTGGCAAGTGGGGTGCCAGGACCAAATACTTCCGCGACACCAGCTTCTTTCAAAGCCGGGATATCGTCATCAGGGATAATCCCGCCGCCTACCACCAGTACGTCACCTGCGCCCTTTTCTCTAAGGAGATTAACTACTTCCGGGAACAGTGTGCCGTGAGCTCCTGAAAGAATACTCATGCCGACTACATCAACGTCTTCCTGCAACGCTGCCGCTACTATCTGCTCAGGAGTCTGCCTTAGGCCGGTATAAACAACTTCCATGCCAGCGTCACGCAGGGCCTGGGCAATAACTTTAGCGCCACGGTCGTGGCCGTCAAGGCCTGGCTTGGCTACCAGAACACGAATGCGTTTCTCACTCATCTGCCTTCCTCCTTCTCTCCTAGAATACGATTTGCTGCTTGTACTCGCCGAATACGTCTCTCAGAACGCCGCAGATTTCGCCGAGAGTAACGTATTCTTTAACAGCATCGATGAATACCGGCATTAAATTGGTGTCGCTCAGCGCTGCTTCGCGAACAGCTTTAAGTTTGGCTTCAACAACAGCTTGGTCTCTACCCGCTTTCATCTTCTTAAGTTTTTCAACCTGGCGTTCGCCAACGGAAAGGTCAACTTTGAGCAGTCCTTCAACCGGCTTTTCTTTCATTTGGAATCTGTTTACGCCGATAACTGTCTTCTTCTTGTTGTCAATGGCCAGCTGGTACTGGTAAGCAGAGTTGTGGATTTCCTTCTGCATGTACTCAATAGCCTTAACAGCGCCGCCAAGAGCATCGATCTTAGCGATATACTCCATGGCTTTTTCTTCCAGCGCATTGGTCAGGGCTTCAATGTAGTACGAGCCGCCCAGCGGGTCGACCACGTCGCAGACACCAATTTCATAGCCTATTACCTGCTGGGTGCGCAGGGCGATCATCACTGACTCGTCGCAGGGAAGCGCCAGGGCTTCGTCATAGGAGTTGGTGTGCAGGGACTGGGTGCCGCCCAGCACAGCGGAGAGAGCTTCAAAGGCAGTCCTCATGATGTTTACCATGGGCTGCTGCGCAGTCAGGCTGACGCCGGCAGTCTGAGTATGGAAGCGCAGGGTCCAGGATCTCGGATCCTTGGCGCCGAAACGGTTTCTCATAACCTTGGCCCAGATGCGGCGGGCAGCTCTGAACTTGGCGACTTCCTCGAGGAAGTTCAGGTGAGCATTGAAGAAGAACGAAAGGCGTCCGGCAAAAGAGTCAACATCTAAGCCGGACTTAATGGCAGCGTCAACATAGGCGATACCGTCGGCCAGGGTGAAGGCGATTTCCTGGGCAGCCGTCGCGCCGGCTTCACGAATGTGATAGCCGCTGATGCTGATGGTGTTCCAGGTCGGAACTTCTTTGGCGCAGAATTCAAATATGTTGGAAATAAGGCGCATTGAAGGTTCCGGAGGCAGAATGTAAGTGCCGCGGCAGATGTATTCCTTGATCACGTCGTTTTGAATAGTACCGTTGATTTGTGCTTTGGTAAATCCCTGCTTTTCAGCACAGGCGATGTACATGGCCAGCAGCACGCCAGCAGGAGCGTTAATGGTCATTGAGGTACTGACCTTGCCAAGCGGAATCTGGTCAAATAATACTTCCATGTCAGCCAGGGAGTCGATCGCCACACCCACTTTGCCGATTTCGCCACGTGCCAGCGGATGGTCGGAGTCGTAACCGATCTGGGTGGGGAGGTCGAAGGCGCAACTGAGGCCTGTCTGGCCTTGCTCCAGCAGGTAGCGGAAACGGGCGTTGGTTTCTTCGGCAGAACCGAATCCGGCATACTGGCGCATGGTCCAGAGACGACCGCGGTAAACGTTGGGCTGTACGCCCCGGGTATACGGAAATTCACCGGGCAGTCCCAAATCAGCGTCATAATCCATTTCTTTTAAATTCAGCGGAGTGTAAACAGTGTCAATCACAAACCCGGAGTCAGTGGCAAACTGAGCTTCTCTTTCCGGGCGCTTTTTCACTGTCGCTTCCAGCTTCGCAGCCCACTTCTCTTTCTTGGCTGCTATTTTGTCCAGTTGATCTTGTTTAAACAAGATATCTCCTCCTTCCATATATAATTATTTTCTTCCAAGCGCCTCTTTAATCAGCGCGGGGACTTCGAACGGCAGTGGAGCTACTTTGGCGCCAGCGGCCGTCAAAGCCTCTACTTTACCCTGATAGGTTCCTTTGCCGCGCTCAATAATGGCTCCCGCGTGTCCCATCCGCTTGCCAGGAGGTGCGCTTTTTCCAGCGATAAAGGCAACGACCGGCTTGGTCATTTCCTTGATGTATTCAGCGGCGATCTCTTCGTTGTTTCCGCCGATTTCACCGATCATCACAACAGCTTTGGTCTGATCGTCTTTTTCAAACATTTTCAGAACATCAACGAAGGTAAGTCCCACTGCCCGGTCGCCGCCCATGCCGACAACGGTGGACTGGCCGAGGCCGTTGGCGGTCAGGTTGCCGACGATTTCATAGGTCAAGGTGCCGGAGCGGGCAACTACGCCGACGTCGCCCTCAACAAAATACTGGTTGGGAGGGATGCCCATCTTGCACTTGCCGCCTGATACGATGCCGAATGTGTTCGGCCCGAGCACATAGGCGCCCTTACGCTTGGCATAGGCAACGATGTCGATTTCATCATATACCGGCACGCCTTCAGTTACGATAACGACTACCTTTATACCTGCTTCCAGGTTTTCCAGCGCGGCGTCTTTGGTCCCGGCAGCGGGAACAAAGATAACCGACGCGTCGATCCGGTGCTTCTCACAGGCTTCACGCACTGTGTTGTATACGGGGATGCCCTCTACTTCCTGCCCGCCTTTGCCGGGGGTGCATCCGGCAACAATTTTGGTCCCATAGGCAAGCATCTGCTTCGTGTGGAATGAAGCTTGTCTGCCGGTTATTCCCATGACTAATACATTAGTATTCTCATCAATGATAATAGCCAATTTTACTTATCCTCCCTTTTCAAGAATTCTATGGTTTTACGCGCTTTCGCTTGAGACAAAGGATAATTACCTAACAAGCTCAATTATCCTTCTGGCCGCGTCCTGCATGAAGTCGAACGCTTCAACACCGATGGACCTCAGGATTTCCCGTCCGGCATCCTGGTTGGTGCCCACAAGACGGATTACAACTGGCACCGGGAAGCCGCCGCGAGCTTCATAAACATCCTTAAAGGCGTTGGCAACATCGTCGCAGCGGGTGATGCCGCCGAAGATGTTAATGAACAATCCTTTGGGTTGCAGGTTGAGAAGAATGTCCAGGGCCTTGGCAGTTGCTTCCCTGCCGGTGCCGCCGCCGCAGTCCAGGAAGTTCCTTGGAGTACCGCCAAAAGCTTGGAGAGTGTCCAGGGTTCCCATGGTGATGCCGGCACCGTTGGCCATAACAGCAATGTCGCCGTCCAGTTCCACGAAGGAAAGGCCCAGGTCCTTTGCCGCTCTTTCAGCCGGGGACTTGTCTTCAACGAAAGGCAGGTCCACCATGCGGAACATAGCGTCTTCATCGATGGTAACCTTAGAGTCAGCAGCGATTACTCTGTCGCCACTGAACACCAGCGGGTTGATCTCAACCAGTTCGGCGTCTTTTTCTTTGCAGATCTTGTAAAGGGTTTGAACTATTTTCACGATTTCTTTGCCGTGCGGGCCGTTTAAGGGAATGCCCATCCTTCTTACCACATCACGGGCGAAGAAAGGATGCATGCCGAGCTCCGGATCGATGTGCTTCTTAATGATGTACTCTTCCGGCTG
This sequence comes from Pelotomaculum propionicicum, assembly GCF_004369225.1. Classification (GTDB taxonomy): domain Bacteria; phylum Bacillota; class Desulfotomaculia; order Desulfotomaculales; family Pelotomaculaceae; genus Pelotomaculum_B; species Pelotomaculum_B propionicicum. Next base: position 43,645 of record NZ_QFFZ01000006.1, read on the forward strand.
CTCTTCAATGTCCATCCCGCCGTAAGCGGAAGCGATCATGACAGCCTGCTTGGCAGAACCGTCAATGGTAATTGACATGTAAAGCTCTTTGTCAATCTTTAATTTTTCTTCCACCAGGACGCACTCGACCGGCAACCCCTGGATGGTCATGCTGAGAACTTCTTCAGCAGCCTTTTTGGCTTCTTCCGGAGTGTTCGGAAACTTAATACCCCCAGCTTTACCTCTCTTGCCTGACAGCACCTGAGATTTTACTACACATGGACCACCAATTTCCGCAGCAATCTGTGCGGCTTCTTCCGGGGTTTTGGCCATTCTGCCTTTCGGAACCGGTAAACCGTATTTGGCAAAAAGCTCCTTACCCATGTACTCAAACATTTTCACAGGCTAAATCTCTCCTCTCCATTTTTGTTTTGGCGCTTTATTTTAAAAAAGATTTCCAATATTATTACCTGAAACTAAGACTTCGTTGCACAAGGACTTTTTCCTTCTATTTTTTAAAATTTATAAATATTCTGTCTTGCCTTGACTCCCCCCTTTTTGTCCCACCGTTCCTATAGAAAATAAAAACTCTACCTCTCCTTAAAGCATTAATTTTATGGAAGGTGGTATTCAATTTTTTTCTTTCATGATAACCCTTTGGCTTCTGCCAGTAAAACTACCCCCAGTCTCACCGGCTAATCCAGCAATAAAACCCTCTCTAAAAAATATTTCCTGGCTAATAATGGTCTATTTTTCTTTTTTAGTAACCTGAAAAGGGTGTTTTTTAGAGAAAATGGTATTAGCCCAACCTAAAATGCTTTACGGTCGGGCATTTTAAATATCACAGGTTGTTTTTAATAATCTTCCCCAAGGCCTGGCTTGTCTTTATAGACATCAAATTCCTCCAGGGAAATCTACCCCAGTAATACTCTTATTTTTTCTCTATTTTACTGCGTAAATCTTGATACCTTCTTGATAAAGGTCTCCACCCAGAGTATCGTTAACGACGACCATCGGGAAATCTTCAACAACGAATTCATGGACCGCCTCAGCGCCTAAATCCGGATACGCGATAACTTTGGCGCTTTTGATGCACTTGGCAATCAAAGCTGCGGCTCCGCCGATAGCAGCCAGGTATACTCCCTTGTACTTCTTCATCGCTTCGATTACTTCAGGTGATCTTTTGCCCTTACCTATGGAAGCCTTTAGACCCAACTTGTATAATTCGGGTGCGTATGGATCCATCCGGTAACTGGTTGTGGGTCCGCAGGAACCAACAACTCTTCCTGGCTTTGTGGGGCTTGGTCCCACGTAGTAAATAATCTGACCTTTGGGATCAAAGGGCAGTTCATTCACTTTCCCTGCTTTGATCAGATCTACCATTCTTTTGTGTGCAGCATCCCGGCCGGTATAAATGACACCGTTCACGAGAACCTGCTGTCCAATTCTGAGCTTTTCTACATCTTCATCTGTTAATGGAGTAGTAAGCCTGATCTGGGTCAATATTTTCACCTCCCCTTTTAATTCAGCTATCTCTCTCTTGGTAATATCTTATAGCACTACCTCTTTGTGCCTTGCCGCGTGGCAGTTAATGTTTACTGCAACAGGCAAACTGGCAATGTGGGCAGCGTAGGTTTTAATATGCACGGCCAGGCAGAAAGTTCTGCCGCCCAGCCCTTGAGGTCCGATGCCCAAATTATTTATCTTTTCAAGCAGTTCCGCCTCAAGCTTCGCCATTTCCGGATCTTCATTAACTGAACCAATCTCCCTTAACAGCGCTTCCTTCGCGATTAACGCAGCTTTCTCCATTGTGCCGCCAATGCCTACTCCTAAAATAACCGGAGGGCAGGGGTTCGGGCCGGCGTTTTTAGCCACTTCAATAACGAAGTTTTTCACGCCTTCCACTCCGTCGGCCGGCTTCATCATTTTTATCTGGCTCATGTTTTCACTGCCGCCGCCTTTGGGAGCGAGGGTAATTTTGAGGTTCTCACCCGGGACGATTTTGGTGTGAATAACCGGAGGTGTGTTATCGCCGGTATTTTTGCGCTCAAGCGGATGACCTACGATGGACTTCCTGAGGTAGCCATCAGTATATCCTTTTCTAACCCCCTCAGTTATTGCCTCGTAAAGATCTCCACCCTCGATATGGACATCCTGTCCCAGCTCCAGGAAAACAACAGCGTAGCCGCAGTCCTGACACATAGGGACCTGCTCCTCACGGGCAATCTCAGCATTCTTAATCAGAATCTGAAGTATTTCTTTGCCCGTGTTGGAGACTTCCGTTTCGCACCCTTTTTTGAAGGCCTCCATCACGTCTTCGCCAAGTAAGAAGTTGGCCTCCTGACACATTCTCGCTACATTTTCCGTAATAACGCTTGTGTTGATGGTTTTAATTTTTATTCCCCCCTTTGCTAAGTGTTGGTCCCAACAGGTAAATTTACTGCAAGATTTGTACCATTGACATAGTACCTATTACCATAGTCCTGCAGCACGATCATTCATTTGGCCAAAAAGCCAGCTTATTGCTGGCTTTTTGGCGGTTTTGACAATGACTGATCATAAAACTTATACTGTGATAAATAAGTAATATTTATTCGGATTTTGACAGCAAATATTCTAATTTTAAGAAACATAGACAGCTAAGGCATTGGGGTCAATGGCATTTCTTATTTTTATAAAATTTCTAAATTTTAATATTCGTGGGTTTTTGCCTTTTTAACTTGTTGTAAAGAGTCGCCAGCGAAATGTTCAAAGCTTGTGAAGCGCGCCTCTTTCCTTCAACCGTATTGCCGAATTTGGCCACGGCCTTGCGGATGAGCATTTCCTCCATCTGGTCGATGGTAATCAGTTCAATGTCACGGTCATGAGATATTCTAAACTGATTCATTTGTTGGCTTAGATTCTTCTTGTTGATAATTTCCTCATCCATTGTAACCATTACTCTTTCAATAACATTTTCAAGCTCCCGCACATTACCGGGCCAGTCGAAGTTGTAGAGCATTTCCTCTGCTTCCTTGGAAACCCCTCTAACTTTTTTGCCAAGTTTTCTGTTCAACTTGACAATCAGGTTGTCCAGAAGAACCGGCAGGTCCTCTTTGCGCACTCTTAGCGGCGGAATAGTGATTTCAACAACATTCAGTCGGTAAAAAAGGTCTTCCCTGAACTTGCCCTGCCGGATCAATTCCCGCAGGTTGCGATTGGTGGCAGCTATAACACGCACATCAACTTTTATGGTCTGGTTGCCGCCTACCCGTTCAAATTCCATTTCCTGCAGTACCCGCAGCAGCTTGCCCTGCAGGATAAGATTCATGTCTCCTATTTCATCAAGGAAGATCGTCCCGCTGTGGGCAAGTTCGAATTTTCCTATTTTGGATTTAACCGCTCCGGTAAAAGCGCCCTTGGCGTAGCCGAAGAATTCGCTTTCAAGCAGTGTCTCGGGTATAGCCGCGCAGTTTACTTTAATAAACGGGTTTTCCCGCCGCATAGAAGAAGAGTGAATGGCGTGAGCGAACAATTCTTTGCCTGTGCCGCTTTCACCCAGAAGCAAAACAGTTGTGTTGCTGCGGGCTGATTTCTCGGCTAAATTTATACATCTTTTCAGCTCGTCACTGTTGCCGAGGATATCATCAAATGTATATTTGCTGGTTGTCACCTGTCCTAATTTGTCTGTGAGACTTTCAATAATGGTAGTGCTTTTTTTCAGTTCTTCCATGATGTTCATGACATCGGTAAAATGCTGAAAAACTACGACGCCGCCTTCCATGATCCCGTCAACATTAATTGGTGCGGCATTGGAAACAACTTCAGCGTTGCTGCCGCCGACTTTAGTCCTGTGGCCGAAAACAAGTTTCCCTGTTTTTAGAACAGACGCCAGGGCGCCGTCTGGTGATGCTTCAAAAATATTCTGGCCGATCCTGTCTTTCTCAGAGATGCCTGTAACTCTTGAGAAGGCATTGTTTACGTATTGGATATTGCCGTTGATATCAGCTACCTCAATAGCTTCCTGCACTGAATCAAGTATGGCCGAGAGCTGACTTTTAACTCTCTTAATCTCCAGCAGCTCTTCCTTTTTTTCTTTTAAAATAGTTATAATCAAGTTGGCAGCCTTGGCTTCCATAAGTGCTGTCTTACTGCTAATGTTCTGTTGGATCTTATCACGCACTTCAGGCAGTCCGGTAGTTTCAATTATCACATCCAGATCCGGCAGGCTGAGAAGTTCATTAAAATCCCTGGTAACGCTAATACCTTCTTCTTGCGCAGCGACGATACCGGGCGCCTCCGGTTCAACGTCTGAGATGCCGACAATTTCAACTTCTTTTATTTCCTTGAGCATCCTTAATACGGAATAACCTCCGCGGCCACCGCCAACAATGGCCACCCTGACCAACTTCAACTGGTACCACCTCTTGTGCAAACGGTATTGTAAATAGTTTTCGACACTATTAAATGGCATCCTTCTAAAAGTTAAAAATTATTTTTATTTATTAGAATAAAAATAATTCGAACAAGTGTTTTAATATATGAATTTTGTGTTATAATTAAATGAACATTATTATAAAGGCAGGTGCTGCAATGGATTCCGACCTCACTCCCAAACAGGCGGCTATACTTGCTATGATTAAGAAAAACATAAAGCAGAAAGGCTACCCTCCCTCTGTCAGGGAAATAGGCCAGGCGGTAGGTTTAAGTTCCAGTTCTACCGTACATGCTTACCTGAAAAAGCTGGAAGCCAAAGGGTATTTAAGGCGCGACGCCACAAAGCCAAGGGCTATGGAGGTGCTGGACGATCCAGAAGGTGAAAGGGTTGAATTCGTGAACGTACCTCTCCTCGGCAAGGTTGCCGCAGGACTTCCCCTTTTAGCGGTTGAGAACAGAGAGGACCTCTTTCCGCTGCCGACCCATTTTACCGGAGCGGGTGAATTTTTTATGCTGACAGTACGCGGTGACAGCATGATCGAAGCCGGCATCTTTAACGGCGATATGGTTATTGTGAGGCAGCAGCATGACGCCAATAACGGCGATGTGGTGGTAGCGCTTTTAGATGAGGAGGCCACAGTGAAAAGATTCTTTAAAGAAAAAGACAGGGTCCGGCTCCAGCCTGAAAACAGTCTGATGGAGCCTATTTATACGTCTGACCTTAAAGTCTTAGGCAAGGTAATTGGTCTGGTGCGCCGCATTCATTGATTTGTCTGCCGGATTTAAAACGGCAGTGAATTAAACAGCAGTTTTCCTTTTTATTGATAGACACATAATAGAGGATGTTTTCCAAACACTTCGGAGAGCATCCTCTCTTTTTTGGCACATCAAACGTCACTATTATACTGTATATATTACATAATATATAGTATACAGTATTACTTATCCATAATACATAGAACTATATAAATAATATTAAAACAAAATGAACTAAATATTTTTGTTCATTATTTTATTAAATATAATGGTTTTCAAATAAGCAGAGACATATCAGTATATCTTGTTATTATTCCATAATGTGTCTGCCTGTGGTTTAAACTTTAGTACCAGTTATCAATATATCTATGTTGGGAGTGATTAATGAAATAGAATAAAAAAAATTATCAGAAATTAGCTTTTAGGAGGTAAAAAATGTCTTCAGTACACGTTGACTCAATGAAAAAAACCCTTGAGAAAGATACTAAACTAGCCATGATCTCACAATTCCTGGGATTCGCCATGGATGCTTATGATATGGCGCTGGTTATTGTAATGGCGCCTATGTTAAGTAAGCTTTTCGTGTCACCCAAAGGAAGTGAAGCCTGGCAGTATGTAGTTATTGTTTTGACTTATTCCATCACCATGGCTGCCCGCCCGGTAGGCTCAGCAATATTTGGCCACTACGCGGATAAAATCGGCAGGCGCATGCTGCTGATCTACACAATCGGCGGCGTAGGTTTAATGTCCGTTTTGGCGGCTTTTCTTCCTACATATCAGCAAGTTGGGGTCTTATCTTATGTCTTGTTTGCCGGCATTAGATTTATCATGGGAGTATTTTTCGGTGGTGAGTACGCAGTCGGCCACACCTTTGCCATTGAACACGCGCCCAGAGGTAAGCGCGGGATTATTGGCGGTTTCATCCAATCAGGTTTCCCTGCCGGCTATGTTGTAGCCTCAGTAGTTTTTGCCATTATTAATGCAGCTTTAGGCGCGGAAGCAATGTTGTCATATGGCTGGAGGATTGCCTTTCTTACCGGTGTTATACCTATTTTCTTAGCTCTTTATATCAGGGGATTTTTGCCTGAGTCACCCAAATTCGAAGAAGCTAAAGAAAGAGGAACTATAGAAAAGGCGCCGTTTATCAGCTTGTTTAAGCCCCCGGCACTCTGGACATTCCTGCAGGTGTTCTTTTTCATGACCGGACTCTTCCTTACTGATTACTCAGTATACGGATTCCTTCCGAATATTTTAACCCTTGGCGGGAGGGGCTTTGACGCGACTACATATAGTTTAATTTACGGCTTTGCCCTGTTTTGCGCCTTTCTCGGGTATAATTTCTATGGCTGGCTGTCAGAAATAGTCGGCCGGAGAAAACTTACCATGTACTACTGTGTTTTCTTAGTTGCATTTGGCGTTCCGGTGTATTATGTGCTCTACCACGCTGCTTTATCGCGGAATTTATTGATTGCCTTGATCGGGACCACCATGGCGGGCATGCTGAAGCTGGCCTGGGGTGTTGTCCCGTCATATCTCTCCGAAAGGTTCCCGACCAAACGGCGTGCTGTGGGAGTTGGTTTCGGCTATTCCTCCGGCGCGTTAATCGGCGCCTGGTTCAGTATCTATGTTTGGTGGGCTCATAGCATCCCGTTTATAAAAGCGATTGAAAAGGATGATATGTGGCTTTCACCTGCCGTAATTCTGACCGTCGGCGCGGTGATGACCTTTATTAGCCTGATTTTCAGCCCGGAAACAAAAGACGCTGAATTGAATTAAAAGCCTTATCTAAAAAAATGGCTGTGCCGGAAACAATCCGGTACAGCCATTTTTTTAGTATTTTTTAGTTTAACTCTTCAATTGAACTAATCAGATCCCTGCCAATAACATCGCTAAACTCTGTGTAAATTGGTCGCAGGACTTCCATCCACTCTCTTTTTTCATCTTCCGTCTGGTAATGTACCTGCGTGACTCCTGACTGAGCGACCATTTCCAGTCCCTCTTTGTTCATTTTGAGAGCTTGCTGGCGCTCCCATTCAGTAACCTCAGCCATTGTGCTCTCCAGCACCTCTCTGATATCAGGCGGCAGGCTGTTCCAGTATGCAGCGTTGGTCAAAACCACATAACCCATGTAACCATGGTTAGTAACAATTAAATAGGGCTGAACTTTGTACAAATTCTTGGTGCAAATGTTTGATATGGTGTTCTCCTCACCGTCGAAAGCCCTTGTTTCAAGAGCACGGTAAAGATCGTCGAAAGATCCTTCAACTGGTGTTGCCCCCAATTTCTCAAATTGCTTTTTCAGGACCTTACTGTTGATCATTACCCTGAAAGACAAGTCATTAAAATCCTGCGGGTATATGATAGGTTTCCGGCTGTTGGTAATCAATTTAAAACCGCTGTCCCAAAAGGCAAGAGACTGAATATTATTCTGTCTCAATCCCCCGTACAGTTTAACGCCGATATAACCGTTCATTGCTTCGTGAACTTTCTCCTCATTCATGAAAACATATGGCAGATCGAAAATCTGCCATTGTGGGAATTCTCCAGCCAGCTTGGAAGTAGCGGGAGCGATCATCTGAACAGCGCCGGACTGCAGCGCCTGTATCTCTTCGCCGTCTTTATAGAGGGTGGAATTGGGGAAAACCTGAACCTCCACCCTGCCGCGGGTGCGCTCTTTGACCAGTGCCGCATAACGCTCTGCGGCGAGGCCCTTGGGTGTGTTCTCAGCTACTACATGAGAAAACTTGATGACAATTTTCTCATCAGGGCTGACCTGTTCCTTATCAACAACTCTTTCGCCGCACCCTGGTGTCAAAATGAAAAATAGACATAAGCACAGGATTACGGTAATCTTGGTTTTCATTGATAATTACCTCTTATTCTTTTACCCGGTAGCGGTTAATTGGGCGCCCAATCGATCCATACTGCATACCGAGAACAATCCTGCCTGATTTCTCAAGAAAATCAAGATACCTTCTGGCGGTTACCCTGGCCAGGCCGACACCTTCAGCCACTTCCTCGGCGGATAATGATTTCCCCTCCTTTAAAAGAAAAAGGTAGATCTGTTTTAAGGTTAACTCATTAAGACGTTTTGGTATTTCCTCATCAAATTGCTGCCCCCTGCCCTTGGTTATGTTGTCGACTTCTGACTGATTCATCATAGTCTGGTGTTTAAAGCGGTTGTGCATGGTGGCATAACTTGTCAGCGCCGCTTTAATGCGCGCAAACTTAAAAGGTTTAATTATATAGTCTATAGCGCCGTAACGAAAAACATTTTGGATGGTTTTAGCATCCTGGGCTGCGGTAACCGCTATCACATCGGTAGGCAGGTCAAGGCGCCTGATTTCTTGCAGCGCGGCAACGCCGTCTATATCCGGCAGGTAGATATCAAGCAGAACCAGGTCCGGTTTTAGGGACTTGACCAGTTCAACAGCCTCCCGCCCGGTGCGGGCTACTCCCGCCACCCTGAAGCCCGGCACGGCGTCCACAAAACTCCTGTTTACTTCAACAACCATGGGGTCGTCTTCAATAATTAAAACTTCTATCTGGGACAACTATCCTTCCGCCTCCCGGTATTCATCTTTGGGCATAATAACAGTAAATTCAGCGCCGCCTTCTTCCATGTTATTGACGGTTATACTCCCACCGGCCAATTCAACATACCGTTTGACCAGGTAAAGTCCAATACCGCGGTTCATCGAGCCTTTGGTAGTGAACCCCTGTTGAAATATTGTTTCTCTCTTTTCTAATGGAATACCTGCTCCCCAGTCACGTACCATAATGACCAAATTATTTATATTATCAAAAATTGCAAAGTATATTTTTCTTCTTTCCTGTTTTTCTTCACGGACAGCGTCAAAGGCATTTTCGATCAAGTTGCCGATGACAGCTACCATATCGCCTGTTTCCAAACACGGCGGCAATCCGGATAAACTGGATTGCCGGTCAATAACCATGTTAATCCTTAGCTCTTTGGCTCTGGCGTATTTACCTAGAAGCAGCCCGGCTATACTGTGGTCAAATATGTTCTTTGACACGATCCTCGTTATTTCTTGCTGTTCTTCAGTAATATCAAATATATAATCAAGAGCCTGCTGGCTTTTGTCAAGCTGAATCAAGCCGGCTATAGTGTGGAGCTTATTCATATATTCATGATTTTGCACGCGCAAAGCTTCAATAAATGATTTGACTCCTGTCAGCTCCTCAGCCAGCCTGTTGGCCTCAGTTTTAGCATGAAAGGTTGCAACCGCCCCGATGATATAACCTTCAAATCTTATCGGCACCCGGTTAGCCAGAACCACAGTATTATTAATGATCATTTCGCTGTTTAAATGAGCCTGCCCGGTACTCAAAACCTCCGGCATGCGTGTGCCTGGGATAACATCACCGATATAACTTCCTATTATTTCATCCTCGTTCTTGCCGATTATGCGCATTGCCTCACTGTTTGCTATAGTAATCCTGCTCTTGGCGTCAATGGCGATCATACCCTCGCTGATAGCTTGAAAGATTGCCACACGCTCTTCCAGGAGCCTGGCAATTTCCTCCGGCTCCATGTTAAACATGGCGCTTTTAATTTTTTTAGCCAGGTAAAAAGAGCCTAACAGACCTATGATCATACCTATGCCCAGTGAGTAGTACAGCTGTGCCTGAATGTATTTAAGAAGACTTAACTTTGTTGGTGTCAGTACGCCGACAATGACCACGCCGACCTGGCGGGTGCCTTCATCTACTTTTATTGGCACAAACGCGCGCACTGACGGGCCTAAAACACCTTGCGCCTTTGATATGTATTCATTATTTGCCAGGGCCGGGCTGAGATCTGTGTCGGTAAATTTTTTGCCAATCCTGTCTTCAACCGGATGTGAATACCGGGTGCCTTCCATGTCAACCACCACCACGTATTCAACACCGGTAGCCAGGCGGGTACGTTCCACGATTGGCTGAATAATATTCTGGCCGCCCGGATTACCCACGTTTTTTTGGATTTCTTCAAACTGGGCCAGTGTCCTGGCAATGGCCATCGCTCTCATGCCCATTTCTTTTTCCAAGGAATCGGACATTCTTTCAACTACCACAAAAACACCTATGATAATAGAAAGAAAAACCGATCCAAATGAAAGAACGGCTATCTTGGTACTTAAATTATAATATTTTGGATTAATCTTAAGCATTATAAAGGCACTCTTTTTATGGCACTAAGTTGTTTTTTATGCTAAACCTTCAAATAAAGCTGGCGATTCTCCGCATCGTTGACAAAAGTGATAAATGCCTCAATAGCATACCCGCCTATACCCTGGGTATGCCTAATCTGGTATAGGTACCTGCTTAAATCAACACCGCTTAATTTAACCTCTTTAACCCGTCCCAGTTCCAAAGCTTCTTTAACCGCATATTTTGAAACAATGCTCACACCCAGGTTTGCTTCAACTGCGGTGATAACGGCCCTGGTACTTCCCAATTCCATTGTATGCGGGATCTTATCCAGGATCACACCTTTTTCAGCGAGTCTCTGCTCCAACGATCTTCTGGTGCCTGAACCCTGTTCGCGGAGGATCATTGATTCATCCTTCAGGTCATTAAGAGTGACCTCGCTTTGTTTTGACCATGGATGCGAGGGATTGACGATTAATATCAAATGATCCAACAGCCATGGTTGGCATTCAATACCTTCACCTTCCATGGTTGTTCCGGTAATACCAAGATCAATCTCTCTTTCCCTGATCCACCGGCTGACCTGACCACTGCCCGCAACCTTCAAAATCACCTGGATGCCTGGAAACTTTTCTTTAAAACCACCAATCATCAGGGGCAGCAGATATTCACCCGGGATAGTGCTGGCGCCTACCACAAGATGCCCGGTTTTCAGCCCTTTGAGGTCATCCAGCCCTGCTTTGATTCTGTTATAATGCCTGATCATCTGTTTTGCTTCAGGATATAATAGACGGCCCGCTTCGGTGAGCATTACTTTTTTATCTCCACGCTGAAACAATGCTACCTGCAGGTCTTCCTCCAGTGCTTTGATCTGAAAACTGACAGCAGGCTGGCTCATAAAAAGCTGACGGGCAGCCCTGGTAAAGCTTTGCAGCTCAGCTACCCAGATAAATGCCTCCAACTGCTTGAAATTCATCAAAACACCACCAGTTAATGGTTCTATTTAGTTTTTCGCCAAAAAAACTTCAAAACCTTCTGAAATTTTTATTTTTTTGTTATTTTTACATTTTCAGCACTTCACGGGCTGCGGCCATAACCGCCAATCTTACATACTCTTTTGAAAGTCCCCCCTGCAGGTAAACAGTATATGGCGGTCTTAACGGACCGTCAGCGCTTAACTCCAAAGAAGCCCCCTGAACAAATGTACCCGCCGCCATAACTACAGGTTCAGCGTAACCAGGCATTTCATTCGCCTCCGGGCGCACATGTGAGTCCACCGGCGAGGCCCCCTGGATACCCCGGCAAAAAGCAAGCATCTTTTCAGGTGTGCCGAGTTCAATAGCCTGTACGATATCATGCCGCCGCGCATTATACTCGGGAGAGACTTTGTATCCCAGCCTTTCAAACAATCTCGCAGCGAAAACAGCACCTTTAAGCGCTTCCGCCACAATATGCGGCGCGAGAAACAAACCCTGAAAAAGTGTCCTTTGATGCTCGCCGGAAGGCCCCACTTCGGCTCCTATACCTGGGGCGCTCCACCTGTTGGCGGCCATTTCGACATATTTTGTCCTTCCGGCCACATATCCCCCAGTTGGCGCCAATCCCCCGCCCGGGTTTTTAATCAGAGAGCCTGCAACCAGGTCAGCACCGGCTTCTACCGGCTCCTCCGTCTCAACAAACTCACCGTAGCAGTTGTCTACAAAAATGACAGTTTCAGGTTTAAGGTTCCTGACAAACCCTATAATTTGCTTTATAGCGCTGATTCCCAGAGACGGCTGCCGGCTGTAGCCGCGGGAGCGCTGCAGCATAATCATTTTGGTCCTGACGTTCAGGGCTTGTCTAATTCCTTCGTAGTCTAAGCCGCCTTCATTTAATAATTCCACCTGTTTATAAGTTACGCCAAGTTCTTTAAGCGAGCCAGGGGCATTCCCACGGATTCCGATCATCTCGCCAAGGGTGTCGTAAGGCTCCCCCTGTACCGCCAGGATTTCATCTCCTGGCCGCAGGACCCCGTAAAGACATAAAGCTATGGCATGGGTCCCAGACACAATCTGACTGCGCACTAGGGCGGCCTCGGACCTGAAAACTTCCGCGTACGTTTGCTCAAGAGCCTCCCTGCCCCTGTCTCCATAACCATAACCGGTTGCTCCTTTTAGGTGATAGTCGCTGACCCTGGTCTTTTGAAATGCGGCCAGTACTTTTTTGTGGTTGTGCATTGCAGCGGCATCGACAGCCCGGTATACTTCCTGTACTTCTTTTTCCACCTCTTCAGATAGTTTATCTAAGTCGGTTATCATATATGTGCAAGTATCTCCTTCATTAACTTGGTGTTTAAATCAGATCTATGGCGCCTGTTAAATCTTCTTTATGTATAACCATTAGATCGTCCCGGCTGAGATCACAATTTTTCTGCAGGAGTCTTACCGCCTGGCGCCTGATCGCCCTTTCAATCAGATTACGCACCAACCTGGCGTTGCCGCTGTGCTCATGCCTTTTATGTTCCCTTTCAATAATAAACCTGAATTCTTCCCTGGCGCCGTTGGAAAGAAAATACTGTCTCTGCTGCAGCATCAGATCGGCTATTGCCAGCAATTCATCGTTGCTGAAATCAGGGAAATAAATGTGTATGGGAAAGCGTGACCGCAAGCCGGGGTTTGTCTCTATAAACCAGTCCATTTCATCCTGGTAGCCCGCTAGGATCAAAATCAGATTGTCCCTGTGGTCCTCCATGCCTTTTACCAGGGCGTCTATGGCTTCCTTGCCGAAGTCCTTCTCGCCTCCCCTGGCCAGGGAATAGGCCTCATCAATAAAAAGTATGCCGCCCAGTGCCCTTTTTACCTGCTCTCTGGTCTTTTGGGCCGTATGCCCAATAAACTCACCCACCAGGTCTGCTCGCTCAACCTCAACCAGGTGCCCTTTGGGGAGTACTCCAACTTCTTTAAAAAGCCTGCCTGATATTCTGGCAACTGTCGTTTTGCCTGTGCCCGGGTTTCCTTTAAAAATCATATGCAGGCCCAGCGGTTCAGAGACAAGCTTTTCTTTCTGCCTTTTTTTTTGGATTTCCACGTAAGAGTAGATCTCTTCTATCAACCTCTTCACGCTGCGCAGGCCGACCAGGGCATTCAACTCCAACAATATTTCCCTGGCGTTCTTAAGTGAGTTTGGTTCATCCCCGCTGCGTGCAATTTTGAGATTTAGTTGGGCCGCCTGTGTTTTCCAGCTGGTCTCTGCCTTTATATCAGTGTTCTTTATATTCTCCTGGCTGTTCCATATCTTTACTCTCATAAGCCGCCCTCACCCCGTCTAATGCATCAATCATTACCATTATACGTCTGCGGTGAGTTTTTACGACCAAAAAGTAAAGCCCCTCAATGGGAGGGGCTGTCCGATGAGTTAGGAGCCCTTCGTTTCCGAAAAAACGGTGCTGACAGGTTTAAGCGGGCTGATCGTTGAAATCGCATGTTTGTAAACCATTAACTGCTTGCCGTCGCTTTCTAAAATTACTGTAAAATTATCAAAACCTTTAACCATTCCTTTTAACTGAAAACCATTGACAAGGAAAATGGTTACCGGAATATTTTCTTTCCTGACCTGGTTTAAAAAAGCGTCCTGTAGATTAATCTGAGGTTTTGTCATAACTTGGCCTCCCTCCGTTGGAATGTTGTTCTTTATATTTTCTACAAACCTTTAGATACTCCTGCTACCGTTCTGGTAATTTCTTGCACGATAAATTCCTGACTGCCGGGCTGGTCAACAGAAAGCCACCTTATTCTGTTATCCCTCCGAAACCAGGTCAATTGTCTTTTAGCAAATCTTCTGGTGTTTCTTTTTAAAACATCAACCGCCTGATCAAGGCTCATCGCTCCGGTCAGGTATGCTGCGATTTCTTTATAACCAAGGCCGCGCATGGAACTTAGTTCAGTTGAAAAACCCATTCTTAACAACCTTGCCACCTCTTCCACCAGGCCGGCAGCCAGCATAAGATCAACCCTCTGTTCTATTCTTTTGTACAATGCCTCCCTTTCCATAGTCAGGCCAAACATCAGCAAGTTATAGAGAGGTTGACCCGGCCGGTCAAGTGTATGATAACTTGAGATTGGCCTGCCAGTATGTTTGTGTACTTCTAGTGCCCTGATTATTCGTCTCACATCTCTTGGATGCAGTTTTTTGGCCGTCAGCGGGTCGATTTCGGACAGCTGTTTGTAGAGAGACTCAGGTCCGCGCTCAACCACCACATTTTGCAGGGCTTTCCTGTAAGATTCGTCCCCTCCAGTGTCACTGAAATCATAATCATCTATTACAGATCTTATATAAAGCCCTGTGCCGCCTACCATAAAAGGGATTTTATTCCTGCTTATAATATCCTTTATGATGCTCCTGGCCTGCTGCTGAAATAAAGAGACATTATACTCCTCGTCAGGTTCAACAATATCAATAAGATGATGGGTAATACCGCCCATCTGCTCAGCGGAGGGTTTGGCCGTGCCGATGTCCATACCCCGGTAGACCAGCATGGAGTCAGCGGAAATAATTTCCCCTCCTACAATAGCGGCTGCTTTTACACCTATATCACTTTTCCCTGTGGCGGTAGGTCCGGTAATAACCACCAGCGGTAAATTCTCCTGCATCGTCCCTTTCAATCCAACACCCCTTGCCTTTCCATGACTCCATAGGCTACGGGCGCGTAATTGCCTCCAACAACATGCTTAAACCCCAGACGTTCAAATTCAGCGCTGCCGCGTCTTTCTTTCAAAACCACTCTCTTTGCCGCCGCGCGCAGTGCCAAATTAATTGTTTCCTTTTCCACCGGCGCAGGGTCGGCAAGGAGGCGGACCGAGTTCATCGCGGGTGATTTATGACGCGGAGCGCGAAACATCGGGTCAAAATATATAATGTCATAGCTGCACGGCTCCAAACTGCTTAAATATGTCCTGTAATCAGTGTTAATCACATTAATCCGGCGCATAGCCGCAGTGATATCTTCTTCTTCAGGATATGTCGAAAGACCTGACCCCACCAGTACAGAAATTATAGGTGAAGCTTCCAGTCCTGTAACCCTGCCATTGGGACCGCTGACATAGCTGGCCACTATGGCGTCAGCCCCGGGTCCTAGTGTGCAGTCCAATACAGACTCCCCGGGCATAAGGGACATAGCCTTAATCATTTGGTCAGCCTTCCCATTTTTTAGCTCCTTTATACGCAGCCTGGCCAAGCCCGGGTGGAAAAAGAACTCCTGGCCTCCGCAAATAAAGGATGTCCTCTGGGCTGACACAACCAGTAAACCATCGACGCCGAATTTTTCGGTTATATCCTTAACTGACAAATCAGATCTTTCAGCAAAAGACACTTTAAACTCTGACGCAAGCTGTTTTGCCGCTTCTGTTTGGACGCATGTCGGGCGATGTGAAGTAGTGACTATAAAGCTTAAACAGGATACAGTCTTGCGGGGAAAGGTCTCTCCCAAGATTTTTACTCCTCGTGCCCGGTTAATCAAAATCTGCTTAAAGTAGTCAATATTTTTGTTTAAGAACGCTTAAACCTTTTCTCCAAGTCCTCGAATGACAAGCAGATCATGGTTGGCCTGCCGTGCGGGCAAGTGAAGGGATTCTCTGTCCCGGCCAGCCTGTCCAGCAGCGCTTCCATTGATGACTGCGATAGTCTTTCGCCGGCCTTTACCGCATTCCTGCAGGCAATAGCTGAGGCAAGATGGTTGAAGAATTCCGCCCGTGCAGCACCCGGACCTCTTTCCCTGAAATAATCCAGCATATCTAAGAGGAACTCCCTGGCCTGACCTTCCGGAAAATGCGGCGGTACGCCTCGCAAAAGAAAGGTATTGCCGCCAAAATGTTCTATTAAAAAACCTGCCTCATTAAACCAAATTATCCTCTCACTTAAAATCGCCATTTCCCTGTAATCCAATTCCAGTGTAACCGGCAGCAGCAGGCATTGGACCGGATTTTCTATTTTACGTGCGAGACATTCCTCATAGAGAATTCTCTCATGAGCGGCATGCTGGTCAATCAGGTAAAGCCCGTCTTCCCCCCCGGCCAGGATATAAGTTGGCTTAAGCCAGGCAAGTACATTTAAAACAGGCATCTTATTTTGCCTGCCGGCATAGTCAATTTTTTCTTCAGCTTCCGCAATGCCGTCAAAGCCGGCTGCAAAAGGCTCAAACCCGCTAGCCCGAGAGATCGTTTCCTCATCTAAGGACAGGTCTGTTTCCTCTTTTTTTACTAAATTAAATTCTTGCTGTTTATTTTCATCATCCGTTTTTAACACTGGCGCCGTCATGAAATTTCTTTTATCTTTGCGGCTGCCTGACAGGGTCTGGCTAATCTTTAATGAAGGAATGGCAGTCCTGACACGGAGCGCTTCTTTAAGCGTCCGGATAACCAGTTCGGCTGCTTCCTTTTCTTCTAAAAGACGCACCTCCAGTTTAGCCGGGTGGACATTCACATCGATCAGTTCAGGCGCGAGGGTCATTTCCAATACAGCCACAGGACTTCTTCCACGCGGCAGTATGGTCCGGTAGGCTTCTTCAACAGCTCCTCTTATCGCCGCACACTGCACATACCGCCCGTTGATGATAGTGGTTATATGGCTGCGGCTGCTGCGGCTTAACGCAGGTTTGGAGGTAAAGCCTTTTAATACCATTCCGCCTGCTGCGGCATCCACCAGGATCATCTCCCTGGCTTGCTCCGCTCCGTAAACTGATATTAAAGCATCTAACAATCTACCCGAACCGTTTGAATAAAATACTCTCCTGCCATTGTTTCTAAGCTCAAAACTTACTTCCGGCCTGGTCAGAGCCAGTCTTGTAATTATTTCACCACAAAGCGAGCCTTCCATAGAAGGGCTTTTCATGGTTTTTTTTCTAACCGGAGTGTTAAAGAACAGATCTTTTACAACTACTGTTGAGCCAGGCGGGCACCCCACCGGAACTACAGTGAGCAGAGACCCGCCAGCTGCCTCTGCTCTGGCGCCGTTTATGGCTTGAGCCACTCTGGTCGTGAAGGACATCCTTGATACCGCGGCAATGCTCGGGATGGCTTCACCTCTGAAGCCCAGTGTGCCAATCCGGCTCAGGTCGGACACAACGCTGATCTTACTGGTGGCGTGCCGCTCAAAGGCAAGCAGCAGGTCCTCCTCGTTCATGCCGCAGCCATCATCCGCCACTGTTACAGACGACAGGCCGCCCTCCTCAAGATCTGTAATGATCCTGCCCGCGCCCGCATCCAGTGAATTTTCAACCAGTTCCTTAACCACTGAAACAGGTCGCTCAACAACCTCTCCGGCGGCAATCTGGTTAATGGTCATTTCATCCAGTAAAATTATCTTCGCCAATACCTTACCTCAACGGCCCTCTGTCAGCCATTCCCTGGATTTTTCACAATCATAGCCATAAAAAGTATCGGAGTGTTTATCCTGGAGGTAAACATTGCGATACTGAGATGTTTTTTTCGACTGCTGGAATACATCCCCCGCTTCAGCCCGGCATTTGGGGCAAGCGGCAGCCGGCACGGAGATACACAGAGCAGTTGCCGGCCTGTTGAAGCCCAGATTTGCCTTAGTGTCAATAATTAAATACCCCGGGCAACAATCGCAAAGTCTCAGCTTCTCCAGCTGGTTTTCTTCAATATAATCCGTGTCGTAGAATATGTGCTTTTTCCTCTGGTAGTAGTTGCCGTTAACATCCCTTTTTTCAATTGGCGCATTATCCCGCGTCTCCCAGCGCTGCCTGAGCTCTTGCACTATCCGGCGCACCTGA
The DNA here is from genome assembly GCF_004369225.1 of Pelotomaculum propionicicum. Lineage (GTDB taxonomy): Bacteria > Bacillota > Desulfotomaculia > Desulfotomaculales > Pelotomaculaceae > Pelotomaculum_B > Pelotomaculum_B propionicicum. The sequence continues at coordinate 61,718 of NZ_QFFZ01000006.1, forward strand.
TCCTTGTGTTCGGGAGTTTCTTTGAAGCGCCCGGGCAAGTAGTCAGGCTCCTTCACACCTGAGTAATCCAGGCCGGCCAAGGCCAAGATAATTGACATATTAACATAAGGCAGCGCGGTCTCGATAGCATACCCGCCCTCAAGAACAGCGAGGTCCGGGCGCAGCTTTTCAGTCAGTTTAGCGTATCCCTGGGCGGTAATGCGCATGCTGCCCAGCGGATCGGTGTAATGGTTATCCTGTCCCGCAGAGTTAACTATGAAATCGGGTTTAAAATCTGCTAACACCGGCAGGATCAGATTGTCCACCACATAAAGCAGGCTGTCATCGGTAGTGCCCGGCGGCAGCGGGATATTAATGGTGCGGGCGTAAGCCCTGGGACCCCCCAACTCGTACGTAAAGCCTGTCCCGGGATACAAAGTCCGCCCGTCCTGGTGAAAAGATATAAACAAGACGTCCGGGTCGTGCCAGAAAATATCCTGGGTGCCGTCGCCGTGGTGGACATCTGTGTCTATAATCGCAATTCGTTTAATTTTATGCCGTGCGCGCAGGTATTCAACCATTATTGCTTCATTGTTAATATTGCAGAAACCGCGGTTGCCGTGCACTACCCGCATGGCGTGGTGCCCCGGCGGCCTTACCAGGGCAAAGCCGTTCTTAATCTCCCCTTGTACTATTTTGTCTGCCAGCAGGATTGCCGCACCTGCCGCAATCAGGTGCGCCTCCGTGATTTGGTCTTCGACTCTGGGCACACAGAAATGAGTCCTGGCCAAGTCGTGAATTAAGGCCAGAGACGGAGAGTATTCCTCAATCTGAGGCAAATCCATAATCCCTTCTTCAAAAATCTGGTCCCTGGTATAGAGAAGACGCTCTTCCCTTTCCGGGTGGGTTGGCGATATGGCCCAGTCAAAAGCAGGAAAGAAAATCAACCCGGTCTTTTTTGGCAATAACTTAGACATCAATATCACCCCCGTCCCCGACTCTGCCTGTAATACCCCGGGGGGTTTGCACCGTCACATCAAACAACCTGCCGCTGGTATGCCAATCCCTGATCATGTTGAAGACCTCCTGGCTGGCAACCTCTATTTCATCCGGATCCACTTCCAGCCCGTATTTGGCTGCTCTTTTGATCAAGCTTTCCTTGGCCAAATCCAGCGCCATCCGTTCGTTGAAATTTCTGTCCTTTATTTTTTCCTGCTGTCCTTCTTCCTGGATAATATAATAGCCCTGCTCAGTATCAGCCCTCAGGCTTACCTGCATCGTCGGCCTGGCAACCGCCGCCCCGATTGCGTTGGCTACCGCGGCGTACTGCGGGATATAGGGGGAACAGCCAAGCCTGTCAGCCACCTTGTTTACAAAACCGGCAGCCCCACCGCCAACGCCAACTACAAGTCGCGGCTTCTCTTTGTGCTTGTGCAGAACCTCCCACACCCTGTAAGCAGGCTCTTGCTCCCATTCCCAAAACATCTTCTCTATTTCGGCCGAAATATTTTCAACAACCTGGTCTATCACTCTGGCAGCAATGTCTTTGATCTCCCGCCCCAGTGCTTTGCCCAAAATGCCCATAGCTTCGGCAGCTCTGTCCTGGTCACCCAGCGAGGTCAGACCGAGGACGCGCAGGGCGTCTGTCGGGGTCGGGACCGGACCTCCCAGGCAATAGGCCTGGCCCTGTCTTTCAGAGCGAATTATGATCTTATTGCCATCCAACTCCAGGACACTGTCCCCACCGACCGGCACTGATTTAACAGCCAGAGCGCGAACCTGGGTCAACTGATCCCTGACCCTGGCGCCCTTTGCAGAAAGAAGCGGTTTGCCGCTTAATATTAAGGCCAGGTCGGTAGTGGTCCCTCCAATATCAACTACCACCGATGTTTCACCAGGCGGTGTCAAGGCCTGGACCCCCAGTGTGCTGGCCGCGGGGCCTGAGAAAATAGTTTCAACAGGCAATTCCTCGGAACCTTTTAAGGGCAGCGTCCCTCCATCCGCTTTCAGGATAAAAACGTCTGCATTTATTTCCCGTTCAGCCAGAGCTTGCTGGACGGAGTCCAGGAACGCACGGTACGGCTGGCGGGTGGCACAGGTCAGATATGTTGTCTCAGCACGCCTGGGGAAATTTAGCTTTCCTCCTACGCGCGACCCAAGTTCCACCTGCCAATCCGGATATTTTTCTTTAATGATAGCCTCCACCCGTTTTTCCTGGGAAGTGTTGCGGGGAGAAAACTTGCCAATCACGCCGACTTTATTACAGCCGCCGGCGGCGATTTTTGAAAGCGCCGCGTCGATTTCCTGTTTGTCTAAACGCGCAGTCACCCTGCCGCGGTAATCAACAGCTCCGGATATTATATGTACATATGGTTTTATTTTATAGTAATCGTGCGTGAGGCCGGGGCCAGGGATGAGCAGCAATTCAACCTGGTCATATTTATGCCCGGCAATCATGTTGGTAATGATAGTGGTACTAAAAACAATTCTTTTTATTTCCTTTTTGTCAGCATCTTTCAAGATCGTATCGATCGATTCCAGGAGGGAACTTAACAGGTTCTCCCTGGTTGGAATTTTAGCCATGGCACGAACCCTGTTGTTTTTCAGAAGAACAGCGTCTGTATACGTGCCCCCCACGTCTACACCCACATACATAGAGCAGCCCCCTTAGGCCATCAGATTGTTAAATATTTTTTTATCTATCTTTTTTTGCAGTTCATAAAGTTTGCTGATTGCTTCCAGTGGTGTCATGCCTAGAATATCAAGCTGGCGAATCTCTTCTATAACCGGGTTTTCAATACTGTCGTGCGAAAAAGATTTTTCCTCAAGGGCAGCGGCGGCCAGCTCATTTGATTGCCGCGCAGTTTCCAAACCCTTTAATATTTCCGTGGCACGGCTGATAATTTCCAATGGCAGGCCGGCCAGCTTGGCCACATGAATGCCGTAGCTGCGGTCCGCCCGCCCGTTAATCACCTTCCTTAAAAAAATAATATTTTCACCCTGCTCTTTAACAGCGACGTTCAGATTTACAATCCCCGGTATACTGTCGAGATCGGTTAGTTCAAGATAATGGGTGGAAAAAAGCGTTTTCGCGCCAATTCTCAAGTGTATGTATTCAGCCAGGGCTCTGGCTATGCTTATGCCGTCATAGGTGCTGGTCCCGCGTCCCACCTCGTCTAAAATGATCAAGCTTCTGGCGGTGGCTGAGGCAACTATTGAGCGGCACTCGTTCATTTCCACCATGAATGTGCTTTGTCCTCCGGCAATGTCGTCAGACGCCCCGATCCTGGTGAATATGCGGTCAACCAAATCTATTTTAGCTTCTGAGGCGGGCACGAAGCAGCCCAGCTGCGCCATTAAAACAATTAAGGCAACCTGCCGCATATACGTGCTCTTGCCCGCCATATTTGGTCCGGTTATCAACGCCAGGCGGTTTTGCTCATTATCCATCTCTGTATCATTGGGCACAAAAAGCCCGGGGCCAAGCGCTTTTTCCAGAACAGGATGGCGCCCGTCCCTGATCAGCAAGCGTCCATTATTGTTTATTTCAGGCCTGACGTACCGGCCGGCCGCCGAGGCCTCCGCCAGGGAATAGAGCGTGTCTGCCCCGGCTACGGCCTGAGCTGTACTCTGAATGCGCCGGATTTGCGCCAGCAGCTGGTCTCTGATTTGATTGAACAACCTGTTTTCCAACCGCAGCAGGCGCTCTTCCGCGCCTAAAATGTTGTCCTCGTACTCTTTCAGCTCGGGAGTTATGTACCTTTCGGCGTTGGCCAGGGTCTGCCTGCGCCTGTAATCATCCGGCACCATACTTAGATATGACTTGGTCACTTCCAGGTAATAGCCAAAAACTCTGTTATAACCGACTTTGAGAGACTTAATGCCGGTGCGGCTGCGCTCCCTCTCTTCCAAACCCGCCAGCATTGACCTGGCTTCCAGTTTCACTGAGCGCAGGCTGTCAACTTCTGAATTATATCCCTTTTTTATTATACCTCCGTCCCTCGTGGAAAGGGGCGGTTCATCAGCGATGGCATTATCTAGAAGTTCCTTAATATCCTCCATCGGATCTATATCATCACTGATTCTTTTTAAGATAGCGGCTGTTGACTGGCTTAAAAGCTTCTTCAAAGGGCTGAGCTGGGCAAGAGATTTACGCAGGGCGATTAAATCACGGGGATTAACCGTGCCAAAAGAAATCTTGCCTGCTAACCGCTCCAGGTCATATATGTTTTTCAGCACGTTTTTATAATCCTGGCGGGATAAGGTACTGCCAACCAGCTCTTCAACCGCGTCCAGGCGTTCTATAACATCTTCTTTTATTAACAACGGCTGCTCGATCCAGTTTCTGAGCAGCCTGCCGCCCATTGAAGTAACAGTATAATCAAGTACGGAAAGCAGGGTGAACTTTTTTGTGTTGTCTGACATAGAGCGGGTTAATTCCAGGTTGCGCCTGGCTGTTAGGTCTAGCAGCATATATTTTCCCGGCTGGTAAAATTGAATTTCATTAAGATGTGCAAGGTCCCTTTTTTGAGTGTCCTTTAAAAAACTGACCAGTGCGCCGGCAGCGGTAACGGCAAGGCCGGGGCTGACTGTTTCCAAATTCAAAAAAGAATTTTCGCCAAACTGCGCTTCCAGAGCGCGCACAGCTTGCGCCCGGGAAAATGCTTTATTTGAGTAACCGCTGACAACAGGCCCCATCAGTCTCAACTCATCGGCAAGCGGACCTGTCCAGTGGAAAATTCCCTGGCCGTTTTCTTCTTCCTCTGTAAAGGGCACGATCACCTCTGCGGGCATGATCCTGGCGATCTCTTCCATAACATCGTGATAAGCCCTGGCGCCGGAGAAGGAACAAACCATGAAACTCCCGGTGGTTATATCTGTTACCGCCAGGCCGTACCCATTTTCATCCTGAGCCACACATGCCAGAAAGTTATTTTTCTTTTCCTCCAGCAGCTGCCCTTCCATAATGGTGCCGGGCGTAATGACCCTGGTAACTTCCCGCCTTACTATGCCCTTAGCCTCCGCAGGGTCCTCAACCTGGTCGCAGATAGCCACCCGGTAGCCCTTTCCGATCAGCTTCGCTATATAACCGTCTACGGCATGATATGGCACGCCGCACATGGGCACTCGCTCCGAACTTCCTCCATCCCTTCCGGTAAGAGTTATCTCAAGTTCCCTCGCAGCGACGGAGGCGTCGTCGAAAAACATTTCATAGAAATCTCCCAGGCGAAAAAAAAGGATGGCATCCGGATATTGTCCCTTTATCTCAAGATACTGCCTGATCATTGGTGTAAAACTCACCGGTATCCCTCCTGGTGAACATTATAGCATATGGGATCATAAACCAAAAGCAAGAAAACCCTGGCTAACCTCAGGGTGTTCTTGGGCTTTAAGTTTAGCAATAATCGAAGGATCTGATTTTTAACAGCTGCAGCTTCCGCCGCCGCAGCCGCAGCTGTCATCGTCACACTCGCACCCTTGCTGGTTCATGCCAATAGCTTCGTCAAGAATATTGTTGACAGTTTCCAGCAATTTAAAAAATTCCTGCTGTGCTTTGATAAAATTATAAACATAAGGATTATCAAGCATTTTTGACTCAAGATCCTCAAGTTCTTTTTTCTGCCCGTCCGTCAACGCTATACCCTGAGACAGGATCACCTGAAAAGACTGCTGTTTTTCATTGAAGGCTTTAACAACATCGTATGCGTGAGGATCCTTCAACATCATTTCCTCTGCTTCTCTAAAGTTGATTAGTTCTTTCGAGACAGCAAGTTCGGCTCCGAGTTCTCTTGCTTTATCCAATATTGACATTTCCCAACCTCCATATTTTTTATTAATGAGTATTCCTTAAACGCAAAAAATAAGAACTAAAACATTGGACAGGATTTACAAGATTAAACAGGATTAACAGGATTTTATTATTAAATAAATGATTTTTATTTTATTACTCATATATATCTTTTAAGGTTGCCTTGTAAGACTTTTGCAAAGTTTTCTTTAAATCCTGTTAATCTTATCAAATCCTGTTAATCCTGTCTATTTGTTTTATCTTTATTATTTCTATTAGTTTTACACTATCTCACCAGCCAGATGGGCTATTTGTGCAGCTGTAATTCTCACCTTGATGGTCTTGCCGGTAAGATCTTCGGCAGATGGGAAAAGGACCATTTTGTTGCCTCTGTTTCTGCCAAACTGAAGTCCTTTGCCCTTTTTACTTTCACCTTCAACCAGTACTTCCTGTATCCTTCCTATCTCTTCAATACTCCTTTCAAGGCTGATTCTGTTTTGAAGCCTGATTAGATTCTGGATCCGCTCCTTTTTTTCCTCTTCGGAAACCTGGCCCTCCATCCCTGCTGCCGGAGTACCGGGCCTGGTGTTATAGATAAAGGTATAGGCGCTGTCAAAGCGGGCCTGCCGCACAAGGTCCATTGTATCATTAAAGTCTTCCTGGCTTTCGCCTGGAAAACCCACCATAATATCTGTAGTTACAGTTGCCAGGGGGACCAAGGCTTTGATTTCGGCAATTAGATTCAAATATGCCTCCCTGGTATAGCCCCTGCCCATCTTTTTCAGTATTTTATTGCTGCCGGCCTGGACAGGCAGGTGGAAATGTTCACACACCTTGGCGGAAGCAGCTATTACTTTAATAAGTTTTTCATTAAAATCCCTGGGGTGAGAGGTCATATACCTTATTCGCTCAATGCCGCTTTCATCTTCCAGCTTTTTCAGCAGATCAGCGAAATCAAAACCGCTGCCTGAATCCTTGCCGTAAGAGTTAACATTCTGGCCGAGCAGTATTATTTCTTTATAGCCCTGTCCGGCAAGACTGGCGGCCTCAGCCACTATGTCCTCCGGTTTACGGCTCCGCTCCCTTCCCCTGACATACGGGACGATACAATAGGTGCAAAAGTTATTACACCCGTACATAATGGTTAACCAGGCCCGGACTCCTTCTTTCCTTCTTACCGGCAGGTCTTCCTTGATTACAGGCGAGCCCGGCCAGACCTCCGTAACTGCCTCCCTGCTTTCCTCAACACGGGTAATCAGCTCAGGCAGCTGGTGGACGTTGTGAGTGCCAAAAACCAGATCAACGTAAGGGAACAGCTGCCGGATCCTGGCGGCCATGTGTTCCTGCTGGGGCATACAGCCACAAACTCCGATAATCAGCTCAGGGTTTCCCATTTTTTGACGGCGAAGTCTTCCCAGCAGCGAAAATACTTTATTCTCGGCGGTTTCCCGTACACAGCACGTGTTTAAAAGAATGATGCCGGCCCTTTCCATTTCACCGGTTGGAGTATACCCTAAAGTCTCAAGTATTCCCGCCAGCACTTCTGAGTCATGCTCATTCATCTGACAGCCGAAAGTTTTTATTAGATACGATTTCAAGAAAAGACCTGCCCTATTAGAGATTTATAACAATTATAACGGTAATTGACTTTCCGCGCAAACATCCCGTGGCGGTATCAATAATAGCTGCAAATTATCCGACTGTAAAGCCGGCTGGCAAATTGAAAATAAATATTAAGATATATAAAATAGGAAATATTTATTAACTGTAGAAATAAGTAATGATAAGGCTCGGAGGTGCTGTTAATGGGAAAATTAGCTGGTATAGCAGTTCTTGCCGGAATGATCATTTCTGTAACCGGATCTTTTTTAGGCAATGAAAACCTTAAAATATCCGGATACTTAATTCTGCTGGTTATTGCCACTTTGGCTGGTTACCGTTTTCTAAGATTTTCCGCCACGACTCCCGTAATTGAAATTACAGGAACGTGTATCGACCTTAAAAAACTTCCCACGCATTACACACTTTCTTTGCGTACAGGTGTGGGCATTTATTCAGGTCAGGCCAATCTAAAAGTTGCCGGTGACATCAATAAGGGTGACAAGCTAAGTTTAAAAGTCAAAGGCCCGGTTATTCTTGAGGCTAAAAAGATATAATTAAAAATGTTGAGGCAACAGCAGGTATAAATATGCACATGAAACAGAATACTTTTCTTAACGATAAATTGGAGGTGATTGCAGTTGGTTGATACCGGAATCAAGGCTGAACTTCAAAATTGTATCAGAAACGCCCAGAACTGCATGATGGACATGGGTATAGAGCTGGATAAGCTGCCGGCTGAGGGTCATCAGGAAAAGAAAAGGCTTAAGGATCTATGTGACAAAACAGGCTCCCTGCTCAAGGAAGCTCAGCAGAGATGTGAAAAGCTGTTCTAAAAAAAAGCTGTTTACGAAGGAGGTTTTCCTGCTTTAACCGGGAAAACCTCCTGTTTTTAACCCCTTTCACCTTTAAGATAAACATGTTATAATGCTTAATAATCAATTAGCCCTGTGAGAAGCCGCTTTTGCTCTATTATTTTTAGGGGAGGCGAGTATTTTGCCGCAAATGGAAGATCTGGCAGCAGCTGTACAACTGATTGAAATGCAGTTAAAAGATATCGATAATATAAGCACTAAAGTCCCGTACGGGCTGGAATATTCTTTCTGGGAAAACTTTACGGCCAAAATCATTGACCGGATTTACGGGAATGAGTCCAGGCAGCGGCATGGCTTTGAGCAGGCCGGTCGGGAAGGCTGTTTTTCAGTTTTTGACACTTACTCCGAAAACCGGAGAAGAGAAGACTTTTTAGAGATATTAAGCTGTAAAAAGGAATACCTGGAAAACCTGATTAAAGATTTAAATAATCGAATCCAAGGGAAAACAACCGAATCTTCCGTTGAAACGAACGAATTTGGCATAACTGCAGACATAGATGTTTATTCCGAGGAAATATCGAAATCACACGAGGCTTCTCCTTTAGACCACGCCATCTATGAAATCATAGCAAAAATAAAAGACCCCGCCCTAAAGAAAGAAGCGAGGATCAACCTGATAGCTTTAAGGGACGAACTTTTAAGACCTTCTCCTTCCTGGCTGAAGCTTAAAAATCACATGATCTGGCTGATTGAATTTGGCAAGGAGGAGTTTTTTGCGATCCTGCCTTTTGTCGTCCTCTATATCAGGAAAATTGCCGATTAATATTATTTTACCAGCGTCACCCGGCAGTTGGCCAGGTGGATCACTTTATGACTGACGCTCCCGATGGAAGCGCCCCGTAATTCACTAACGCCCCTGCTGCCCATAATTATATGATCGTAACCGCCCCGCTCGGCATACTGGATGATGACTGTGGCGGGGTCGCCTTTTTCAATGTACTTCTCTACTTTAAGGCCGTCATCCGAGAAAACAGCAGCTGTTTTTTTCATGATCTCACTACCTTTATCTTCCATGGCCTGGTCTATTTTCTCAAAGCCGCTGCTTTCAGGAACCACTACCAGTACTGACAGCTTCATATCCGCATTTGTTTTCATCAGCCTGGCCGCGTAGCCTGCAGCCTTTAACGAGTTATCAGAACCGTCACTTGGTAATAAGACCTTGCTTTTCAGCATAGATGTGTCCTCCGGGGTAATTGAATATTTGAAGCTTTCCTCCTGTTGCTGTCAGATAAAGTGAAACAACTACTAATATCATGTCAAAATCTTTATTGTAAATTCATTTTTAGAGTACTGAAACCATGGATCCCGGCCTAGCCGTTCTTTTGGGCAATCTGCTCCGCCAGGGCTATGATCCGCCTGGCACGGTTGGCAATCGGATACTCGATCATTTTACCGTCAACCTGAAAAACCGCCTGCCCCCTGGCTTCCTGCTCGTCAAATACATCTACAATCTTTTTCGCCCAGGCCATTTCTTCAGCAGTCGGTGTGAAAACCTCGTTCAAAGGCTCAATTTGTCCCGGGTGGATGGCCAGTTTGCCCTGGAATCCCATCTGCCGGACCGTCTTCGCATCCGCTACCAGTCCCTCGATATTCTTAAAATCAGGATAAACCGTGTCAATTGGCGGCTCAATGCCTGCTGCCCGTGAAGCCACGACCAGCTGAGACCTGGCGTGGAATATTTCTTCGCCGCCTTTGGAGAAAGTGGTGCCAATATCAAGGACATAGTCAACCCCACCGAAAAACATCCTGCTGACCCTGGGGCAGGCCGAGGCAATGGCATAAGCGTTGACTATCGCATTGGCGCTTTCAATAAAGGGAATCAATTCCATGCTGCCGGCGGGTATGCCGCGCTCTTTCTCTATCTTTTCCATAAGCCAGTCAACCTGGCGTATTTCCTCTGCCGACTCGGACTTGGCCAGGACCAGCCCCTTCACCCCTTCCGTTACCGCAGCCAGCAAATCAGTCAGAATAAAATCTGTTTGTGCGCTGTTGACCCTGATAAAAACATCACCTTTACGCGGCAGTGCCAGGGCTTCCTTTAGAGCATTCCGGGCATTTGCTTTCTCGCTGAGAGCCACCGCGTCTTCCAGGTCCAGTACTGTCCCGTCAGCGTTAAGGAGCAGGGCTTTGCCGACTTTGCGCAAGTCATTGGCAGGAGCAAACAGCATTGTGCGATAAATAGACACGAATATACCTCCTATCTACTCTTAAATTTTCTTACCAGGATATTCTACCCAGTTATGCCTTTTCCCTTTCTCGACTTTTATTCTTTACCATCCTTTTGTGGACAGCCCTTGCCTGTGAGTGTTATAATTAATTAGTAATATCTGGGAGGCGTTGTCATGGAAATAAAAGATAGTGATTTGGTTATCAATGCCGGAGAACAGGGCGCCATAAAAATATCTGAGGACGTTGTAACAATCATAGCCGGCCTGGCAGCTTCTGAAGTGGCCGGGGTAGCCGGCATGAGCGGCGGACTGGCCGGCGGCCTGGCCGAAAAACTCGGGCGAAAAAACCTGTCCAAAGGGGTAAAAGCTGAAGTTGGCGAGAAAGAAGCAACCATCGACATATTTATTATCGTGGATTACGGCGCTCATATCCAGGAAGTCGCACATCAGGTCCAAAAAAGTGTAAGAAGTGCCGTTGAAAGCATGACCGGTTTAAAGGTTTTACAGGTGAACGTCAATGTTCAGGGTGTGTCTTTTGGTTCCGAGAATAAAGATGAAGACGGGCGGGTCAAATAGCTAATGGATTTTCCGCGGATGATTAAAATAAGGCAAGTATTTCCCAGCCTTAGTTTAGCCAACTTAAAAGAAGAAATCAATAAATTACTGCTTGAATCAAAACTATCAAATAAATTAAACCCTGGCATGCGGGTTGGCATCACCGCGGGAAGCAGGGGGATCAGCAATATTGACCTGATTCTCAGAGAAATTGCAGCTTATATTAGACTGCTCGGCGCGACGCCCGTACTTATTGCGGCCATGGGCAGCCATGGCGGCGGAAGTCCCGCTGGACAAAGGTCCTTACTAGCTTCTCTGGGTATAACCGAAGAAACAATTGGCGCGGAACTGCTCTGCTCGGTCGACTGTACGGAAATCGGCAGGGCTTTTTATGGAGAAGTCTATTTAAACCGTGCAGCTCTTGACTGCCAGGCTATTATTGTGGTAAACAGGATCAAGCCGCATACCTCTTTTCATGGGGATCATGAGAGCGGCCTGATTAAAATGCTGGCTGTCGGCATGGGCGGCCCGGCCGGGGCGGCATCCCTGCACCGCTGTGAGCCGCACCTGCTTTCTAGAGCAGTGGCGGAGGGCGGGAAGTTGGTAATGGACGCCTGCCCTGTGGTACTGGGCATCGCTGTCCTGGAAGACGCGTACGAGCAGACCAGGAAATTAGCGGCGGTAGAGCCGGAGGACTTTTTTGCCGCAGAGCGAGACCTCCTGTGTGAAGCCCGCGGCTTTTTACCAGGATTGCCGGTAGAAAACATTGACATACTGGTTGTTGACCAGATCGGCAAAAATTTCAGCGGTACCGGCATGGATACCAATGTAATCGGACGTCTTAGAATCCAGGGCGTCCCCGAGCCTGACCGTCCCAAGATCAAGAGAATAGTTGTCCTTGACAGCGCTTCTGAGGCGCACGGGAACGCTTATGGCATCGGATTGGCCGATTTCACCACAGAGCGCCTGGCCGGCAAGCTGAACCGAAACTCCATCTATCTTAACGCACTTACCAGCACTTTTGTCCAGCGGGCCATGGTGCCGATGACACTTGCCAGCGACCGGGAGGCCTTGGCGGCGGCTTTAAAAAGCCTTGGCGCTATAAAGCCTGCGGAGGCAAGAATCATCCGCATCCATAATACCCTGCACCTGTCAGAAATGCTGGTTTCGGAGAATTTATATAGGGAAATTGCCGGTTCATCTTCAATAGAAAGGCTGGGACCACCCGAGGAATTGCTTTTCACACCGACAGGCGACCTAGTGCCTTTTTAATGATCTTCCGTTAAAAGCCTTACCACCGGCCGGTCCGCGTCAGCAAAATCATATTGTTTCAACTCATCTAATCTTACCCACTTAAAATTTTGGCAGGCCAGGGCTTTCGCGTCACCGTTCAGATAGCGGCACCAGTGGCAGTGCAAAATAACAGTTTTGTCATGGTAGTGATGTTCAACTACCGTTATTTTCTGCCCCACCTCTATGTTCAAATCGAGTTCTTCTTTGATCTCCCTTTTTAAACACCCGGCAACGTCTTCCTCAGGCTCTATCTTGCCTCCGGGGAACTCCCACTTCAAGCCCATATGCGCGCCTTCCGGCCTTTGAGCAATGAGTATCTCAGCATTTCTTTCAATTACTGCGGCGGCCACTCTTATTACTTCCATGAGTTACACCTGCTATTTCATGAATTATACCGCTTCAACTGGATTGAATATTCTGCCGGCAAATTAAAAGTCCTGCATAACAGCGCTAAAAGGATTTTTTATAAAATGACATTGTAATTAAGAATGTTCTTATTTAACGGCGAAAAAATAAAAGAAAGCCCGTAATCACGGGCTTTGGCAAGTGGTTTTGAGATTTAGGCAATCCTTTGCAGGGACAGGTGCGTGCTCATGGCCTGCTGGTACAACTGCAGATATTCCACACCAGAGCGCGCCCAGGAAAAATCCTGCTCCATGGCTCTCCTGATCAGGCTTTCCCACTGAGCAGGCTTTTCCCTGTATAATTCAACGGACCTTTTAATGGTACTGAGCAGTTCCCTGCCCGAGTAATCTGAGAATCCGAAGCCGTTGCCCGAGCCTGTATCCTGGTTGTAGTCACTGACAGTATCAGCAAGGCCGCCGGTCAACCTTACTATCGGAATAGTTCCATACCTGAGGCTGATCAACTGGCCCAGGCCGCAGGGTTCAAAACGTGAAGGCATCAGAAACATATCCGACCCGGCATATATCCGCTGGGCCAAAATTGCGTTGAAGCCCAGGTATAACCCCATCTTATCAGGGTAGCGGCTCCTTATTCTTTCAAACATGTTTTCGTAATACTTGTCACCGCTTCCCAGGACAACAAACTGCAGGTCTTCAGACATCATTTCATCAATGATTTCTGAGATTAAATCGAGCCCCTTCTGATCAACAAGACGTGAGATCAGGCCGATTAAAGGCACATCTTTAACAGGCAGGTTCATTTCCTTTTGCAAAGCGTATTTGTTTTCTTTCTTATTGCCGGTACTGGCACTGTCAAAGTTGCGGTGAATACGCGGGTCGGTTTTAGGGTTAAACTCATGGTAGTTGATCCCGTTGACAATCCCGTAAAGGTCCTTGGAGCGCTTTCTAAGCAACCCGTCCATTCTTTCGCCAAGCTCAGGGCGCTGTATTTCAGAGGCATATGTCCTGCTGACTGTGTTAATCACATCCGAATAAACAATACCAGCTTTTATGAAGCTGATCATACCGTAAAATTCAAGTCTTTCCGGGTGGAAAAACTCTTCACCGAGGCCGAGGACACGCAGGACATCTTTGGGGTAATTACCTTGATATTGGAGATTATGAATGGTGAAAACCGTAGCTATGCGGTTATAAAACTGATCCTGCCTGTAGTGTGTCTTCAGGAACAATGGTATAGGACCGCTCTGCCAGTCATTGCAGTGGATTACATCGGGCTGCCAGTCCAACTTCGGCAGCATCTCCAGTACCGCCCGGCAGAAGAAAGTAAAACGCTCCGCCTCATCCTCGTACATATACATCCGGTCACGGTAAAAATAATGGTGGTTATCTACTAAATACACGGGTATAGTTTTGCGCTCACCCTGGTATTGAGACTCTATGGAGGCTTCTCTGATTATGGCGGTTTCATTGCGGTTTTTAAATGGAACGGGAAAGTCCATTCTGTAAACCCCGGCCTCAATTTGCTGGTAGCGAGGCATGGCAATTCTGACATCATTGCCCATATTATCATTGCCAACCACTGCCAGCGCTTTTGGCAGTGAACCGGCAACGTCAGCCAATCCGCCTGTTTTAGCGAATGGAACGACTTCTGAAGAAACTACTAATATTTTTAGTGGCCGATCAAACATAATGTCGCACCTCTTTCATATACTCATCCCTGATTGGATACACTTCCTCAGTTTCTCTAAGGGCCTGGGCGGCAATTTCAGGCGGTGTGGGGTTGATGAAATACCCTGTGCCAAGTTCAAAACCAGCCATTAAGGTCAAGCGCGGCATTATTTCCAGGTGCCAGTGGAAATGTGTCTCATTTTGCATATTTACAGGACTGGAATGCAGCACCATATTATAAGGCACATTTTTAATCATATGAGAGAGCTTACTCAAAGTTCTCTTCATGACCGAGGCCAAATCCTTCACCTGCGCCTCCCTGATTTGTGCGAAGTCGTACTGGTGCTCTTTAGGGACTATCCAGGTTTCAAAGGGAAACCGCGAGGCAAAAGGGCTGAAACTCATGAAATGATTCCCCTCAATAACCAGTCTGTCCTGTTCAGCTCTCTCCTGCCTGAGCATGTCACACATAACACAGGAACCATAACGGTTGGCGTAATCCTTCATGCCTTTAATTTCCTGTTTTATATCAGCTGGAACAAGAGGGGTGGCAATTAATTGTGAATGGGTATGCTCCAGGGAAGCGCCTCCGGCAGAACCGTAATTTTTAAAAATTTGGATGTATTTTAGCCTGGTATCCTTTCTTAAATCAAGGGAACGGTCCCGCCAAATCCAGATTATCTCCTCAACTTGCTTGTCGCTTTGCATATTCATGCCGCTGATATGACTGTTAGACTCGACAATCACCTCGTGCGCGCCCACACCATTCATGTAATCATATACACCACGGTGCTGCTGGACTGCTTCACCTTCGATCTGGAGCGCGGGGAACTTGTTGGGAACTACTCTTACCCACCACCCCGGTGTGTCTCTGGCAGTACCGGGCTCCCGGTAAGCTATAATTTCAGGAGGAGTTTTCATTTCACTTCCCTCACACAGCGGGCAGTCCTGAGATTTTTTTTCTTCAATAATTTCCTTATAATCCATGGGACGTTTGCCTCTCTCGGTGGCGATAATTACCCACCTGTCAACTATAGGATCCTTTCTCCATTCAGGCATTATTTTACCTCCTGCTGATAATTCCTAGTGCTATTACCATAATATGTTGCCTGTGGCTTCTAGTGCAGGAACGCTTTTTACTTATAATGATAGTTCCGCAATAGTGGTTTTTTTATGCGCCGGGGAGTTTTCTTTTGCTGATAATTTTGGTTTCAAGAAGGAAAAAGTCAAATCTGATCGAATAATTTTACAATTGCATGAAATATGTGTTAAAAGAGGTGCTTTTTGTGGGTAATGAAATGATTAGTATCAAAGGGACAAAGAACGGGTTGGTAATAGTACTGGACCCAAACCATAACTTTGAAGATATTAGAAAGACCTTACTTAATAAAATGGAGTCTTCCAGAGGCTTTTTTAAAGGCGCTAAATTCTCTATTTTCCAGGGCAGTCAGGGCATCCCGGACAATCAAAAAAATGAGCTGGAAGATATCTGCCGCCAATTTGGCCTGGTGCTGAATAAAGATAGTCATACAGCCCATATCAAAGAGCCGACAAAATCTCCAAGCAGGTCTCCCCGTATAGCGCCTCAGACCAATAACGGGGAAGCCGCCCTGATGGTCAAACGGTCGCTGCGTTCAGGCCAGCGCATCGTCTACCCGAAGCATATTGTTGTGCTGGGCGACGTCCATCCCGGTGCTGAAATAGTATCAGGCGGCAGTATATTGATTATGGGAAGCTGCCGCGGCACTGTCCATGCCGGTGCGCATGGTGACCGCACAGCTAAGATTGTTGCCCGCAGGCTGGAACCAATTTCCTTGAGCATTGCAGATGCAAGGCATCAGCCCGACCGCACCGGTGCAAACGCTGAACACTGCCAGGCCGCCAGGCTATCTGGAACGAGAATAATTTTTGAAAAATTTCAACCCGGCCGGTAAAAAAAGGCAATAGCTAACAAAAATCACCCTGGTCTCTGAAGAACACCAGGGTGAAATAATTTTTGGTTTATACTTTATAAACCTGCCTGCCTTTTCAAATAGTAATATGCCAGTATGCCGGCTGTTGACTTGGCGTCACAGATCTCACCCTTTGCAATCATATCCAGAACCTTTTCAAAACTCACCGGCTCCACATCAATAAACTCATCATCATCAAGGTTCTGATTTTTTAGTGTTAAGTCCGAAGCTGTAAATACTTCAATTTTTTCATTGGTAAAGCCTGGTGTTGTATAAAAGGTGATTAACGGTTCTATTTTTTTTGCTTCATACCCGGTTTCCTCCAGTAATTCCCGCCCTGCTGAAGCGGCATAATCTTCTCCCGGTTCTACTTTGCCGGCCGGCAGTTCCAGCAAGGTTTGGCCGACAGCATATCTAAACTGCCTGACCAGGAGCAATTCATCTTTTTCATTAACGGCGACAATAGCCACAGCGCCAGCGTATTCCACCACCTCACGGGTGCTGGTATGGCCGTCCTGCAAGGCAACCGTATCAACCCTCAGGTTGATAATTCTGCCCTCATACACTCTTTTTGTGGACAGCATTTTTTCTTTTTCTCCGGACAGTTCGCATCACTCCCTAAATAATATCTTGCCACCCGTGCAAAGTTAATTATCAGTAATTATTAACAAAATAATGTATTCTCTCTGTAAAAATATTGTCCTGCCTTAGAAACAAATCCTCATATGTTTTCCGTCTAATAGTTGTTATCTGTAAACCTTTAATTTTTTACCTCCTGACAGGTATAAATAATTGAATTAGGGTAATATTTCATAAAAAAGTATATTCGAGGTGATTATGATGAGCATCATGCGTTGGGATCCTCTGGGAGAAATCAGCAGTCTCAGAAACCAGATGAACAGGTTCTTTGATCAAACTTTCAGGAAAAGCATTGTTAGTGGGTCTGAATCGTTTGGCCCGCGAGTAGATCTTTTTCAAACCGATGCAGAGGTTGTAGCCACAGCCGAAATTCCCGGGGTTGCTTCCAAGGACGACATCGAAGTATCTGTAACGCAGGATTCCCTCAGCCTGCGCGGTGTTTTAAAAAGGTCCCATGACATCGACGAAGAAAACTATTTCCATTCCGAGCGGTATTTTGGCTCCTTCAGCCGCACCCTGCCGCTCCCCGCTGAGGTAAAACCCGAAGAAACAAAAGCTGTTTATCAAAATGGCCTGCTGGAAATACGGATGCCCAAATCAGAGAAAGGTCTCAAAAACTCATACCGTATCCCGATCCAGTAACCACAGTATAATCCTAACGACCCTTTCCACAAGGGTCTTTTTTGTTCTGTTTTTTTAGAGGAATTTCCAGTACAGGCATAGAATTTTATCCATAAAACAGTAAGCCTGCATAACCTTGAGCTTTTGCCTGTATAGTAAACTATATTCATTCCTTGAGAGGGGGCACCGGTTTGGCGGTTAAAGTCGGCATCCCCAGCGCTTTGCTGTATTATACATACTACCCGTTGTGGCGGGCCTTCTTTAATGAAATCGGCGTTCAGGTGGTTACTTCCGGCAGGACCACCAAAAACATTCTGGACAAAGGTGTACGGGAGGCGCTCGCCGACGCTTGTGTGCCTATAAAGCTTTTTTTTGGACATGTCATGGAGATAAAGGACCAGGTTGACTACCTTTACATTCCAAGAGTTGTTTGTCTTAACGGAAAAACGATATATTGCCCGAAATTCCTCGGCCTGCCTGATATGATCCGCCACTCTTTAAGCAACATCCCGCCGGTGATAGACGTGCGCATGGATACCCGTCAGGGGCGCTTCTCTCTTATTAAAGCCTACCAGGAACTGGGCGCCCGTTTCGGAGCAAGTAAAAATTCCACACTTCTGGCCTACTGTAAAGCAAGGTTAGTTTTAATCCGCTATATGTCACTGCTGAGAAAAGGTCTCACCCCCGCAGAAGCATTATCACTGCTGGACAAACCTGGGCAAAGTAAGATTGCCGCCCCGCCCAAAACTAATCTCAGGTTTGCAGTAGTAGGCTATCCCTATGCCATATATGACAGCTTTATCAGCGTTAATTTGCTGGGGAAATTGAGGAAGCTGGGTGTTAGTGTCCTGACCGCAGACAACATAAATCCTTTTTTGCTCACTTTACAGAATAATTGTCACCTGCCCAAGCGTTTGTTCTGGACATTCAGCGACATTGCCCTGAAGGCTGCACATTTTGTGTTCAGGCATGGCCGGGTTGACGGGGTCCTCCATTTAACAGCTTTTGGCTGTGGCCCTGACTCCCTGGTTAATAAACTAATAGAATTGGAATCAAAAAAACACCGTGAAATTCCTTTTATGACCCTGATGATTGATGAACACACAGGGGAGGCTGGTATGGCTACCCGCCTGGAAGCCTTTGTGGACATGGTCAGGCGCAGGAAGGAGGCCCGGTTATGCAAAAGCTGACATTTCCAAGGATGGGCGAGTCCTGGCGGACATTCAAAATGCTTCTGGAAGATCTGGGCAACGAAGTGGTAGTCCCGCCCAGGCCCAGTAAACGCACCCTTGACCTGGGAGTGCGTTACTCACCGGAGTTCGCCTGTTTTCCCCTGAAAATATTAACAGGAACTTATCTTGAGGCTATTGAAATGGGCGCCGACACTATCGTCACCTCAGGCGGCATAGGTCCCTGCAGGGCTGGTGAATACGCCATGCTCCACCATAAAATACTGGCAGACCTGGGTCATAATATAAAAATGGTTGTTTTTGAGCCGCCACGCTTTTACCCTTTTAATTTCATCAAAAATGTTTACATCTTAAACCGGGCGCGACATTCAATAAGAGGAATTATCGCGCTGATTAAGAAAGCCTGGCGCAAACTGCAGGCACTGGATAATGCAGAAAAACTTAGCCATGTAATTAGGCCGAGGGAGCTTATTACCGGCACAACCACCCGGGTCTATCGCAAGGGCCTGGAGTGGATAGATCAGGCCTATACCAACGAACAGATAATCGACGCGGAAACAGCGGCTCTGGAAGCGCTGCGCAATGTGCCGCAAAACCCTGAGGCGGAAGTCTTAAGGGTTGGCATTGTCGGTGAGATATATGTCCTTCTGGAACCGGCAAGCAACCTGGAAATTGAAGAAACTCTTGGCAACCTAGGCGTCGAGGTAGAGAGATCAATGTTTTTAACCGGTTGGACCAGGGACAATACCTGGACCGAGACAACTGAGGGAATGACTGTTAAAGCCGCGGCAGAACCTTACCTGCCGGAACTGGTGGGAGGCCACGGCCGTGATTCTATAGGCAACACTATTCTCTGTGCCAAGCGTGGCTTTGATGGTATGATCCAGTTGGCTCCGTTTACCTGTATTCCTGAAATTGTCGCGCGTACTATTTTACCTAAGGTAAGCAGGGATTACGATATACCGGTCCTTACTTTTTTTCTTGATGAACAAACCGGTAAGGCCGGTATGACAACTCGTCTGGAAGCTTTTGTTGATTTAATGAGGAGAAAGAAACATTTCCGGCAGGGAAATGGATTATTAACAGGTTAATGACAGGAAGGTTTGGACATGAAGGCTTATTTAGGAATTGACGTTGGCTCGGTTAGTATCAATATTGTGGTCCTCAACGAGGCCGGAGAAGTCATAACCGGCCTTTACCTTCGCACCAAAGGAAGGCCTATTGAGGTTATCCAGGAAGGTTTGAAACAGACTGCGGAGTCGATTCCGCCAGATGTGAAAATAGCAGGCGTGGGGAGCACGGGCAGCGGGCGTTATCTGGCAGGGATAATGGTTGGAGCTGATGTGATCAAGAATGAAATAACAGCCCATGCCGTGGCTGCCTCAATGGTGATTCCCGACGTCCAGACAGTTTTTGAAATAGGCGGCCAGGACTCCAAGATCATTATCATGCGGCACGGGATTGTCACGGACTTCGCCATGAATACCGTATGCGCCGCCGGCACAGGTTCTTTTCTCGACCAGCAGGCATCACGTCTGAATATACCCATATCCCAGTTCGGCGAATTGGCGCTCAAGTCAACTTCCCAGGTGAGGATTGCGGGACGCTGCACGGTATTTGCGGAGTCGGACATGATCCATAAACAGCAAATGGGACACCAGATCCCGGACATCATTAACGGTCTCTGTGAGGCTCTGGTGAGGAATTACCTTAACAATGTGGGAAAAGGTAAAGAAATACTTCCTCCGATCGCCTTTCAGGGAGGTGTAGCGGCTAACGTCGGCATTAAAGCAGCTTTTGAAAAAGCATTGGGATTTCCTATAATAATACCAAAATATTTTAATGTCATGGGCGCCATTGGTGCTGCTCAGATAGCCTGTGAAGAAGTGTCCAGAAAAGGTGAAACCAGCTTTAAAGGCTTCCAGATCACCAATCTGCCTTACCGGACCGGTAGTTTTGAATGCGACGGCTGTTCCAATGTCTGTGAAGTGGTAGAGATTTTTGAGGGAGAAAAAGTTATCGGCCGCTGGGGCTCACGTTGTTCCAAATGGGATATAACAGGAGAAAACAAGTGAACCTCCTCCGGGACAAGCCCGAAGGCTTCTCCACGAAGGTTTCTCATTTCAACGAAAGCTGCCCTGCCAAAGCAAGGTCTTACGCTCTCTCGTGAGCTACAGGGCCTTGGCCCTGGCCCGGTCCATGGGCATCTACTACTTCACCATGCGGCTACGTAGATACGTGCTTACTTGAAAGCACCAGTCTCTTTTGGGAATCAGTTTTACGCAGCAGCCCATTTGACCTGCTGCAAACCCATACTGATTATCAAAGAGCACAGGAATATTATACCATGGGAACGTCTGTTTGTAAAGACACTTATCGCCCTAAACGGGCGAAGTTCTATAAAAAATGATCATGGCGTAAAAGAAGGTTTAGTGCACGTGTACCCCGGCAGCGGCAAAGGCAAGACCACGGCGGCGCTTGGCCTGGCCCTGCGCGCCATTGGTCATGGCTATAAAGGAAATCTAATAAATTAACAACCACAGGACCCGTTTTTTTCGCTTTTGTTGAACTTTTCCGGTGGTACAGCCGATATTTCATTTAAAGAACGCAAAGCGTAATCTACTTCTTCTGTTTTATTAAAATAAGAAAAACTAAACCGTACCAGTTTCTGATCAAATGTGCCCAGTGTCCGGTGAGCGTCCGGCGCGCAATGAAGCCCCGCGCGGCAGGCTATGTTGTATTGTTTATCCAGGACTGTGCCAACCTTGCCGGTTGCTTTTCCTGCCAGGCTGAATGAAACCACCGGCGCCCGTGCATAAATCTGCTCAGGACCGTAAATACTCAGCCCCTTTATTTTTTCAGCGCCTTTAAGAAAACGTTGAGTTAACTCCATTTCATGCTGTCTTATCTTCTCCGCACCTTCACTCCTAATAAACTTCAGCCCTGCCGCCAGGCCAGCTATCCCAACAGCATTTAACGTACCGCTTTCATAACGCTCAGGCATTATGTCCGGCTGGCCCGGGACATCGGACATGCTGCCGGTGCCACCTTCTTTTAACGGGGTTAGTTCCAAGCCTTCCGCTATGTACAGGCCTCCTGTGCCTGTGGGGCCATAAAGACCTTTGTGCCCAGGAAAAGCAAGCAGGTCTATTTTCATAAAAGGCACATTAATATTAAATACCCCTGCTGTTTGGGCGGCGTCAACAACAAAGCGAAGGCCCTTTTTCCTGGCGAGCTGCCCTATTTCCGCTATCGGCATTAATGTCCCGGTTACATTTGAGGCGTGTGTAATCACTATGGCCTTGGTATTAGGCCTGATTGCTTTTTCAATGTCCTCTATTTTAATAGTGCCGTCCCTGGCGCAGGAAACCTTGCTTACCTCAATTCCCTTACCCTGCAGGACATACAAGGGACGAGTCACTGAATTATGCTCCATAGAACTGGTGACAACATGATCACCTGGCTTGAGCAGTCCCTTGATCGCCAGGTTTAGAGCCTCAGTGGCATTTACAGTAAATACAATCCGGTCCGGGTTGGTTATGTTGAAAAGAGTGGCAAGCAGTTCCCGCGCCTCATCAACCAGCCTGCCCGCCATTAAAGCCATCTGGTGTCCTGACCTGCCTGGGTTGGCCCCGGCGTTTCTGATGCAACTTTCCATGGCCTGCCATACAACAGCGGGTTTTGGCCAGGTTGTGGCTGCACTGTCAAAATAAATCAAAGTCCCTCCCCCTTCTTTAGCCGCAAGTAACTTATATTTTGTTTGATTTGATTTATTTTATGCCAGGGCTGTTACCTAATTAGTTCATGACTTCGCAAGGAAAAATAAGACTTTAGGTTGTACTGAGTCAACCCTTAATTATTTCTTTAGTTTTTCATCTGTCATAATATATCTTTTACCAATTATGCTTATTACAAAATATTCTTTTCCAAATAAAAGGTTACTTTTTCCAAGTAATGCTTTGAGTATGTTAACCATCTATATTTGTAACCAATAATACCTAATTGAATAGGCTAGAAAATGGAAGAAAAAAAAGAGGTGATCTTATGGCCAATCAGCTTCTGCAAAATAATGGATTTGAAAATGATCTTAACGGCTACATCATCCAAGGATCAATCACAACAAATAGTGATTTTGCTTGTAGTGGTGAGAAGTCTGCGCTGCTGCTGGCAACTACAACAGATATTGCCGAGATGTCGCAAGTGGTTTTTTTCATTTCCCCTGGATCTCAGGTGGTATTTTCATTTTATGCCAGAAAATATCTCAGCAAAAATGTAGTAAATGCATCAAATTTTAGAGTTGAAGTTAATTTTATCAACTTTATCGGCACAGTCATTTCACCTGGTATAGTCATTAAAGGCAGGGGCCGTGACATTAACGAAAACGTGTGGAAACGTTATAACGGATTCGCTGTGGTGCCTCCTGGCACTATTGCGGCACAAGTGGTCGTGCGCCTGGAACCGCCTGCAGATGGGACCAGCGGCTTACTTATTGACGACCTGGAGTTGTTATCTGAAGTAATGCCTGCACCGCCGTCTACGGCAGCTTTCCCAGTGCAGCCTGGAATTCCGATGTTTCCCAATATACCGTTTACATCTCCAGTATCTCCGTTACCGCAGGGAATTTCGGCACTCCCGGGTTTTCCGTTTGCGCCTCCGTCACCAATTCCGGTATCCGCTGCGCAGAATCAAAACCCCCTTATTCCCGTCCCGCCTTTTGTAAATCCAGTGCTTCCGGGATTACCTTTCCCGAACTTGCCATTTCCTGGGGCATCCCCCCCCAACCCACTATTTCCGGTAGCGCCATCTGCCAATCAGGCATTTCTAGAATCATCTTTCTTGAATCCGGTAGCTCCAGGAACACCTCCTGTGAATACGTTCTTTTCAGACTTGCCTTTTAACTTGTTGCCGCCAGCTCCGGCTTCCCCGGCACACCAGGAATATCCAGCGTTTCCTGGTTCGCTCCTTGC
Organism: Pelotomaculum propionicicum; assembly: GCF_004369225.1. GTDB lineage: Bacteria > Bacillota > Desulfotomaculia > Desulfotomaculales > Pelotomaculaceae > Pelotomaculum_B > Pelotomaculum_B propionicicum. Next base: position 85,377 of record NZ_QFFZ01000006.1, read on the forward strand.
AAACCTGCCGATACCGTTATTAAGCTTGTTGTACCCTGGCTCACCCTTTGTAAACCTGCTTTTTCAAGGTGCCCCTTTTAACATAACACCAGAGGCAAGTACCGTGATAAAGAAAGAAGATTAAGGCTCCCACTCTATCGAAAATCTGCTAGAAGCGAGATCCATGGCAAAACGTGAATTGAAAAGACCGGGATGTTCAAGTAAGCTAAACCCTTCTTCGAACCTAAGAAGGGCTTTTTTTATAATTCGTCCAAAATTAAATTGAATAGTCATGCACTTAATTACCATATTAGGCATTATATAGTATTAGAGGAGGTTATCTGTTTGACACAATCAGAAACGGTAAGGGTGGTACGATATCAGTTTGGGGAAAAGCATGGCTATGACCTAGTAATTACGGATAACCAGGCTACCGTACAGGATTACCTGAATGCACTAAACCGTGCCATTGAACAGTCATTGTTTAGCTGCTACAGAAAAAACGCCTTGCCGGTTTGCGCGGGTTGCGGCGCTTGCTGCGTTGATACGGTCTCGCTTACCCGGATAGATATATTGAACCTGCGGGAACACCTGAGAGTCAACCAGGAAACCCTGCAGCAATTTCTGGAAAGGGGAGGTTATATCCAGCCTGGTTGGCGGTGGGTGGACTTCACGCTGCGCAAGGGAGAGGATGGACTGTGTGTTTTTCAGGACCGGGAGAGCCGGCTGTGCTCCATCCACCCTGCCAGGCCTCTGGTGTGCCGGCTTTACACCGGCTGCCCATGTACCAGGCGGGCGGACAAGGTAAGAAATTGTATCGTTAGAATGGCGAAACATGACCTGGTAAGCAAGTGGTTAACCCAGGATGCGGAAAAGGGAGTTACTACCGCTTTTCACGAAGGGTGCCAGCCAAGACCAAAGCCCAACGCTTTTTCGGGCAAAAAAAATTACCGCCAGGTTCTATTAAAGGATTTATTGCCGCCCGAATTATGGAGGCAGATCTATGTTAAGGGGTAAACGGCTTCGTCCTGTGTTCCTTTACCAGCAGCGGTAAAACTTAAAAATAATTTTCCGGACATGCACTAAATTAAGTAATGTTACTATATAGTAATAGTGGCAATTAATACCATATTTAGGCTTTCCTTCTTGGGAAGTAGGGGGGTTGGGATAAAAGCCATTTTACAGGTGGGAAACCTTTTCGGTTAAAAATTTATTCATGAAAACAAGAAAGGATGATTTCAATGCCACAACTTTTAGTAAATCCGGGGTTTGAAACGGGATTGCTCGCACCCTGGACATCTACGGGTATTGTAAACGTTTTAACCGCGCCGCCTGACGCCGCCCACACCGGAACTAAATCGGTAGAGTTGGATTCAGACACAACCGGCGCATCAATCAGCCAGATCGTCTTCTTCCCTATTTTACCGGGATCTTCATTAAGGCTCTCATTTTTTTTGAGAAGAGACGCGGGATTTTCAACGGACATAACCGCCACCGTAACTAATTTTGGTATCCCCGTCCTAACCATTTCTATCCCGGCGGCTTCTAATCCAGAGGAGGAAGAAAATGAATGGGCATATTATGAGGGATACAGCAGCCCCCTCCCCTTCGGGGCTCCTTTCGGTGTCACGGTAACTGTTAGCATCGCCGGTGTTCCGAAAGGTGACGCCCAAGTAGTTTTTGACGATATATTCCTTTTCCCTTTCTTTTAAACTCTCCAGCGACCATTTAACATCCCAAGTATTAAGTTTTAGTGCAGTAAAGAACCCCTCTGCCTGTCAATAGTAGAGGGGTTAATAACATTTGTGAAACTAACTCTTTATTTGTTTCTTTTACTTCCTTTGGAACCCTTAGATCTTTTGGAACCCTTATGACCCGGAGAAACATTAGAACCCCTGTGATCCCTATAACCTCTAGAGCCCTTGGAGCCCTTGGAACCTCTGGAGCCTTTGGAACCTCTGGAGCCCTTGGAACCTCTGGAGCCCTTGGAACCTCTGGAGCCCCTGGAGCCTTTGGAATCCCTAGAACCCTTAGAACCCTTGGAACCAGGGTCTCTACTGTCACAACTTTTGTTCTGAGGGTTACTCTTCATAAACATTTCTTTTAATTCCGGACTTACTTTTTGGAGCAATTCTCTCAGCTCTTCCCTATTCATATCGCGCATTACCACCACTCCTTTAAATATAAAAATTTCAAGGTTCAATTCATAATATGGATTATTTTAGGAGCCGTGCTAATATATGAAAAATATTTTATTCCTAAAATGCGGCAACGGATAATGCAGGTAGCACAGGTACATTTAGGTAATTAGAAAAAAATATCAAGAAGTATTCACTTATAGGTAACATCCCATTTAGTACCTCTATAACATATAATTGATAGTTCTTAGAAAGAGGGTACCCTGTTATGAGTGCCAGTAAAAATGACCTCCCAGAATATTCCTTATATATTAATCCACGTGACCTCCGGCAACTTCGAAGTGATATATGGAATAATGAGCATGTACCCGCAAAGCTAAGAGTAAGCAAATCTTCATATAACATTCAAATTGCCTATCGAGGGGCCCTTACCCGCGAATTAGTAAAAAAATCCTACCATGTAATATTTTCAAAACCTAGTTTTTTTATGGGTGCAAGGGAAATTCATTTAAATGCGGAATATCTGGATCCTTCTTTACTTCGTAATAAACTAGCCCTTGACTTCTTCGTAAGTCTAGGCATATTAAGCCCGGAATCAAAATATGTCTTGTTAAGAATAAACGGGGCTATTATGGGTGTTTACCTGCAGTTGGAGTCAGTGGATGACCTTTTTTTAAAGAAGAGGGGGCTGCCGGCTGGGGCTATTTTTTACGCACATAATGACGATGCCAATTATTCCTTACTCTCACCCGATAATGATGATGTAAAAGAGTCTCTTTTGTCTGGATATATGAGGAAGTTTGGTGATGCACAAGATGATCAATATCTTTTTCAATTAATTTATAAGATTAATACAGTCCCACGCTCAGAATTCGCGAAAGAGATTGTTAAGCATGTACATATAGAAAAATATTTGCGATGGCTGGCAGGTGTGGTCTGCACGCAAAACTACGACGGTTTTATCCAGAATTATGCTTTGTATAGAAATTCCGCTACCGGTTTGTTTGAAATTATCCCATGGGACTATGATGGAACCTGGGGGCGCAATTGTCACGGAAATATTATGGAGAATAGTGATGTCCCAATCCAGGGATATAACACACTAACGGCCCGTATACTCGATGTGCCGCAATTTAGAAATTTTTACCGGGGATTGCTGGAGAAAGTTCTCGAATCTCTTTTTACTGTAGATTTTCTCAAACCTATTATCACATCTCTTTATAAGATGCTTCGTCCTTACATATTACTTGATCCCTATAAACAGAAAGACATGGTTATTTTTGATTCAGAACCAGAATTTATTATTCGTTTTATTGCTGAGCGGAACAGCTACTTGAGGGAGCACTTATCAGACTTAGAATAAATTTGAAAAAACTGTTTTCCCATTCTTTTGTCCAATGAGTAAAGGGTTAGCGCTCTGCTGCTTTAAAGACAAGGAGGATAAGAAATGCCTGAAATACTTAAAGTAGAAAGAATACTTGAATATTCTAAATTCCCCTTTAACTGGTATGGTATAGAAGTATCATTAGATGACGTTAAACTTGGTATACAAAAAGGGGTAGTTGAAGTATACGAGCGCTTCCCAGATCGTACAATAGAACGATTAAAGGACTTAAAAACAAAGGTGTGGCACATTGGAAGAATTATATATTTTGTAAATCATCCGGAGAAAATACTTCCTATTGGCATTAAAAGCCATATAATATCTGATGGTTCATTAATTCCCTGGATATATGATGGAAATCATCGTTTTATGGCCGCAGTAGTTAGAGGAGATGAAATTATTCATGGTTTTTATAGAGGGTCCACAGAATTACTCAATTATCTCAAAGGCGTAACCAGCGTTAAACCATAACCACTTCAATAATTTATTAATTCATAGAACTACTACTTCCCTTCCTGGTCCATTTCACAACAGGGTATTTTTCAGTGTCATTATTTTGACAACTTAATTTTTTATCACACGGATCAAAAACGGATTAAAGTCAATATCTATAATTACAATACGTATTAGTCGGTCTTTAGATCACCTTGGGCTTTAACGGTGGTATAGGCAAGTGGACGCCTCACCGACTCTGGAGCCACGCCTGCTTTTAAGGCGTTCATCAGTCCAACAACCTCAAGATAGTTCTCCACTATAAAAAGTTTACCAGATGTAAAAGGCAGTTCCTCCAGCTTATTTTGCATCAAGTTTTTGTTTTCTTTTACAGCAATAACAGGTATGCCTTGTTCCAGGGCGGCAAGGGTTGGCAGGCCAACGCACCCGTATGGTATAACCAGGCAAGATATATCTGCTGCGGTCAGTATCCCGGAATGTCCGTATATTAAAGAATTAATAATTCTCGGGCTTCTATGTAATCCTTTCAAAACACAGTGAAGGTTAGTGATGGAAATGAGTTCTGCTGATTTTCTAGGATCGACTACTCCGAGATCAAGTTCATATTCCATGGAAGTCATCATAGGTGAGTGAGCTGAAGGGATATCAAATAGCATGGAGATAGCATGAGTGAGCATCGCCTCAACCCCGCCCCAAGGGTTAACTATATTAATGTCGTCCAGAAAATAATCATTACAAAAATCGGGAGGCACATCTATAATCGTAGATATGGCAACAGCATCATATTGAGAGCGATACTTCTCCAATATTTCACAGAGGTATTCAAGATACTTAATTTGACCAACCGCTCTTCCTGAACTTGAATATAATGATTGCATCAGAATTTTTTTGCCCATTCTTACAACAAGCGGGCAATTAAGCCCTAAAGCTGCTCTTGCGGCTGATGCGGAATTTACTGCTGCCTCATGAAAATAACTCTCTTCGTGTTCATCTATTACCAGCATCACACGATTAGAATAAACTTTTTGGATGCTGGCAGTTCCCATCAATAAGCGAGTTATTACACTGCCTTCGACGTATAGGGCATTTTCCGGCATTTCATTAATATCTGAAGCATTAACTACATTAGGATGCGTTATCAAACTATCGGAAGAAGCAGCTAAAAGCCTGGCTACTGCGCCTCCATCACCGGAATGACCACCTATCTCAGCCCCAATTCCTGTAGGTATGAGTAACACGGTGTTAAATTGATCGGTATTCTCATAACTTCTAATATTGTAATCAAAAATTGAGTTCTTAGGAGGAGATACCAATTTTTTTTCACTGTTAAGTACTCCCAATTCACAGTGGTAGCCTTGGTTGTCAATGTTAGTAATTACAAACCGGACAGGGATTTCTTCCGAATCCAGTTCTTTTAAGACCATCTCAGATAAATATTTTAACAAATTACTATGGTTATTAATCAGTGGAATTACAAAATTTCTTTCATTCAATAACATTATTCTTCACCTCATACCTTGATAAAAAGTCATCATAAGTAAATCTCCGTCTAAGCACTAATTTGTTTGTTAATGTATATGCATATATAGAAGGCAGATTAATACCATTAAACATACTTGCTTTAACCAATGTATAAGCACCCACGCCTTTAAAAATAATCCTTGCTCCAATTATTAATGGTTGATCGAATCTATATTCGCCAAATATATCCCCGGCCAAGCATGAAGCCCCTGCCAATATATACTTGTATTTCCCGTTGCATGCATCTCCAATAATGTCAGTTTTGTACTGGTATTCAAAAACTTCCGGCATGTGATTCACCGTAGTGTCAAGTATGGCTATATTGCGATGATCACTTTTAAATAAATCAATAACAGATGATACTATATACCCTGCGTCTCCGATAATTCCCCTGCCAGGTTCAAAATAAATATCCAACTCATATTTACTTTTTAAACATGAGATAGTTTCAGCTAAAGCTCCTATATTTTCGGATTCGTCAAATAAATACCCTCCACCAAAATTAATCCAGCTAATTTTTTTTAAAGCTTTAGGCAAATATTTATCAATATGATTTACTGTTTCTAATAGATCATTAAAGTCAGTCGATTCGCAATTATTATGAAAAAGAAAACCACTTATTTTTTTAATGAAATTAATATCATTAAGCTCATGTACCATTTCAGTAAGAGGAACCCCAAGTTTTGAGTGAATTCGGCAAGGGTTATACCTGTCATCCTCAACGAAAGATAACTGCGGGTTTATTCTTAACCCCTGTTTGATGCCAGACCTTAGTCTGTTATGATATAACTTCCACTGTGATATAGAATTGAAACTGATGTAGTCACAAAGTTCAGAAACATTTTCTATTTCATCAGGACACAAACCAGGTGTAGTTATATGAATTACGTTATGATTTTTTATCACCTCATTTGCAAGCATCGCTTCGAAAAGAGAACTTACGGAAAAACCACTAATTAATGGTGCCATTAAACGCAATATATCAATAAACGCACATGGTTTTAATGGATATAAAATGTTACAGTTTTGGATTTTTCGTATATTACTCAGTTTTCTCTGAATTTCATTTTCATCATAAATAAATGCTGGAGTAGATATTGAATTACTACCGCATACCTGTTGTATTTTTGAAGAGTTATGGGACAAGTTATCAACCTCCTTAGTTATTATCAGTCCATGTCTCTTTAATATATATAGTATTCTATTAAGAAGAGATGGGAATGGTTACCACAATGATATAATAATTCCATATCCTGTGGAAACAAAAATGGTACCGGGTACCCGGTACCTAAAACTATTGATCTATAACCAGTGCAGATAGCTCTAAGTCATTAGTAAAAAGCACAGCGATTTAATATATTTATAAGAGTCGCTGTGCTTGTATTCCAATTTATTAGATATTGCTGAGTGTTTATTCAGCATTTAATAAGTAGACTTATTCACATTTTATTGGTTTTTCTTCGAAATTATCAACCAATATAATCTTGGTAATATCTTCCTTTTTTACAGTAGAAGATTTTTTTTCACTTCTTGTTGCTATAAGAGCAATATCTATTACAAACATTTGTCTGCCTGCATTAATCAAGCCATTATTCTCTGTTTCTGTAGCTACAAAAGCATCATAATCTTTTACCTCTGCCAAATCAACTTGGCAAGAATCTCCTGGCATTATGCCTGGAATTTCTACGGTGCCTGCAAATTCCAACTTTTGCTGGTAAAAGTGTACAATCCCGTTGTAAGACTCAATATGTTTGCACCATCCATCCAGGCACTTAAATTTATTTGTTTTCTTTTGCTTCTCAGTTGATTCGCAATCTTTCTTCTTTTCTTCTTTGGAATTTTGCTTGTTAACAATTTGGACGTTAGACTTGTCAGTTGCCTCTTTTTGGGAATCTTCCTCTGATTTGCCAATGTGGGGATGCTTGTAATAAAATGTTTTTTCTACGATTCCTTTAACTAGCACCCTGTCGTTGAATACAGTATAGTCAGCAATCTGAACATCATATGATTCACCGATTATCTTTGACATAGGCGGCTTAACATTCAAAAAAGTTTCACAAAGCAACTGTGTTCTTCCCTCACCAACTACTTGACATTGCTCAAATAGCCTAGAGTTTACCATTTTATAACCTCCTTATTATTACCGATAGAGCTATTATTTAGCTTATCTGGAACTGCTATATTATATTTTGCATCATGGTATGATGTCACAATCTTTTCCATTTAATTGAAATAACATAATTTTCCTACAATAGCATTATATGCTATTGTTATAAAATGTAACCACTGGTATTTAAATGTATATTATATCAGCAAAGGGATTGGAAAGGGGGTTCTTACAATTTTAATATTGTCAATCATTTTAACAGTTATTTTAATAGCTGGTATAGTTTTGCATAGCTTCATTAAACCAGCGACAATATCTAGTTACGAAAATGAAATAAATTCTCATATTGAAATACCTGAAACATTACAACAGAGAGGTCAAATCGAATGCTTACTACCGAATCAACGATTGCGTTGACGATTTTTCTTGCTACAGTATTGTTCTTATTATGGCGACCGAGAGGACTAAACGAGTATATTCCTACAACTATTGGAGCACTGTTTATCTATTCTTTAGGAATAGTTAATCTAACAGATATTATCAATATTGAAGGCACTGTTATGGGAGCATCAATTACTATAATTTCAACTATAGTAATGTCAATAGTGTTGGAAAGTGTTGGTTTTTTCCGTTGGACTGCTTTTAACTTAGTAGGAAGATCTAAAGGATCAGGGATACTTCTCTACTGGAATGTTATTCTATTATGTTTTTTAATGACTATGTTTTTTAATAATGATGGCAGTATATTAATAACTACACCAATTATCATAGAAATCGTTAGAATTCTAAAATTAAAGCCACATCAACAATTCCCATATTTATGCAGTGGTGCCTTAATTGCAACTGCTGCCAGTGCACCGATAGGTGTAAGTAATTTAGCGAATTTAATTGCTCTCAAAATTGTTAACTTAGACCTTGTTACCTACGCAAAATTAATGTTTGTTCCATCCATGATGGGGCTTTTCATTACAAGTATACTACTATTTATCCACTTTAGACAATATATTCCAAAACGTATCACGTCTTTTTCCAGGACCTATATGTTTCTGTACGATAACACTAGCAAATCAAAACATCCACTGTCTAACGGAGTAAATGAATTAGAATCAATTAATTGGAATATGTTTAAAGTTTATATAACTATTATTATAATAGTGAGAGGGTGTTTTTTTGTATTGTCACATTTTGGTTTTCCTATTGAGCCGGTTGCCGTTTTAGGTGCATTGATATTAATTATGATAAGATGGATTAGTCAAGGCAAAGGGATTCTTGATGTAATTCAAAAAACACCATGGCATATATTAATATTTGCATATAGCATTTATATTGTAGTCTACGGCCTTCATAACACCAATATAACTTCCTTGATTATTGAATCTATAAAAACACCCGTTAACGCTAACCTATATAACGCCATATTAATTATGGGAACACTATTGACAATTATGTCAAATTTATTTAACAACCTTCCATCTGTTATGCTTGGAACCATTACTATTACTCAAATGGGTCTTGAACAATTATATTTGCAAGTTTGTTATCTAGCTAACATTATTGGAAGTGATATAGGTTCACTTATATTGCCGACAGGTACTCTTGCAACTTTAATATGGATGTATATTCTTAAAAAGAATAAGATTCCTGTTACATGGAGTCAGTATATTAGCGTTACAATATTAATTATACCAGTTGGCTTACTTACAAGTTTAATTAGTCTTTATTCATGGGTATTATTAATATCCTAAAAAGGGAGGGATATTTTTTGTCCAAAATTCAACAGTATGTTGGTAAAGTTATAAACATCGAAGTCGTAGGAGGACGGCATCACGAGGGGGTACTGGTTGACTATGGCCCAGATATAATAGTTATTTTTGACAACAGAAAGTACTATTATTATTATATTCCTTTAACCCATCTCAAGCATCTTGGGCTTAGTTCTCAAGAGAATCCAGAAAATGAATGGAATTTTAAAAACAAACCTATTAGTAGTGATACAGGTTTGCTTTCTTTTAGAAAAATTATTGAAAAAGCAAAAGACATTTTACTTGAACTTTATGTAACAGGAAATCATCCGGTGTATGGTTACATTACTAATATATTGAGCGACTATCTTCTTTTTAACTCCACTGTCTATAAAACAATAGCTATTAATATTAGCCATATAAAGTGGTTAGCTTTATCAAATCGCAATCAGACTTACTATTCAAAGGATAGAAAAGATTTGCATGTTCAGTCCACTTTAAATGCTATAGCAGCCCCAACTTTTGAGCAGCAATTAGACAAGATGATAGGAAATATAATTGTAATTGATGCGGACACTGGCCCAAGTAAAGTAGGATTAGTTGTTAGTGTAAGTAGTGAATTTATTGAGCTGATAATTGCAAATGAAGAAACACACTTGTTAAACATAAATCACATTAAAATGTTTCACATTTAACATGATATCAGATACATCAAAAAAATTAACAGTAATAAGTTATAAATACCTTATTAAATTAAAAAATATAGTGACCTTGTTAGATTATTTCTTTATCCGCATCACTAGCGTTGCATAAAACTTAAAATTGGTTATCAAGATGGCAGTAACGAATTAGCATAAGACCCTGATGCTAACAGTTATGGTGTATACAACCACGAGCTTTTCTGTCCCCTGTGTTAGAGGAACGACCACTTAAAAGGTAGTCCTCATCCACATTTTAGCCATAATGTTATTTACAGTATCACTGGGTCATAGGTCAGATCGTTTAAATGTGCTAGTGTATCCGCATAAAAAATTATCTTTCTTTAATATACCGCCTGGGATACATCCGGGCTTTCTTAATGAGTATTATCTTAACCAAACAAAGAGGGATAAAGGACAACTATAAGAGATAACAACCCATGGGTTGTTATCAAAAATCAGCCACCTTCTCCCCCTGGCGGGAAAAGGTGGTTTAGGTTGTTGATGATATCTAATGAGTTTACCTTCTTCAGCCGCCCTGTCCATGATAAGATCACATGTCTTTAACGTTAGACTCATGTTATCTGCACTTCAAAACTACTTCGCAGGTGCGGCAAGAGCGCCAGGGATAATTACGATTTCGCAGACCGGTTATGTGTCCCAACTTAGCCTCTCCCTCCATGTCCATACAGCAGGAAACGATAGTGCCGTCCCAAAGCACACACACCCAATCTTCAAGCAGGAAGCAACATCTAGTATAATCGCCATGTCCACTTTTAGCCCACGAATGCCTATCTACACGGAATATTTCATATTTGCCGGGGACAAGGCGATGGAGATCTGTATCGCCGAAAGTTTGCACAAGAATTTGTAACTGCGAGGCCTGTTGCTCTTTTTCCAAAATAAGTGTGTTAACATCTTCCAGGTCGGCTCCATTTTCTATACTTATAACCAGCAGTCCTGTGTATTTTAAAAGCATTTTCCTGATTTCTGATTGTTTTAGTAAGCGACCATTGGTACTTAGCCGCCAATTGATGTTATTGTGTTTTAAATATTCGAGGAAATCCGGCAGTTGGGGATGCAGAAGGCTTTCACCGAAATGGTGCAGACCAACAACCCCTCCGGGTGGAGGCTCCCATTTGAGGTAATATACTGTGTGTTTAAAGGTTTCCCAGTTCATGAAACCGCGTGTGCGTTTCATATTGCTGTTCCCGCACCATGAGCAAGTAGAATTACAATGATTGGTTAGTTCAATCTGGTAAATAGCCACCACTAACCACCTCTTTTTTTAAACCATAATCATTCTTCCTAACTTTTTGCCAGAATCGGTCCCGTCCCTGCTGGTAAGATATTTCTCTGTTCTTTTCCCGTCCGGTCATAGAATCTTCATGCAGACGGTACTTATAAAGCAGTTTGGGTAGCCAAAATACGGGACCAAGGCTGGCAATACGAAGAGAGTAATCTACATCTTCAATTCCCTCGCATTCCGGATCGAAGCCGCCAACACGGCGGCAGACCTGAGCCCTGTAAAGAAAAGCGGCGCCAAAATTACAATGATGAGCCACAAGGAAATCACGCATAATATTGTCAATGAACAGGCGAGGGTCATTAACAAAAGGTGCCTTGAGATTCGGACCAATAATTTTACCGTTGGCGTCGATATGGTAATAACCGGCAAAGGCGGCGACATACGTGGGATATATCTGCAGGATCGCTAAAAGATCAGAAATCATGTCAGGCAGCATAATATTGTCTGCTGAGGTCCATGTAATATATTCCCCGCGAGCTATGCTTAATCCGTAGTTTAGAGTCCGCGGCAAACCTTTATGCTCCCGGGAGTAATATTTTATTCTGGTATCATCATATGTGTTTATGATTTCTTGGGGTTCATCGGTAGAGCCATCATTAATAACAATCAGTTCAATAAAGGGGTATCTCTGCTTAAGAACGCTATCAACAGCCTCCTGAAGAGTATGTTTTTGGTTGTAAACAGGTAAGAGAATGCTTACAAGATATGGAATCATTTATTTCCCTCCTGCCCAAAGGCCAATATATTTCATGTTCCGTTATTCTCATTTTATGCCATTTTATTAGTTCCCGTGAGTAATACATTTATTGTAATTTAATAAAGCCTATGAACCGGAAATAATTAAAGATATTTGGCACCATGCATCCAGTTGATACCATAACCTGCATAACCGGATATAAAAGGGAAAGACCCTATTACTTTTTCAATTCAAAGTTTTATCAATTAGCCCGGCACTTCCATCTCCTCCACCAAATCGATGAGCATGATCTTCTCCAATTCGGTCTTTTCCAGAAGAGGTGACATATCCTCAATGGGTCTGTTTACAACAAGTTTAGGATCGACACAAGTAGTCTGTTCTAACCTTACGTCGACAAAGGCGGGCCCCTCTGTTTTCAGAGCCGTTTCAATAACATCCGGTGCGCTTGCCAAGGAGGAAATAATATAGGATGGAATCCCGTAAGCCGTAGCTACCTTCCCGAGATCGGGGCAACTATAGCCTTTAACAGTGGACTGCCTCCGGCCGCCGAAAAACATATCCTGAAACTGCCTTACCATACCCAGACACCTGTTGTTCATTGCAAATATCTTAACGGGGAGGTTATGGTGCACGATGGTATCAAGTTCCTGTATGTTAACTTGTATACCGCCATCTCCGTTTATGACGATAACCTTCCTGCCCGGGGACGCCTTGGCCGCACCCAACGCCGCCGGGAGCGCGAACCCCATGGCGCCCATACCGCCTGAAATAATCATCCTTTGATTTTTTTTGATATGGAAGGACTGCGCGGCCCACATCTGGTGCTGCCCTACATCGAGGCAGATGATATCTCCTTCTGCGCAATATAAAGAGAGAAGTTCCGTAAAGCGATTTGGGTTTATTTTTTCAGCCTTGGTCGATCGATTTTGAGAAGGGTATTTTCCCCTGTACCCCTTAATGATTTCGTACCAGGTTGATAAATCAGGCTTTATATACCCATCAAGCATTAAGTTGATTTTGGACAGAAATTCCCTTACATCACCCTTTAAGGCGATATCCACCTTTACCTTTTCATTCAGCTCCACCGGGTCTATGTCCACATGGACCTTTTTCGCGGCACGGGCAAACGTTTCCGGTCTTGTACCTGTCTGCCGGGTATCCAGCCTGGAGCCCAATATCAGCAAAAAGTCGCAATTGGCCAGGGAGAGATTGCTGTAACGGTTTCCATACGCCCCAATCATTCCAAAAAAGGCAGGATTGTCGTGTGATACTACGTCTAGTCCCATTAACGATGTTACCACGGGTATTCCGGTCTTTTCTATCAGCAAACTAAACTCATCAGTTGCCTTAGCTGTCCTTACCCCCCCACCTGCAAGTATCACAGGTCTTTTTGCTCTCTCCATGAGACTTATTACTTCTTCCATGTCCCTGGTGTTATATGAATCAGTTTCTTGTGTTCTTATATACTCATCGCTGTCCCAATACCCTATTAGCTTTCCAGGATCAATCTGCGCGCGCTGAATATTCATGGGAATATCAAGGAGCACCGGGCCCGGTCTGCCATTCCTCGCGAGATATACTGCTTTTTCCAGGTGGTATTTAATTGTCTCTGCATCAGTTACTAACGCAGCATATTTGGTAAGAGGTTTTACAACGCTTACAATATCGGTCTCTTGAAACCCCAGTTGACGTACGGCCTTCTCATATTTGTACTCGTACGTGTTCACCTGGCCGGTGACAAACAAACATGGGACTGAGTCAAAATAACAACTTCCAATTCCAGTTAACAGATTTAGCGCGCCGGGACCACTTGTGGCCATCGCTACCCCAATGTTCCCGTTTATACGGGCGTAAGCCTCAGCGGCAAAAGCCGCCGACTGTTCATGATGTACCGATACACAATGCATATCATTCCTGTTATAAATAGAATCAAGAAGATGCGTTATTGCACCGCCAATTAGCTCAAAGACATGACACACACCTTCCGTAACCAGGAAATCAATAATATAATCAGAAAGCTTCATAATAAAAAACGACTCCTTGTCATGGATATAGATCCAGATTTTCTTTGATCCATTGCACCGTTTTGTTAAGCCCTGTCCAAAGAGATGTGGTAGGAAACCACCCCAGTTCTGTTTTCGCTTTATTAATATTAGCTACCCATGATGCCGGCTCGGGCTTTTGACTATTTACTTTACCCCACCCTGGCTCTGAAATATTTCCAATAATATCATTGATCATCGATACCACTTCGCCGATAGAATACTGTACTCCAGAACCAATATTGTAGATCTTCCCTCCGGATGTGGGAGTACTTATTACTTTTAAGAAAGCATTCATCACATCGTCGATATTAATAAAATCCCGGACTGATTTTGGTGTCGAAAGTTCCGGAGACTGCCCTCTGAGAAATGATTTTATTACATAGGGTATGAGCCTGTGAGGGTCATCCCAGGGACCGTACGGGGAAAAAAGTCGCAGTGTAATAATCGGCAAACCTCTTTCAAGGGCCATGGATTGACAAAAGAGAGTAGTCGCAGCTTTTGAAACGCCATAATCTCCCACCGGCTCAAGAGTGTCTCTCTCACTCATTGGCTCTGATTTCACCCCATATTCTGAGGAACTACCTGTATTGATAAAACAATCGAATCCAATTTTTTCACAGGCCCTTAATAGATTGACAGTACCCAAAAGGTTGGATTCGATAATGACGGATGTATCTTTCTGAGAGGCAAATCCCCCGTAAGTCGCAAGATGACATATTATTGTCGGACCAATCTGAGCCACTGCCCTTTCCACAATCAAGGCATCCCGCAAATCCACTTCATGTTCTGTCACTCGTCCCAATAGGTCTGCTATACGCCACTTATTCGATGTGCTGCGGGTAAAGATATGGATGTCAATAGGTGACATTCCTTCGAAGAAGGTATGTCCCCTTGCCGCCTTATTTATTTCAACTAACCGGCGTGTTAGACAAGAACCGACAAAACCGGTGGCGCCTGTAATTAAAACTCTCATCCTTACATATCCTCTTTTTTCGCTCAACTTAAATCACTTCGGGCTGTTCTTTGCCAGTCTTTCCGCTAAACGCTTTCCACTTAAGATGGACTGGTCGCTCCAAAGATAAGCCCATTCTCCGTACCGTCCAATACAGTATATATTAAGGTTTTCCAGATAGTCCAACACGGTGCGCCTGCTTTCGGCGTGCCGCCTGTGGTAGAGCACCTGGGCGTGCTTTATGTCCTTACTGTCAACTAAGGTAATCTTGTCGTCTTTATCTATAACTCCGATAGTTATCAAGTCTTCGATTGTTTTTTCAAGGACATTTTCCTGTGACATGCCCAAAGACCTGTAACGGGAATAATAAACTTCGGCCTGTATGCTGGTAAATCCGGGCGGTGCATTGTTAACGGAATACTCACTGGGAAAATGCACTCTGCAGGGAAGAATATTTTCATTATAAATATAAAACCAGTGGCAGTTGGCTAGGTTCTCCCTCTTAACACCCAGGTTGACCAGGATAACTGACGTACAGTCCAGTTGGGAAGCTGCTTCCTCGATTTCCGTTGGACAATCCCTAATGCAGCACACCAGTTTAGGAAGCGGTATAGAAGACACCAGCGCGTGGTAGTAGCGTTTAAAGCCATTTTTAAAGGTTATTCTCTTCTTTTTCACATCAATTTCAGCCATTTCAAAACCGTAATTTACTTTGGCTCCTTCCTGCAAGCTACTTAAAAAAGATTGAAAGCCTCCAGCTTCTGGATAGCGGACGCTTGATATATAGTGCATATTGCAGAGCTCTTCGGATAGCGCCCCCTTGAGCACCTCCCCCAGGTTTGGTCGGTAAATCCGCTGTTCTATCCATTCCGTAGTCATTTGTTCAGGCTCCACCGTCCAATATTTCCTGGTATAGGCATAAGGAAAAGTCCTGGCAAACTTCTCCCCGAACCCGTCAATCAGCCACTGCCCGTAGTTTTTCGGAGAGCCTGACCCTGCCCGCTCCACCTTTACAAAGTCCAGGATACATTCAACCACAAGGTCCACCGGCAGACCCTTTAAATTGGTCTGGAGCGGATGACGGAGCCAGCAAGGACTGTACCTATTTAAAATCTTGGGGTAGATTTCATTGAACCGGCCTCCTATACTTTCGGCTAAAAGTTTTTTTACATAGGCGTCTTTGGTAAAAGATGAATGCGGCCCTTCATCGAAGATAAAGCCGTCAATCATATGGGAACGGCAGCGACCACCCCATGACGCTTCTTTTTCGTAGATATCCGTCTTGTGGTCATAATGACTGGAAAAACTTAACCCTGCTGGACCTGCCCCTAACGTCACAACAGCTTCTAACCCGTTGCAAACCATCTTACTACTCCTTTTAAAATTATTAAAACTCACATCTTAATCATTTGTCACAAGGATCTCGGAAATAGATGTGTCATTCTTAAAGATATTCTCTTCAAGTATTATATGGATACTTATTACATAATGTTACCAACCCTGATTTGTGGTATCAGGACAAAACCACCAATGTAGCAGGAATTTAAATCGGTATCGGTGCATCTCTTGGTGAGATGTTGGGGTATGCCATCGCGTTATTTTTGGGAAAATTCAACAGCTTTACTCTTGGGACAAAAAGAGGCCCTGCTATGTATTGAGCAGGGCTTTATAACCTTCCCTCTATTTCCATTTTTTCAAGTCCCTTTAAAATAAAGGTGTTAATATCATAAAAATATTCTTCAAATTCCCTTATTTCCTCATCACTCCAGTCCCACCACCTGATTCTAAGCAAGGCTTTAATTTGATCCTCCGAAAACCTGTATTTGATGATTCTGGCAGGATTGCCCCCAACTATGGCGTAGGGTGGCACATCTTTTGTAACTACCGCGCCGGCCCCTATAAAGGCGCCGTCTCCGATTGTTACACCTGATAATACTACTGCATTATACATGATTAATACATCGTTACCAATAATGGTTGGACCTTTTGAATATATTTCCTTATTGATCTCTTGAAATCTATGAAAATATAAAATCTTAAGTGGGTAACCGGCTACATTTTTTGCATAATGTTCTAAACCGGCAAATATCTTAACATCTGCTGATATACCAGTGAACTTCCCAACCAATACTATTTCGTCAGGTAGGAAAGCAGTATGAAAAGGATTGGGAGGCAACGCCACACTGTGTTTCCCAACAATAATAATTGCCATTGTTTCACTCCTTCTTTGATGGATTTTTGATATAACATAAGGTTATTTATTTAAACTGTCTTAACTTTTTCCTTAGGTATCGCAGCAGGCGATAAGTTCGGCAGATACAAGGGAAAGCAGTTGCTCAACATCCACCCTGTTAATATTAGGCTCATAATAACTAACCGTCAAAGTCAAAATATTATTGTATGTTCCGGTTACCAGCATGAACCCCGGAGCATAAAAAGCTGGTGAAAACAGGTAAGCATCCCTTACTGCTATATCACCGAATTGAAGTGGAGACCGGCTGATTAACCCAACGTTGGATAGTGCGGGGGAACATTTTCCGCTAATAATAGACTGCAGTCTGCCAACCTCAATGATTTGGAGAACTTCCCGGTAGCTCAAACCGGCTAAAAACTCAAAGAAGATAGCGCTGTAAATGCCGGGATGGTTATTTTTAACGGTTTTCATCTGCGACACTACTCTTAATAAGGTAGCTTCAAAGGATTCCATATAAACTCTGGCAGTGCGCACGCTGGCAACTCCAGATAAATTACACATTGCGTCTGGCTTGCCTCCCGGCAGGTACCTGCGTAAATCAACTGTTAAAAGTAATTCCATGGGTACACCTGGATAAGGCTTTACCATTTCAAACAGTGCCCTGAAAAATGCGGTCAGGAGTATATCATTAATTGTGGCGCACTTTTTTTTCGCGTAAGTGGAAATAGCGTGTACATGCCGGCTGAAGAGCTTGCGAATAGAAAACTGAGGTTCAGCAGGTTGACACAAAAGATATGGAAAGGCCCATGTCGGCTTCTGTTCAGCCAGTTGTGGGTTCCAGGCCCTTTTGAGGTTGAATATTCCCATATCCCTGAAAAGACAACTTTGGTCCCTCTTCCCAGGACTACTTGGTTTCGCTTCAAACCTAACGCCATTAGCAAGATTGGTGTAGATTGCGGATAATAGTTTTAAGTATTCTTTAATCCCGCCTCCGTCGCAACAAGCGTGATCCATTTTAACGCATATGGTGTCATTTTCACCGGAGCGAATTATTTTTACCAGAACCTGTGTGTCGTGTTTCTCGTCAAAAGATTGCGACATAAACCTGCGCAGTGTTTTTTCGTTATCCCGGGTTTCTTCCAGCGAACACAACTTGATATCGTCTATATCCACAAGGCGCTGCCAATAGGGGCGAATCTGCTCTTCAACAAAACGGCAGCCAAGAATTGGCTCAATATCAACAGACATTCTTACCGCTTCAGCCAGCTTGGCAGCGTCCAGATGTCCCTGAAATTCCAGAACGGCATGAATTTGACAGTTTGAAGTACCGTGGCGAGCGGCATAATTGATCCAGTCCGAAACGGCTGCTGGCAATATATCAGGATTCTTCTTCACTTTTGTTTTTTCATTCCTAGTATTCATGTTTTACTGCATCCTTCGCTTAAAGCCTACCCTCTTCTTCCA
Organism: Pelotomaculum propionicicum; assembly: GCF_004369225.1. Classification (GTDB taxonomy): domain Bacteria; phylum Bacillota; class Desulfotomaculia; order Desulfotomaculales; family Pelotomaculaceae; genus Pelotomaculum_B; species Pelotomaculum_B propionicicum. Next base: position 104,060 of record NZ_QFFZ01000006.1, read on the forward strand.
TCTTTTCGAAGGCTTTTAAAATAAAGGTTTCAATATCCCCGGAGAAATACTCTTTGAATTCTTTAATCTCTTCATCACTCCAGTCCCACCATCGGATTCTGAGTAAGGCTTTTATTTGTTCTTCCGAAAACCTGTACTTTATAATCCTAGCTGGATTTCCCGCTACAATGGCATAAGGAGGTACATCTTTAGTGACTACCGCTCCAGCTCCGACAATGGCTCCATCTCCAATTCTCACACCTGATAATATTAAAGCATTGTACATAATCAAAACATCGTTGCCAATAATGGTTGATCCTTTTGTATATACTTCAGTCTTGTAGTTTTCCATCAATCCAGCTAATAAATTTTCAATAGCAGCCGGCCCGTTTGTAAATATACCCTTGGCGTTTTCTATAAAGTTCTGAATTGAGAATACTGGAAAAGCGGCTACATTGTTTAAGAAATGTTCACCACCACCCAATATTTTTGCACCAATTGACAAACCGCAATACTTACCCACCTGTATAACATCGTCAGGGCTGAAGATCATAAAATGAAATGGCGTTGCTACCGAATGCTCTCCTATGGTAACCCCCATTGCTCCACCTTCTTTCCATATTTATCACTTATACGTACAATCCCTGTCCAGCAGTGAAAATCCGTACCAGCCGGCCGGTTTCTCTATTTGTCAATATTTTTTTTACCGATTGTTATTTGAACAACGAGCCAATTTCATTCGCATAAACCAGTCAAATGCATCCAACACATAATCAATCTCTTTTTGGCCCAACCCTGGATAAAGACCTATCCAAAATGTCCGCTCCATAATCAGGTCGGTGTTTTTTAGTTCCCCCGCTACCCTGTAATGAACATCCTGGAAAGCAGGCTGTTTCAGAATATTGCCCGCGAAGAGCAACCTGGTGCGAATGCGGTGATCTTCCAGGTGTTGTATTAGCTGCTGCCGCGTAAAGGGGGCGCCGTCACGGACAGTCAGCGGAAAGCCGAACCAGCACGGGTCGGCATTTTCAGTGGATTTAGGCAGGATAAAAACATCTTTATGCTTTTGCAGCCCGGCATAGAGTTGTTGAAAGTTTTTTCTGCGCATGCAGGCAAAATCAGCTAATTTATTCAGTTGCGCTACCCCAACCGCCGCCTGCATATCAGTTATTTTCAAGTTGTACCCTAAGTGAGAGTAGGTATATTTATGATCGTAACCGCTGGGAAGTTCCCCCAGCCGCCAGGCAAACCTCCGCCGGCAGGTATTGTCCTTGCCTGGCGGACACCAGCAGTCTCTGCCCCAGTCCCTGAAAGACTCGGTAATTCTCTTTAACAGCGGGTCGCTGGTCAGCACTGCCCCTCCCTCACCCATGGTAATGTGATGCGCTGGATAGAAGCTGAGGGTGGCCAGATCCCCGAAGGTACCGGTATATCTTCCTCTGTAAGTCGAGCCAAGAGCATCGCAGTTGTCCTCAATAAGCCAGAGGCCATATCTCTTTACTATCTTTGTTATTGCATCAAGGTTGAATGGATTACCCAGGGTATGGGCCAGGATGATGGCCCTGGTTTTAGTGCTTACTGCCGACTCCAACTGTTCAACAGCTACATTGTACGTCTCCGGGTCAACATCCACAAAGACAGGTGTCAGACGGTTTTGCAGAATGGGGGCGACTGTGGTCGGGAACCCGGCCGCAACAGTTATCACTTCGTCGCCTGGCCTGAGCCGCCGCTCACCCAGCTTCGCTGAAGTAAGGCTGGAAATCGCTAAAAGATTAGCCGAGGAACCGGAATTGGTTAGCAGACAGTAGCGCGCACCGAGAAAGTTCGCCAATTTTTCTTCAAAGAATGAAGCGTATCTGCCAGTAGTAAGCCAAAAATCGAGTGACGCGTTTATTAAACTTATTATTTCTTTCTCATCGTAAACTTTGCCGGCACAGGATACCCATGTTTTGCCCGGCTCAAAGGGCGGCGGTGTGTGAAACAAGTTATAAAACTGCTCAGCCCGACTGGAAATATCGCTTCTCCAGAGCTTCTCAAGACACGGCAGGTTAATTTCTCCCGCCTTGCCCTTGATATCCTCCTCTATGATTTTAAGCCGGCAATTTAAATCTATACCCAAAGGAATATTTACGCTTTTTTCAACAAAGAGATCTTCTGCCTCCAGAACATAAGACATTCTATTATCTGGGCCATCTGACTTTACCATTGGCCAAACATAATATCCCCCTGCACTAGACGAGGCCACAAGAACAAATCCACCCTCAATTATTAAAATATCCCCCGCTTTATATGTCATCTTGATCCTCCTAATGATAACAATACAAAATATTAGTCAATTTGATTGTTTTTATCATTAGAATATTCCTGTTGACTAATATATTTCCACGAAAAATCACAGTTTTTCCAGATTTCATTCAGTTCTTTATAATCTTTATAAGTATCCATGCATTTCCAGAAGCCTTCATGTTTATACATGGCCAGTTCTTTTTCATTAACCAAATGTTCAAAAACTTCTTGCTCAAGAACACAATTATCATCCATATAATTCAATATTTTTCTATGAAATACACAAAAGCCACCGTTGATATAATCATTCAGTAAAGGCTTTTCTTGAAACCCGGTCACCATACAATCGGGGTCGATAGTTATTTTCCCGTATTTAGAACGCGGCCTGATTCCTGTTATAACACCAATCTTTTGCTTTAGCTTGAAATATTCTTCCAGCTTCTTTAGGTTGACATCTGAAACTCCATCTCCGTATGTCAAAAAGAAATATTCCTCATTAATATATTTCTCAATCTTTTTAATACGCCCACCGGTATTGGTCTCCATACCCGTGTCGGCAAAAATGATATTCCAGTTCTCTACCGGATCTCCGTCTTCCAGTATGGTATGAAAACCATTTTTTAAGTTTAGTTGAATATCCCCGCGATTTTTATAATTTATAAAATACTCTTTGATAAGGTGTCCTTTATAACCAAGACATAGAATAAAATCATTAAAACCATAGAATGAATAATGTTTCATAATATGCCATAGAATTGGGTGTTTACCTATAGATAACAGAGGTTTGGGTTTATTCTCCGTCTCTTCCCTAAGACGGGTTCCTTTTCCGCCACATAAAATAACGACTTTAGGTTTCACCGATGGTTGCCCCTTTCTGTTCTGAGTTAAAGCCTTAACTGAAAGCTAGCATAAATACCTTGCGATACAAGGGGAAAACCTTTTCAGGCAGAAAAGCGGTTACTCGTTTTGACTGGAGTCTGATCATTTCTTTTCGCTTAGTATGGTCGTTAACTATCCGGTCTAACAGTCGGGCTGTTTCCCGTACATCTTTATCATTTATCAGACAGCCGGACTCTCCAAGAATTTCCGGCACAGATGCCCGGTTAAAAGCGACAATCGGTACTTTAAGGTACATAGCTTCAATTAACGGAGTAGAAAACCCCTCATATTCACTCATGCATAAGAAAACCCTTGACAGCCTGTAGTAGGCTAAGAGCTTTTTAAAGGAGGTACGGCCGGTCAGAAACACATTCTTTATCTCAAGCTCTTTAATCAAAGCCAACAGCTTCTGACAGTACCCGGCATGAGACGAGAAGCTTCCTACCAGGAACAGGCGGGACTTCGGATTAAGTCTTTTATGGTAATAATTAAATACCGAAATAGTGTCTTCCAGTTTTTTATTTGGGGTAATCTGGCCGACAAAAAGTATATTTGTATAGTCGTCATCATAGGCTTTCATTAACTGCAAATCAGGCTCCTGGTCATACTCCTCCAGGTCTACCGGCAGGGGTAACACACAAGTCTCTCCATAGCCCTCTTTATATAATTCCCCTTCAAGGTACTTGGTGGTGGTGAAAGCAAATTCAAACTGATTTTTCAGTTTTTTTAATTCCTCACGTCCTCCCAGCATGTAGATCTGAGACGGGTGGTTTTCGAAATACTCCGGCGGCATAATCCCGTGGTAAAAAAGTACTTTTCTTTTTGCTTTGATACCGGCCAGGGTTTTGGCTGCCCGTGACCCTATAAACATATGGTATATGATGTTATCTCTTTCGCCGTCCAGAGAAGATAAGTCCTTTGTTCCTGTTTCCTGCTGCCCTGTTTGTGTAAAAATGTCTGACTCACAACCAAGATCTTTGATAATTTTTTGCAAAACCAAAACGGCATTGCTGATATCATCGCCGTGCCGCATGGAAGGGATGATCTGATCTATTTGCATGGCACGCCCTCCATCTTTATTAAAATTTTTAATAAGATCAAATTTTATTAAATAAATCTAGGAGCCTTTTTTTCGCAGCCTTGTTATCAAAAAAGTACAGCTGGGATTCCGCATAAGCCATCACTTCTTCGTAAAAACTGGTTTTCTTTAAAAGCTCACCGGCTAGTTTGACCGCTCCGTCAATATCTTGATAATTTTTTACGCACAGTCGCGGGAATAGTCTTTTTTGCGTATAAAAGTTGTCTGGAGCAATGCAGGGTATTTTTACCGCTGCGCAGTCAAGGGCAAATCTCCCCCAGATCTGCCGGAAGTCCAGGTGTAGTCCCATGAAGGAGTAATTTAACTGAGTTATATAGTCTTCCCAACGTGGTGTGAAGTTGAAATAGATTTGCGGTATCGGCATATACTTTCTCATCAGACGGATGTATTCTTCATCTTTACGGCTATACATATCTATGGACCCTGGCAAGCCTATTTCCGAAAGCGCCGCCAGGTTGATAAAACCGTTTCGCAACATGGATCCCAGTTGAATTACCTGTTTTTTTTCAACCTGAGGACAAAGTTCCTCTCTAACCCTCTTCAGTGGAAAAGGGACACCGACCATCCCCACCGGCCTGGTCGTCATAGCCTTTATAATGGGAATGTCGTATTCGTGCGTGACGCCTACCGCATCTGCTGTATTTAAAAGCTCAATAAATTTTACCTGCTTATCTCCCATGATGTAAGAGGTGAAATATTCAATTTCACCATCCAAGAAAACGACAACCCGCGCCGACGATTGCCTTTTTATTTTCAGGCCCACCTCTATTGTTTCATGGCGCACAGCCACCATCACCAGGTCATATTCGCTGAAAAAATCATAGGAAAAACTGTTATGGCCATGCTCAAAAGACATACCGTTGTAATGGTCTCCCTCCATTACTGCAGCCCATTGGGTGATCCTGTTGACATCTTTTATCTTTAAATCACTGGGGGGGGTCTGACTGACCAGGCAAAACTTCATGATCTCACCTCGCTAGCTAATAAGGTTAAACAGTCTCATTTTGCACTGCTCATAGCTGAAAAGTTCAATTTGCGATTCGGCGTAGGATATTACTTCCTCATAAAAATCAGCATCGGATACCAATTTTTTCACCAGCGCGACCGCTCCCTCTATATCCCGGTGGGGTACGCACAGGCGGGGAAACAGGATTTTTTGTGTATATAATGAGGGGGGCGCCACGCACGGCATCCTGACGGCGGCACAGTCAATGGGAAACCTGCCCCAGGAATACCGGTTATCCAGGTGCAGGCCCAAAAGGGAATAATTGGCCTGAGTTATATAGTGGTCCCAGCCCAAGTTATTGTATCTAAATTTTATCTGCTGAATTGGCAGGTATTCTCTTATAGACCGGACATATTCCATTTCTATTGGCTCCCATATATTAACAACACCCGGCATCCCAATTTCAGACAGTGCCGCCAGATTGATCAAAGCGTTACGGTTGTGAATAAGAAACGAACTTATGCTGCTGCCCAGTTCGATTTCTTCCTGTTTCTGGACAGGCGGACACATCTGGCGGACTCTTTTCAGCGGGAAGGGCAGACCGACCAGACCTACTGGCCTGGTGGTTAGCGCTTTGAAAAAAGGAACGCTTTCATCGTGCAGTACTGCCACGGCATCGGCCATATTTAACAGCTCCACCATCTTAGCCTTCAGAGAAAGAGGGGTATAGGTAGTAAAGTAATCAACTTCAGCATCAAGGAAAACGATCACCTTTGTTTTTGATCTTTGTTTGACTTTAATGCCCACCTCTATGGTTTCTTGCCTGAGGGCCAGCATAACCAGGTCAAACTCGTCAAAATAATCGTAATCCAGGCCGTAATCCCCCCGGTCGAAAAGCGGCCCGTTATATACCGTCCCGCCCATGATGGCGGCCCAAATATTGGTGTTGTTTTGCTGGATGGTGTATATTTTTCCATGGTCTGGATGATAGGGTTCTGCACTCAGCAGACAAAATTTCACTGTAATTCACCTCCGGTGAATCAATACTATTTAATCTTTCTATGAGCGCCTCTCCAATAGTTAATGCAGTTGCCAGCCAAATCAACATACTCATTTATTTATGCTACCCCTGGCGGCTCATCCGTGAGGCCATAATCTGCCACTTTTATCTTAAGGCAACTTGCGGCCTGATTTCCGTCTTTGTCAGTAACAACAATCGAAATAACATGAAACCCCACGTCTTTTGCCTTTGGCGTACCGGTAATACACACAACGACATCGCTTGCGGGCAGCTCGGTGATTATGTTCAATTTAGCCCACAAAGGGAGATTCACAGCCTCAATCCCGGTAATCAGGCTATCCGGATCGGAGGCTACGATATCAATGCTAAAGGGCATTCCTATTAAGACGTTCTGGATTTTATCAGGCCCCGCACATACGGGTGGCTCGCCGCTTTTTTTAATAATCCGGACTAAGGCATCGACACACGATTTTGACTTTTCGCTTTCTGCCACTACCTGGTAGGACCAGAGTTGTCCCGGCACCGTATCTGTGGTATCCCAGGTAATCATAAAGGTATCGGAGTTTACGTTTAAAGGGCTGGAAACAAAGGGGGGGCCGGGCTGGGTAAACCCTCCGTTTGTACCACTGGCCTCCACATCATTGGCCAACCGGAAAGTCAGTAAACTGCCGTCAGGGTGTGCGACAGCCACAGGAAAGGAAAATATTGAATTTTCAGGAGCATTAACTATTACAGGAGCTACGGCGACTGGAGAACCACTTGATGTTGTGAAGTCCACCAGTGTCTCCAGCTGATAACTGCCGCCCGGGTTATTGATGTGTTCTTTTAAGGCCAATCGATAGATACTTTTTATTCCCGCTCTCCATGCACCTTCAGTTTCCGTGTTAAGCGGATCTGGATAAGTATGTAAAATTGTCTTTTTTCCGGTTGCCGGATCTAGGGCTCTACCCAGTATCCAGTTATCCTTTTCGCTGAAATCTATAATGATATACTTGAGCATACCCGTGGAGGTACCATCACCAAAAGCGAGACTGGTAACCCCTATTGTATCGAGAATGATATCTCCCCTGCCTGGAAGCCCATCCTGAGCGCTGCCGGAAAAGGCGTTCCGGCTGAAAGCATTTATCAATGTAAATTCAGCAGTGTTTGGAGCTATATCCGGGCGATGGCGCCATGATATCTGGCCGTAGTAATAGTGACCCAACTCCTTCTTCTCCATAATTTATCCCCTTCTATAATTTGTTTTAGTGAGAACTGATTCTATCATATAAATCGAGCAGCCTTTTTTTCGCCGCCTCGTTATCAAAATAGTCCAGCTGGGATTCAGCATAAGCCATCACTTCTTCGTAAAAACTATCATTCTTTAATAGCTCTTTGGCCATTTTGACCGCTCCGTCAATATCCTGACAACTTTTTACACACAATCGCGGGAAAAGTCTTTTTTGCGTATAAAAGTTGTCTGGAGCAATGCAGGGCATTCTCACCGCGGCGCAGTCAAGCGCAAACCTCCCCCAGATCTGCCGGAAGTCCAGGTGCAGGCCCATGATAGAATAATTGAGCTGGGTTATATAGTCTTCCCAGGGGGGTGTATGACTGAAATAAATCGGGGGCAAAGGCATGTATTTTTTCATTAGACGGACATACTCTATATCCTCCGGACCCCACACATCTACTACTCCCGGCAAACCGATCTCAGACAGGGCCGCCAGATTGACAATGCCGTTCCGATTAAAGCTTTTACCCGTACCGCACCCCACGTGGATTGCCTGTTTTTTTTCAACCGGGGGGCAGAGTTCCTCCCGGACTCTCTTCAGTGGAAAAGGAACACCTACCAGACCCACCGGCCTGGTGGTCAGAGCTTTTATTATTGGAATACTATATTCGTGCGTGACGCCTACCGCATCTGCCGTATTTAAAAGCTCAATAAATTTGACTTGCTTATCTCCCGGGAGGTACGAGATGAAATGCTCCATCTCGCCATCTACAAAAACGACAACGTGAGCCGTTGACTGCTTTTTTATTTTTAAGCCGATCTCAATTGTTTCAAGACGTACAGCTGCCATCACCAGGTCAAATTCGCTGAAGAACTCGTAGGACAAACCGTTTTCACCACTGTCGAAAGCCAGACCGTTGTAATGAGCCCCTTCCATTACCGTAGCCCACTGGGTTATCCGGTTGACATCTTTTAAATCTAAGTCATTGGGGGGTGTCTGACTGACCAGGCAGAACTTCATAATCTCACCTCACTAGCTAATAAGGTTAAGCAGTCTCATTTTGCACTGCTCATAGCTGAAAAGTTCAATTTGCGATTGGGCGTAGGAAACGGCTTCCTCGTAAAAATTGACGTCGGACACCAGTTTTTTAACAAGTGCGACCGCCCCCTCAATGTCGTAATAGGGTACGCATAGTCGGGGAAACAGGATTTTTTGTGTATATAAGGAGGGGGGCGCAACGCACGGCATCCTGACCGCGGCGCAATCAATGGGGAACCTGCCCCAGGAATACCGGTTATCCAGGTGCAGGCCCAAAAGGGAATAATTGGCCTGGGTAATGTAGTGATCCCAGCCCAGGTTGTTGTACCTGAATCTAATCTGTTGAATCGGTAAGTGTTTTCTTATAGATTGAATATATTCCGTTTCAACTGGATCACGTATGTCCACCACACCTGTCATACCAACTTCAGACAGCACCGCCAGGTTTACCAATCCGTCACGGTTACGCACCATACTTGATTGAATAATGCTGCCCAGTTCTATTTCTTCCCTTTTCTGTACAGGCGGACACATTCGGCGGACTCTTTTAAGCGGGAAGGGTAGGCCGACAAGACTCACAGGCCTGAAGGTCAGCGCCTGGAAGAAAGGAAGACTTTCTTCGTGTAGTACCGCCACCGCATCGGCCATATTTAGAAACGCCACCATTTTTGCCTGCAAGTCACGGGTGATATGAGTGGTAAAGTGCTCAACTTCAGCATCGAGGAGAACCACTACTTTAGTTTTAGACTTCTGCTTGACTTTGAGGCCTACTTCTATCGTTTCTTGCCGGAGAGCCACCATAACCAGGTCAAACTCGTTAAAGTATTCATAGTCAAGGCCGTAATCCCCCCGGTCGAAAAGCAGACCGTTATATACCGTTCCACCCATGATGGCGGCCCAAATATTAGTGTGGTTTTGCTCATCGGTATATAATTTGCCATGGTCCGGGTGATGAGGCTCCATACTTAGCAGACAAAACTTCACCGCGCTTCACCCCCGGGAAATTGCTCACAGTACCATTCAATCGTGTCTTTTAGCGCCTGCTCCAGCGGGTATTGCGGCTGCCAACCGAGTATCTTTTTCGCTTTTTCCGTACTGAGGTACTGGTGACGAATTTCCTTGGACGCTGTATTTTTAATGACCGGATGTAAATGCGAACAACCCATCAGACTTAGAATCTTATTAACCAGTTCAATAACGGTTATCTGGAGCTCATTGCTGAAATTAAAGGCTTCCCCATGTATCGGGATTTCGTCCATTTTTTGGGCCAGGAAAAGATACGCCTCCGCTCCATCCTTAACATAAAAATAGTCCCTGATATATGTGCCGTCACTGCGAATAACGGGACTTTCACCCTGCAAGGCCGACCGGATTGTACCGGGTACCAGGCGGTTGAAGTTCAGGTCCCCAGGGCCATAAAAGTTGCCGCAACGGGTAACGCACACCGGTTGGTCGTAAGTGTAACTGTACATTTGTGCAATTAAATCGGCACAGCTTTTCGAAACGTCATATGGGTGCCTGCCTTGCAACGGGGCTTCTTCTTTATACGGAAGGTGTTTATGTTCGCCATAAGCCTTATCACTGGAGGCTAGAATAATACGCTCCACACCTTGATTCCGGCGGCATGCCTCCAACAGGTTCCAGGTGCCCCTGATGTTTGTATCAAAAGTGGACAGGGGGTTTTTTGTGGCAGTACTGACTATGGTCTGAGCAGCAAGGTGAAAGACGGTGTCTATTTCATATTCACTAATTGCTCTTTCCAATAGCATATAATTCTCCACATTGCCGTTAACTACAATTATTCTTTGTTTTAACTGTTCGGTGAAAAGCCTTGATTTTGGTACATAGTCCCTTACCAGACCTATTACATTGGCCCCCTTATCTAATAAAAGCTCACATAAGTGGGTGCCCAGGAGTCCCGTGCATCCGGTGACAAAGACATTTTTATCTCTCCAGTAACTCATCTCACTGCCCCTTCTTTTTAAGGAACCGGAAAACACAACATATTTTTTTATGCCACACCTGGCGGATCATCCGAAAAGCCATAATCGACAACTTTTATCTTAAGGAGGCTGGCTGCCCGGTTTCCGCTACCGTTAGTAGCCACTATTGATATGTCTTGAATCCCCTCATCCTCTGCAGCCGGAATTCCGGTAATACGAGCGACGACATCGGAAGCGGGAAGTTCAGTTACTACACAAATTGCAGCCCAAAGCGGTAAATCTACAGCTTCAATCCCGGTAATCAGGCCATCGGGATCGGAGGCTACTATATCAATACTGAATGGTATGCCAATGAAGGCGTTCTGAATTTGATCCGGAACTACACATACAGTTGAACCACCGGTATTTTCAATTAATCCTTTATATACCATACATTACCACCTGAAATTATCATATTTTCATACCTTTATATACTATTTAGAAACACTATTATTGCTACCTGTATCTTCTATTAAATAAACATTTTTACTTTTTCTGATATTGCAAGAACTAGTATAAAGGAGATTTCCTTCAAAAATAATACAGCGAATATCTCGCCGTACCACCGCTCATAATATAGATATTTCCAGCAGTTTAAGTTCCAATGATCACCAAGTCTCTGAAATGCACAACATTAGTGGCTGTTGGAGGACATCTTCGTTATCCTTCGGTTATTTTTTGGGTTGTTGTTAATCCTCTTAATTAAGCCAGATGAAGGGAAATCCAGGCGCCGCAAGGGCTACTCTAATACCGAAAATAGTCAAAATAAGAAAGAAAGGGCCAAATAACGGAAGGATAGGAATGCCAAACACTAACATTTAAGGAACCCCCCTAAAGTATTTTTTTAAAGCTGTTTACATTAGCAAACGATTGCAACGGGAATTTATACATTTCTTCCTTGAAGCTCTATTGTCAAGCTATCTTTTAGAACAATCGTTTGATGGAATTAGTAAATAATCCGGTTAACTACCCTCCTTCAATTTGCTGATAATCCATAGTATAGATTTTAAACATCATTTGTTACTATAGTTGGGATAATTTTCTATAATTTTTAAACAGATTCTCTGCTCACCTGCTCTTAAAAGCCAGTGGACAACAGGTAACATTCAAAGCAATATTTGTCTAAGAGACTTTTATAAAGGAGGATGGTTCTAGTGGCGGAATTTTATTTATGACATAACTTATATAAGATGGAATTTTATGATAGATAATAGGAGGTAATATAATTGCCTTGGACTTGCCAACTGGTTGATATACAGAAATCTGGAGAAAAACTTAAGCCAGGTGACATGTGGTTTGCCCCGTGGATGATTGAGCATAATGATTTATCACATGAATATAAACGGGATTGGAAAGGAAAGCGTCCTCCTCTATTTATCAAACTGCCCAACAACCGTATCTGGGGTATTGATTTTAAATCTTCCGACAAGTATCAAAGTTGGACAGTTACAGGTGTTCCGCCGAAAATTACAGTTTATCCTTCTGTCAATAGTCCCGGTCCCAACGGTTATCATGGCTTTCTAGTATGCGGATTTCTTAGTGATGACATGGATGGGCGCTTGTATCATGGTTCGGGAAAAATAGTATTGAAAAGCATAGAAACATTGAAAACCTTCCTTGAAAAATCAAAGATGGTTTTTGTAATTTAGGATGGTGTCAAATTATGACTATGGGAATATGATAAATCAATAACCATAAAAAGGTAATTTTTAGTAATTCCATGCTTGTTCATTTTGAAGATTATACCGGAGAGAACCGAACAACTTTTTTCATAACTCAGTATAGGGAGCAAAAAAGATGGATGAAAAGCTACAAGCAAACCTTATTCAACGCGTAGCGCTGGGTGATATTCTTCGCCGTGCCGCATTACGCCTGCCGGATAAGGAAGCAATGATAGAACACCGTGGCGGTAACCGGATCAGCCTAACCTATAGAGAGATGAATTCAAAAGCAAACCAATTTGCCAGGGCGCTGCAAAAACTTGGTTTGAGGAAGGGTGACAGGGTAGCTACAATTTGCCTTAATTCCCATGAATATGTCTTGTGCATTTACGGCCTGGCCAAGGGCGGCTTTGTCTTTGTACCTGTAAATCCCGGTTTAAATCCTCTGGATATACTTTATATACTTGAGAATAGCGGGGCTAACGCGCTAATCATAGACGATGTCTTTTTGCCGGCCCTTAGTCAATATATCGATAGACTTCATGGCATTACACATATCATTACTTTACCTGTCACTGGCAAAAATAACGAAATACCATTCATAGATTTCAATTGGTTGCTAAGTGGTCAAACAGATGATGAAATCCTTGATGTAATAATAGAAGACAGGGATACACTCCAGATTATGTATACAAGCGGCACCACCGCAAAACCTAAAGGGGTTGTGGCATCCCATCTCGCTGTTTACCTCTCCTCACTTTACAATTGCGTCGACCTCAATATCCGGTCTGACACAGTTTTGTTGGCATTGTTGCCAATGTGTCATTGCGCCCAGCACACGGCTGTCAACAGCATTATACATGTGGCAGCCGCTATGGTAATTATGCGATCCTTCACGCCAGACGCTTTCCTTGAAACGGCAAGCAGGGAAAAGATAAACTGGACTATGGCCCTGCCCATGGTTTACCGGACAATTTTAGAACATCCTGATCTGGATAAATACGACTTGTCCAGCCTGAAGACATGTTTATATGTGATGGCCCCTATTGACCGGAATACTTTTGAAAAGGCTCAAAAGAAATTCGGAAACGGATTTATGCTTGCTACTGGACAAACCGAAGCGTACCCCGCGACCAACTTTTTCCTGCCGCAGTGGCAAAGCTCAAAAGAAGGTAATTACTGGGGTATTTCCACTCATGGTTATGAAACAGCGATTATGGATGATAACGGCGATTTGCAGCCGCAAAAAGTCGTGGGGGAAATTGTGTGGCGTGGTCCGGCTGTAATGAAAGAATACTACCGGGATGAGCATGCGACCCAAAAAAGTCGTCGTTACGGCTGGCATCATTCAGGTGATCTTGGTTACTTTGACGAAGATGGTTTACTTGTCTTTGTAGACCGTAAAAAGGATATGATAAAAACAGGCGGTGAGAACGTTCCTTCGATAAAAGTTGAAGAAGTGATCATGTGCCACCCCAAGGTTGAAGCGGCGGCGGTTGTGGGTTTGACTCATAGAAGATGGATCGAGGCTGTTACCGCGTTTGTAGTATTACGAAAAGGTGCAGATCTTTCTGAAGAAGAGATTATCACCTGGTGCAAGAAAAAATTGGGTATTTTTGAAATCCCCAAAAAAGTTGTTTTTGTAGATGATTTACCACGCACAACCACAGGAAAAGTGCAAAAAAATATACTCCGCTCTTCTTATAAAGACATATATTAAATTTAATAAACAAAAAAGGATTGTGTATAATTTTCCGTTAATGGTATCATACAGCAATCTTAAGTCATAAACTGTAAATAATATTAAAATAGAAACGGAGTGAAGTTTAATGTTTTTTTTAAACCCGGCGTTCAAATTTCCATGGTTTGAACAGCCTCAAAATGAAACTAAACAAGGATTGGGTTTTTTAGAAAACTTTAGAGACAGGCTGGCGACAATCGGGGTTTATCAGGGTGAAGTTGTAAATGTGGATTACTCCGACTCAAAAGGAGTTGTTAAAAGAGTCGTAGGCGGGCCGCTGACTTTAATTGGTGGAAACTTTATCGAGCTTTCTGCGCCGTCCCCTTTTGGTATATTAACACTTATTCCTAATATGCCTGGCTTCCCTTCAATGGAACTGGTCAGAACTGTTATAATTCCCATCTCCAGTATACTCGATGTGAGAGTTGTGTAATAAATCTACAATCAAAGCTGCACAAAGTATTCCATGGTGTTGAACCAGCTTGCTCCCTCTACTCCGTGCCTGGTGAACACTTGGCTCGCTTGGTTCACTGTAGTCGATATGTAACAGGGAAGCTAGTTTTAACACCATGGACTTTGCAGTATATAGATTACAGTGTTGGTCTTATATGCATGAATGAGTTTGTTGAAGCGTATATAAAGCTTATATTGGCTGTTTTGAATACCTGCTAAAAAATGAACATATTTGCAGGACTAATGCAACCAGTGGGTTTTTCATATACCTTTCAAGACGCTTATAGCCCTCTTGTGCAGCCGCCAATTCCTGCTGAGCAAATAGATATGATCTTTTAAATTCTTCTTCTGTTTGCAGGGATTTTTTCAAATCATTGCTCAGGATACTGATTTCATCCATCAGTTTTCTTTCTTTGACTGCCGACGAGACCCTTTCTCTCTCAATTTTTTGTTTCAGCTCTACTATTTCTGTCTGCAGTTCGGCAACTTTGGTGCTGTGCAGTTCTTTTAATTCAGAAATCTTAATTTTATTCTCCCTGTCTCTGTCTTTATGGTTTTGTATTTTGGTAAACAGACCTTCCAGATTACCTTGGTTCTTTGCGAGTATTTCCTTAAGCCGGCCTGCTTCGGCCTGGTATTCCTTGCATCTTTTTACCCAAAGACGGCACTGGTATAAAATGCTGTTGGCTTTTGCTTCTAGTTTGGCCAGGTGTTCCCTGTATCGCAGAATCTCTCTTTTGCGGAGTGACAGCAGCAGGTCTTTTTCGGCCATCTGGGTCAATAAATATTCGTGCTGCCCGGCAAGTTCCATTTTTTCTGCAAGTGCAGCAGCAGCCTCTCTTTGTCCGCTGGCAGCTTCCTGAAAATTCTTCTGCATTGTTTCAAACATATTTCTCCATCTTGTCCGGTCATAATGCCAGCGTGATTTTTGCCTGCCCACAATGATCAAGAATTTTTTCAATAGGTCCTCATACATTACACGTGCAGTGGGGTTATAACTCCAAACCCCATCTCCCGCTATCTCAAAGTAAGGCAGTTTTTTCAACACACCTTCAATTGTTTTAAGGTCTGTCGAGCGCCAGGAGTTGATTAACTGGTGCAGTTGCTGTATGGACAAGCCCCCGGGGTGAATTTTCATGGCCTTAATCAAGAGGTTTTTCAAAGAATAGTGGCTTGTTTCAACTTCCCATTCAGTTAACCCCCAAAACCCGTTGTCCAATTGTATAAACCTGCCGTCTGAAATAAGGCATGCTTCCTCTGAAAGTATCTTTTTTGCTTTCTTTTTCTTTGAATTGGCGTTTTTCAATATTTCACGCAGGTTAAGTGCCTGTCCTTTTTTAAGCAGCAGTGAATAAAACTGATCGTTTTCTTTATTCCCCTCCAGGTCCAAACGCCAATTCTCTTTTTCCTTGTAAAAGCATGGGTTTTGATTAAGGCAAAGGTTGACTCTTTCCTCAACCTGCGGCAGGGAATAATCCTTCAGCATTCTTCTCTGAACATGAGGAGCAAGTTCTGCCACTGATAAAGCCTCAAAGAAAAAGAGAGTTTTCTTTAAAACGTCAGTTAAGGAATTTAGTTTCCCACCCATTTAACTTTTTCACCTTCCTTAAGATAAGTCCTTATATTTAATTCATTTACAATGCTAAAATTCCTTTTATTTCCATGTCATTAAATGGATATTTTTTCTTCCATTTTTCCACAATTATTTTTAAAAAATATTTACTGATTGGAGAAGGTATATTTTTCTTGCTTAACCTTATCCTTATACCATATAATAAACTTAAGTGGTTGATATTTAGAATCAAATGGTTGTTATTGATGTTTAAATGGTTAGGCATGGCCCACTTTCAAACACAAATTTAAACCGCGAACGGTCATCATGAAGGCCTGAACGGTCTGAGCATTTTAAGTGATTTAATCAAATCATTTTAGAGGGTGTTCTGATGAGCAGTGCCTGCTGTGAAATTGATATTATTGAAACCAATCGTGAAAATATTGTCGTGGAAGGCCCGGTACCGGCTGAAGACTTGCAAAAGCTGAGTATGAACGAGCAATTAAAGAATTTTCGTTCCCCTGCTGAACAGAAAAAAGCTTTAATTGAAATAGCCGGACTCCCGGAAGGTATGATTTATATTGCCAGGCATTATCGTGAAATAATCGGTTATGTGACTTTTCACTACCCCGAGGGTTACAGCAGGTGGAGCAGACACCCCAATGTTATAGAATTGGGCGCCATAGAAATCAGCCCGCGCTGGCGCAAGCGCGGTATAGCGGAACGGCTGCTCAGAGAAGCATTCAGCAACAGTGTCATGGAGGATTTTATTGTAATTACTATTGAGTTCTGCTGGCACTGGGATTTGGAGAGAAGCGGGCTGAGTTTGTTCAATTACCAAAAGATGCTGCAAAAGCTTTTTGGGGCTACTGACCTTAAAAGGCGGGCAACTGATGACCCTGATGTAACAGAGAACCCGGCCAATGTGTTTATGGCAAGGATAGGGAAAAACGTTGGAGCTGACGATATTAAAACCTTTGAAAGTATGCTTTTTGAAGAAGTAGGGATTCATTAAAAAACCTGCCGCACGCAATGTGCGGCAGGTTTTTTAGTATCTATTTTATTTTCTTTAGTATTATTTAAAACTGTAGTTTGGAGCTTCTTTTGTGACTGTCACATCGTGCGGGTGGCTTTCCTTAAGCCCGGCAGCAGTACAGCGCATAAAGCTTGTTTTAGTTTTTAGTTCAAAGATATTGCGCGTACCCGCATAACCCATGCCGGCTCTTAATCCACCAATTAACTGGTAAACAGTCTCTGAAAGAGAACCTTTAAACGGTATGCGCCCTTCCACTCCCTCCGGCACCAGCTTGCTGTCGCTCTCAGCTTCGTCCTGGAAGTAACGGTCCTTACTCCCTTCCTTCATGGCAGCCAGGGAACCCATACCGCGGTATACCTTGTAGCTGCGGCCCTGGTAAATCTCTATATCCCCGGGGCTTTCTTCCGTACCAGCCAGCAGGCCTCCCAACATAACCACATCGGCTCCCGCGGCGATAGCCTTGGTAATATCGCCCGAATACTTGATGCCTCCGTCCGCTATTGTCGGCACCCCGTATTTACTGGCTTCTTCAGCACAATCGTATATAGCTGTGATCTGGGGTACACCAATACCCGCTATAACCCTGGTAGTACAGATAGAGCCGGGTCCTATACCAACTTTAACCGCGTCAGCGCCCGCCTTGATCAGAGCTTTTGTACCGGCGGCTGTGGCCACATTGCCTGCAATGACGGCAACCTCGCTGTATTTGTCCTTAATCGCCGACACCAGATCCAGTACTCCTCTGGAATGCCCGTGCGCAGAGTCCACTACAATAACATCAACATTAGAGTTAACCAGAGCTTCCACTCTGACCATACTGTCTCTGGCGACGCTTACCGCTGCGGCGGATAAAAGACGCCCGCCCTTATCCCTGGCTGAGTTTGGATATTGACGCGTTTTTTCAATATCCTTTATGGTGATCAGCCCCCGCAGCATGAAATTATCATCGACTATAGGCAATTTTTCTATCTTATAATGCTTGAGGATCTCCTTGGCCTGGTCCAGGTTAGTGCCAACCGGGGCTGTAACCAGGTTCTCTTTAGTCATCACATCACCGATTCTCTTGGTAAAATCCTGCTCAAAGCGCAGGTCACGGTTGGTAAGAATACCTACCAGTTTTCCCTCTACCGTAACAGGAACGCCGGAAATCCGGTATCTCTCCATAAGGACCAGCGCCTCGTGCACGAGGTTATCAGGCGAAAGAAAGATAGGATTTGAGATAACGCCATGCTCAGAGCGCTTGACACGGTCAACTTCGAGTGCCTGCCGCTCTATAGTCATATTTTTATGAATGACTCCTATCCCGCCCTCACGTGCCATGGCAATAGCCATTCTTGACTCCGTAACAGTATCCATTCCCGCGCTCATCAGGGGAATATTTAATTTAATATCTTTAGTAAGGCTGGTGGAAGTTTCCACTTCTCTGGGCAGGACTTCCGCAGCCGCTGGTATAACCATGACATCATCAAAAGTAAGACCAACACGCCCAAATTTTTCCGGCCACACTGGCTTTCCCTCCCCAAAATTAAATTTCTCAAGATTATATTTGTTAATTATAGCACATGTTTTAAGAGGATGTACAAGTAATTTTAGTTCTTTTGACTATAGCTTATTTTTATAAAAAAAGAGGGCGTATTGCCCTCTTAGTCCTGACCCATTACGGAGTCAATTCCGTGTGTGTAAAAGTGATCCCTCAAATGATAAACTAATTTTTCCGGCACTTCAAACTCCTGCGCCATTTCAGAATCAGTCTTGTTTTTCTCAATGCCCTCAATCAGCCGGTCTACATTCACCCCTACTTCATCAGCCATTTCCTTCAGACTTGGCTCCGAACTCCAGGGAACCCTGCTCACGTTAAGAAAATCATACTGCTCCATAATATACCCCCCTGTTTTTGTATTTTACCCGCGGGGGGACAATTAATACCACGCCCGGATTGAAATGACAGGCGCCTAATCTTGATTTTCGCTTTTATCAATTTTATCGATAATCCTGACGTCCCGGCGCGGATAAGGCAGCCCAATCCCCGCCTTTTCAAAACTTTCTTTAATAGACGAGTTCAACTGATCCTTAACTCTAAGGCTGTCTTTATAATTTTCTATCCAGAAATTCACAGCCAGGTTTAAATGAGATTCGGCAAACCCGGTAAAAAAAACACCGGGGGCAGGGTCATCCAAAACTATCTGATTGGCGTGTAAAATTTCCAGGATTATCCTCTTTGCTTCAGCCAAATCGGTGTCGCCGGTGACACCAATGTTCAGGTTGAGGCTAACATGCGGTGAGGGAAAAACGTGATTGATAATCCTGCTGTTGGCCAGATCTTTATTGGGAACAACAATTAAGTTGTTGTCCAGGGTAAGGATCCGGGTAGTCCTGGTCCCAATCTGCAAAACATCGCCGATATGGCCTTTATCAAGCTCGATCCGGTCGCCAGGCCGGAAAGGCCGGTCCAACATCAGCATTAACCCGGCAAACATGTTGCTCAGTGTTTCTTGAGCCGCCAGGGCAATAGCCAGTGAGGCCACACCTGCTGTCGCTATCAGGCCCGTGATATTTTTCCCGAAGTATTCCAGGATATAGGTAAGCGCCAGAAAATAAATCAGAAGGCGTGAAAGCTGTCTCAATAACGGCATAAACTGTTCCAGGGAACCCTGTGTCCTGTCGGAATACTCATTTGAATACCAATCAGCCGCAGCTTGAACAGCCAGATCAATCCAGTGCGCCAGCACCACGATCAGAATTGTGTAAAGAAGTTTATCGAGGGTATTGGTCAGAGCCGGGCCCGGCCAGCCTGGGTCGGTACTGAGAAACCAGATCGTAGATCTTAAAGAAGCCAGGAAAATGAAAATAACAACATGGCGGTGCGAAGCAGTCACCAGTTTGTTATACAGTCCAAGCGAGGAACGCCCGGCCAGCTTGCCCACAAAAACGTCCCACAGTTTTCCGGCCAGCCAGGCAACAACGAAACAGGCAATAATTCCGGCTAAGGTTTTGCCGGCAAGCAACACAATATTTAAATTAAAACAGCCACTAAGTGAGATTGTTAACATCTTTTGTCTTCCTCTTATGAACTAATTTTGTCACAATCGCCGCCTACCGGCCGGCAGTGCCCGGCAGGCAGTCCGGCGCGCCTGAGAGGTGGGAACAGTCGTTGAAGAGCATAAGTATCCCGTTTTCCCAATCAGGGAAATCTATTATATTAAGGCAGGCGTTATCCAGACGCAGGCGCCAGTGCTTATTTAGATCCATACCGAGCACAGTGCCCACTAAACTGCGGATGACCCCGCCGTGCGTTACTATTACTATATTATCACCACTGTGACGCTCGACAATTTTTTTAACAGCCGCGACAGCCCTGTTGGCCATCTCATGCAGGGTCTCTCCGCCAGGTATTCTGACAAACAAAGGTTTTTCCCAAAACCGCTTGCTCTCCTCTGGAAAGGCTTTATTTATTTCTTTAACGCTCAGGCCTTCCCATAAACCAAAATTTAATTCTCTTAAGTCAGGCAGAGTGTTAATTTCCATACCGTGCAGAGAGGAAATAATCTGCGCTGTTTCATGCGCCCTTTTCAGGTCACTGGCAAAAAAACCTGCAAACTTTTGGCCGGCCAGGCGCCCGGCAAGTAACTTGGCCTGCAGTCGGCCTTTATCGGATAAAGGGATATCTGTGTGACCCTGGTACCGCATTGTTGTATTCCACTCAGTTTCGCCGTGCCTGACCAGGTAGATCCGGCAGCCCATTATTTCCCTCCCTCTAGTATCTCCCTAAATGCAGTTAAAAGCAGTTCATTTTCAGGTCTGGTTTTGACCGCCAGTCTTATGTACCGTCCTGCCAGACCTGTAAAGCCATGACAATCCCTGACCATGATCCTGCGCCTGCCCAGCAGGTCAGTAATCTCCCCAGAGGTCAAACCGCTCCCGGAGATGTCAACCAGGATAAAATTTGCCGCCCCCGCTATTGGTCTCAGGCCAGGCATGCTTTGCAGCATATTAAAAAGATATTGTTTCTCCCGCCTGACCAAGCGGTTAGTTTCAAGCATATGTTCCTGGTCCCGCAGCCCTTCGATACCAGCAACCTGGGCCAAGACGTTAACATTCCAGGGATCTTTTGCAGAATTCATCTGTTTGATTAGATCAGCGGGCGCGGCTATTGAGCCGAGCCGCAGGCCGGGAATGCCGAAAAACTTGGTCAAGGAGTAAAGCACAACCAGATTCTTGATGCGCCCTACTTGAGGCATCATGGTATAAGACGACCGGTGGGGCACAAAATCCATAAATGCCTCGTCCACCATGACCATGACTCCATGTGACAAAGAACGGTCCAGAATGAGCTCGATGGTTTCTCTTTCTGCAAGTTTTCCGGTTGGGTTATTGGGGCTGCAAAGAAAAATCAGGTCTACCTTGGGTATGAGTTTTAATATCTCAGCTACTGGCAGGCTGAAATCATTTTTCTCATCCATGGCAACCTCAATGACTTCTCCCCCCTGGCTGAGCACTGACAGGCTGTACTCACAAAATGTGGGGACAGGGATCAGCGCTCTTTTGCACCCGGCAACGCGAACAAAAAGGTAAATCAATTCCGCCGCGCCGTTGCCCATTAATAGGTGTTCCTTTTCAATGCCCAGATATTCCGCCAGCGCTGCTTTTAATTCGAGACAATCTGGATCCGGGTAAGCGCTGATCATACCCAGTTTATTTTTAATAGCCTGGTCAATCTTCCTTGACGGTCCCAACGGGTTAATATTGGCGCTGAAATCAACTAGATCTTTTTCTGCTATGCCGTATTTCAGTGATGCGCGGGTAACATTTCCACCGTGAATGTGTTCCAGCTGCGGCAAAATTCAAAACTCCTATCTTAAAGTAATTTTTGTATTTCCAGCCAGGGATAAACAGTGAAAAGCAGGATTACTTCAAGCAGCTCGTTAATAAACCCGTAAATATCGCCGGTAAGTCCTCCCAGCTCTTTGGTGATCCGGCATCCAGCCAGGTAAGTGACAACCCCTCCCAGGGCTGTCAGCCAGATACCGTACAGACCCAGTGCAAATCCCGCTACAGCGGCGGTGATGACTGTGGCCATGAGTAATTGTTTCATGCCGCTGTGCAGTTTATAAATCCTCCCCAAGCCTTCCCGGCGCACATAGGGGAAAGCAATAACCGCGCAGCACATACACCAACGGCTTACAGCAGGTACCACAAGCAGGACCTTCCATAAAAATTGATGAGGCATTCCTAAAAAAAGGCTGTATTTAAGAAGCAGCAAACATACCACACCAATTACGCCAAAAGCACCGACCCTGCTGTCACGCATGATCTCAAGCTTTCTTTCTCTGGGACGCCCGCTGAATAAGCCGTCAATGCTGTCCATAAAACCGTCAAGGTGGATTCCCCCGGTCAGGACAACCATCCCCACTACGAGAAGTGACGCTTCTACCGGTGCCGGTACCAACCAGCCTGCCGCCCAAACCAGAGCAGCCAGGATCAGGCCCAGGATTAAGCCGGCTGCCGGGAAGAACGCTGTGGCGCGGCCGCAGTATACCTCATTGAATTTGACAGCAGGCAGGGGCAGCCTAGTTAAATGTATCAGAGCGAACATAAAGCTATTCAATAATAAATATTCATTCCTTTCAAATAAGGAGACTGGTAAAGTAGATTACTAAAGCAGAAATTATAGTTCCGGCTGTTACCGCCAATCCTGAAGCAAGGTACATTAACTTTACAGTGTGCACTATGTGAGCAGGCTCCAGGGAAAACCTGTCTTCTCCCATATACGGCCTGAAAGATGCCCGCCCGCCATAATAGTTCAAACCTCCCAGGCGTATTCCCAGCGCCCCGGCGACAGCGGATTCGGGTATACCGCTGTTGGGGCTCGGGTGGGCCGGCGCGTCCCTTAGAATCGCCGCCAGAGCCCTTTGGGGATTCATCCTGAGCAAAAAAGCAGCTGTTACCAGCAAGATGCCGGTAATACGGGCCGGTATGTAGTTTGCCAGATCGTCCAGGCGGGCCGAAGCCATGCCAAAATTAATATATCTTTCATTCTTATATCCCAGCATAGAGTCAAGCGTGTTGACTGCGCGATAGGCCATAGCCAGAGGGGCGCCTCCAATAAAAGCATAAAATACCGGCGACACAATCCCGTCGACAATATTCTCCGCAACAGTTTCCACTGTGGCTCTGGTAACACTCCCCATGTCCATTTCCCCGGTGTCCCTGCCCACGATCATCCCTACTTTAGCGCGGGCGGCGGGCAGGTCCCCCGCCTTGAGCAGAGCAAATATCTCACCTGCCGCACCGGCCAGTCCCTTTGCCGCTATGGTAGTTGATATTAACCAGACCGATAAAAATGAACCTGCCCAGAAGTTTAACTTAAAACACCAACTGACCAGCAAAAACGTTGTCAGCCAGCTGCCGCCGGCAATTAGAGCGGCAGTTAAAACACCTGCCGCTTGGAGCGAGAATGGACTTTTGGCAAAGCGCCGCGTCAGGCATTCCAATTTTTCAATAGTCTTGCCAATAAGTACTACCGGATGAGGCAGCCATCTCGGGTCCCCGACCGCCAAATCGATCAGGTAAGCGGCAAGAACATAGATACTGTAATTTCCCGGCATGTCCTTCTTCCTATTGTTGAGAATGTTCCGGCAGCCCCAACAGATGGTATATTTTATCCATATCCAGGCTGCCCCGCACTACCGCCGCCAGTTTGTCGAAGTCCCTGTTGCGCTGTTCCACAGCTGTCATTGAGCTGTTGATCGACAGGGGCTCCAATCCCTTTTTCCGGCGCAGGTTATTAATCAGACATCTCCTAAACTGATCTTCATCAAAAATACCATGAATATATGTGCCAAAAACCAGTCCGTCCCCGCTGACCGCCCCGTCGGGTGCGGAAACTTCCCTGCCGGAACTCTTATTAACTCTAAAAGCAGGGTTGGTACCTGCAGCCAGCTCAGTCCTGCCCATATGAATCTCATACCCCGTTATCCGGCAGCCTCGCGCTCCATTGAGCAAATGTCCTTCACCCACTACTTCAGCCTCTACTTGAGAGGTAATCTTTTCAGAATAAAAAGTGGTGGATATGTCCAGCAGGCCAAGGCCTTCGATGCGGGGAATTTCGGACTCGGTATGGTCAGGGTCATTTAATTCCCTGCCCAGCATTTGAAAACCGCCGCAAATGCCAATAACGGGTGTCCCTTCCCGTTTCAGCCGCAGGATTCCGTCTGCCAGTCCGGAACGTTTTAAAAAGTAAAGGTCTTCAATGGTGTTTTTGCTGCCCGGTATGATCACCAGGTCAGGTTTGCCCAGCCTGTTCCCCCTGCCAATGTAGTTGAGCCTTACATCGGGCTCGTCCTCCAGCGGGTCAAAATCGGTGAAGTTTGAAATATGAGGCAGGTGCACCACTGCTACCTCCACATGGCCACTTTCCGTGACCTGTTCCGCAACCTGCCTGTCTTCAGAAATAGTGTCCTCTTCTTGGACTCTAAACCCTTGAAAATAAGGCACAACCCCCAGCACCGGCTTGCCGGTTTTTTGCTCAAGGAAATCTACCGCGGGCTGGAATAAACTCAGGTCTCCCCGGAATTTATTGATAATTATTCCCTTAACCCGGTCGCGGTCCTCCGGGGATATTAATTCCAGTGTCCCTACCACCGACGCCAGTGCGCCGCCTTTATCAATATCGGCAGCCAGTAAAACAGGCGCGTCCGCCATCCTGGCTATCCGCATGTTGACAATTTCGTTCTTCTGCAGGTTGACTTCTGCCGGACTGCCGGCGCCTTCAATCACAATTATGTCGTATGCTTTCCGCAGGCGGCTTAGAGCCCCTTCAATAATCTTTAACGCTTTAGGACCGTAGTCAAGGTGATAATGCTGAGCTGATAAATTACCGATGGGCTTCCCTAGAACGACAACCTGTGAAGAAGCATTTCCGGTAGGTTTCAGGAGAATAGGGTTCATATCAACAGAAGGGTCGACACAGGCCGCTTCAGCCTGGACTACCTGGGCGCGGCCCATTTCCCCCCCGTCCTTGGTAACAAACGAATTTAAAGCCATATTCTGTGATTTGAAAGGGGCAACCCGGTAGCCGTCCTGCACAAAAATACGGCAGAGTGCCGCTACCAGGACGCTCTTACCCACGTGAGACGCGGTGCCCTGAACCATAATCACTTTAGCTTTCATGCCCTTTCCCCCGCTTCTTTATAAAACATTTGAACAGGATTTACATGATTAAACAGGATTAACAGGATTGATGATTAAATAATAAAATGTTCCTTTAACTCAGAAATACTCTTAGGTTAACTAATGAGAGTTTTGAGCAATTATTCTTTTAAATCCTGTAAATCTTTTAAATCCTGTAAATCCTGTCAATTTGTTTTGTTTCATTGTTTTATCTTTCACGTATTTCTGTCCGGCTTAATTTCCATAGGCAGGCCGGCCACGACAAAATAAACCTGGTCAGCTTTGGCGGCCAGCGCCTGGTTGGCTTTACCGGCCAGATCCCGAAAAAGCCTGCCCAGCGGGTATTCCGGGACAAGGCCCAGTCCCACTTCATTTGAAACCAGGATCAAATTAGCGCCGTTATCAACTGAGTCAGCTAACTGGTAAACCTTTTCCATGATATAGTCCTGCTGTTCACTGTCTAACATGAGGTTAGTCAGCCAGACCGTAACACAGTCGAGTAAAAAAACTTCACCTTCACAACCTTTTCTGACTACCCCGGCGACATCCTTTTCTTCCTCTACTGTAACCCAGTGCTCTGGCCGCCTGGTGCGGTGCAGCCTGACTCTTTCGGCCATTTCACTGTCGTTTACAGCGGCGGTGGCAATGTAGGTAACCCGGCCGCCCAGTTTCCCCGCAATTTTTTCGGCAAATTCGCTCTTACCGCTGCGTGAGCCGCCTAAAACCAGTATGAGCTTACCTTTCATATCTCATTATCACTTTCCTACCACCTGTAATATAAAAAGCATCCCCGCACCAATAGGCCGCGGGGTAAAATTTCCTGGCAGTATAACCGCCGTCCCCTTTGCCGCGAAGGACATTCGGCCGGTACCCACAGGCAGGTATTCTGGCTCCCGGTTACTGCCTGCCGCAAAAACAAGCACATCAGCCGGTTACAGTGGCGGGACCGCTCAGGTTTTTCACCTGATTCCCCTGTTTACCCAAGTTTTTGGGTGACTGTGGAACTTTATAATACTAATTCTCCAGCTGTTAGTATAATCCTTTTTTAATCGTTCTTACTTTTTATTTCTGTTTACTTCCGTAAGTTCTTTTAGTCTTTTGACCAGTTCTTCGATTAAGTGCGGCAGCGGCTCATTTTTAATGCCAACGATATTGATTTTGGACCTATTCAAAGGCAGGAGTACTTTAACAGCGGGACTTGAAGAGATTGCGTCAGCCATTTTGGGTGTCAGTTCACCTAACATGGCATTAGGAAACAATATGCTGACCGGACCAACGATATAATCAACCCGCCAGGCATTGTAAATAACAGCATTTTCACCGGTCGCTCCCTCATTGGCGCCGGCACGCAGCATAGCGGAAGTAGCCAGTGAATTAGTACCAAGAGCCAGCAGCTCAGTATTCTCAGGGAATTCCCGGCGTATTTTTTCGGTAATATGCTTTCCTATACCGCCGCCCTGGCCGTCAATAACAGCTATTTTCATTACACACCGCCCGACCCTGCGCAAATCATTTGAGTTAAACTTGTTCCATAGTGCATTATACCATATATGGCCAAAAAAAAAGACCTTTTAGGCCTCATGTCGATTTAATAATAAATATGTAAATATATAATAATATTAACAGATGCTCCCATATTGTGAATTAAATTGTGGATAAATTATTTATTTGATGAATTGCGCGGAGTATCATCCTGTAATTTTGACTCCAGCTCAACGATCTGTCGGTTTTTATGCAACAGCCACTGAGCATAGCGATAATTGTCCTGGTGCAGCTTGCGGTTTTCTTTTTCCAGCCGGCTTAAAAAACCTGTCTTATCTTTTTCTATTTTTTCAATCAAATTCATTAGCACTCTTCGGCTAAGCCGCAGCTGCTCAACTTTTTCTTCCAACTCCTGCACCCTTGCCCTCAGGTAGTGAATATCGATCGCATCCTTCACAACCAAACCACCTCACCAGGCATCTCGCTTATAGTATATGCCGGCGGTGAGGCAAATAGACACGGGTGTCTGCCGCCCCTACAGGTTGTACTATTTAAACTTGAAGCTGCTGCGCACTCTGTTTACCGTTTCGGCCAGGACTGATTCATCCTCAACCATGGCAATTCTTACATATCCCTCTCCTTGATTGCCGAAAGCTATACCCGGTATGACGATTACACCGGCTTTTTCCAATAATTCTGTTACAAAGGCGGTGCAAGAAGAAAAGCCCGGGGGCAGAGGCGCCCAGATAAACATGGAAGCGCTTGGTTTTGGCATCTGCCAGCCAATTTCAGCGAAACCGTCCACCAGCACGTCACGCCGTCTCTGGTAAGTCTGCGCTGTTGCTGTGACACAATCCTGCGGCCCTGTGAGGGCTGCTATGCCGGCTTCCTGTACTGCGAAAAACACGCCGTAATCAATATTTGACTTGATTAATCCCAGGTTGGCAATAACTTCACTGTTGCCGACCACAAAGCCAAGCCTGCAGCCGGCCATGTTATAAGTTTTTGAAAGTGAGTAAAACTCAACTCCCACCTCTTTAGCGCCAGCCACTTCCAAAAAGCTCATTGGTTTGAAATTGTCATAGGCCAGTTCCGCGTATGCCACATCGTGGCAGATTAGAATGTCATACTTGACAGCAAACTCCACAACCCTTTCAAAAAATTCCCTGTTGGCCGAAGCAGCTGTCGGGTTGTTGGGATAGTTCAGCCACATCATTTTGGCTTTTTTAGCAATTTCTTCAGGAATTGCAGACAGGTCAGGCAAAAAGTTATTTTTCTGTAAAATAGGCAGCGGGTAAACTTCACCCTGCGCCATAAGTATGCTGAAACTGTATATTGGGTAACCTGGATCGGGTACGAGCGCCAAATCTCCCGGGTCAATATATGCCATGGCCAGGTGGGCCAGGCCGTCCTGAGAACCCATCAGAGCCAGTATCTCTTTGTCAGGGTTCAGCTCTACATTAAAACGTTTTTTGTACCAGCCGGCCACAGCCTGGTAAAGCCGGGGCATACCTCCCAGTGAGTATGAGTAATTCAGAGGGTTTTCAACAGACTTTTTCAGAGACTCTATAATATGCTGGGCCGGTGGAAGGTCCGGGCTGCCCACGCCCAGGTTGATCACCTTTACGCCCCTTGCTTCAACTTTCTTTCTCCTTTCCTCCATCTCATTGAATATACCGGATGCTAAACTGCCCATCCTGCTAGCTTTTTTCATAGTTTCACTCCCTAGTTTACAATATAAAAACAATTTGACAGGATTTACAGGATTATAAGGATTTACAGGATTCTTACAACTGAGTACACAGAAGTCAGAATTCAGAATAAAAAATCCAAAACACTATTCTGTCTACTGACTACTGAATTCTGAATTCTTTTCAAACCATTTATCCTGTCAATTTATTTTATATTTGTCTTTCTCTTCTTCAACTCATCTACTACACTATAAGAAACCGTTGCCAAACCTAATTGGGCGCCGGCTTTGTGTCCGGGGCCGTGGAAATCTGAGCCGCCTGTGGCAACCAGGTTGTGTTTTCCGGCCAACTCCCGGTAATACTGCACCTGTTCGGCGGAATGGGCGGGGTGGCTGACTTCCAGTCCAGCCAGACCCGCGTCTTTCAACTCCTCTATTAAAACCAGCGATTTGAGCAGGCCGGGGTGAGCAAGTACAGGTACCCCACCGGCACGTCTGATTATATCAACAGCCTCGGCCGGGTCAAGTTTATACCTGGGCACATAAGCCGGGCGGCCGGCGCCGATATACCTGTCAAAGGCTTCTGATATGCTTGAAACAGCCCCGGCTTTAACTAAAGCTTCCGCCAGGTGAGGCCTGCCTACTGAACCCCGTCCTGCTATTGCCATAACGTTGTCCATATTTATGGGATAATTAAACTCCCTCAGCTTATTGACCATCTTTTCCATGCGCTTAATCCTGTCTTCACGCAGCATTTTGAGTTTGGCCAGAAAACTCTCATCATCCAGTTCAATCAGCAACCCCAGAATATGTATTTCTTCGCCATGTCGCTCGGACCCAAGTTCGATCCCGGCGATAATTTCAACGCCTTTTTGCAGCCCTGCGCTACGTGCCGGCTCAATGCCTTCCAGAGTATCATGGTCGGTTATTGCCAGTGCTTCTAAACCAATAGATTGCGCCATTTCAACAATATCCGTCGGACTGAAAATACCGTCAGACGCGGTAGTGTGCACATGTAAATCAACTGGCATTGATCTCACCCTTAAATTTTTTCGACACTTTTTATATTAAACCTGCCTTATTATCTTTAAAGAATTCTTTACCTGGCCTTTTAAACAAGTAAACCTGTTTATCTAGTATAAACAGGTTTACTCCAAAATTTATATAAAAAATTTTATGTTCTACCGTGGCTCGACAATCAGTTTAATCGCGGTTCTCTCTTCACCGTCAATAATGATATCGGTAAAAGCCGGAATACAAATTAGGTCAACTCCGCTGGGCGCTACAAAACCTCTTGCAATTGCAACTGCCTTTACCGCTTGATTTAAGGCGCCAGCGCCAATTGCTTGCATCTCAGCGCAACCACGTTCCCGAAGTACACCTGCCAGGGCGCCAGCAACAGAATTTGGATTGGACTTTGCTGAAACTTTTAATACTTCCACTGTGTAAACCTCCTCTATTACTCAGTATAAACTTTAACTCCTGAACTCCCTGTAAACAAATATATTTCGCTAGTGGTTAAAAAATTCCTTTCAAATATTATCAAAATATGATCATAATTTTTAAATATTCATACAACTTTTATTCGTAATTGATGATCCGTTCTATTGATACAGCTTCACCGGTATCCTC
Source organism: Pelotomaculum propionicicum (assembly GCF_004369225.1). Lineage (GTDB taxonomy): Bacteria > Bacillota > Desulfotomaculia > Desulfotomaculales > Pelotomaculaceae > Pelotomaculum_B > Pelotomaculum_B propionicicum. Next base: position 133,920 of record NZ_QFFZ01000006.1, read on the forward strand.
ATTTATCTCAATTACCGCCCCGTTGAATTGAAACGGCCCCGTGGCTACCTCGAAGTACTGCGGGATTTGAGTGAGAAATTTATCTATAATTATCTCCTTTTTTACTCCTATCACAGAATCTATTGGGCCGGTCATACCCAAATCGGTTATATAAGCTGTCCCGCCGGGCAGGACGCGCTCATCCGCTGTCTGCACGTGGGTATGAGTGCCTACTACCGCCGTAACCCGGCCATCAAGGTACCAGCCCATAGCTACTTTCTCAGAAGTAGCCTCAGCGTGAAAATCGACAATTACGACCTGTGCCTTTTCTTTAATCCTGGCTATTATCTCGTCAGCTTTGCGAAAGGGACAATCAATGGCCGGCAGGAAAACTCTACCGGCCAAATTAATTACCCCGACTTTTACTTTGCCCGGGGTAACATAAATACCGGAACCAGACCCAGGTACGCCTGGCGGGTAGTTGGCTGGCCTTACGATTCTGGTTTCCCGGCTTATATATTCAAAAGACTCTTTTTTATTCCAGACGTGGTTGCCCATGGTCAGCACATCAATTCCTGATGCGAATAACTCCTGGGCGACCTCTTTGGTTATCCCTTTGCCGCCAGCGGCGTTTTCACCGTTAGCAATCACCAAATCCAGTCCAAGTTCTCTTCTCAGGCCGCCTAAATTAACTTTTACCGCCCGGCGGCCGGAACGCCCCACTATATCACCGATTGCAAGCAGGCGCAATAGCTTACCTCCTGTTATTTATTGAATACCAGCACCCTGCCCTCCTCACGGAAGGCAAACAGGTACTTGTTCTCGTTCGAACTTTTCATACTCTCAAGCATATGCTCGATCATTTCTTCCTGGGCGATCAATTCTTCCTCAATAAGGCGTTCATTTTCTTCTGTAACCAGGTTTTTGCTGAGATGTTGGTGGAAAAGCTCAACTATTAAAGTTATTTCTTCCTGAGCCAGTGATCCCACGTCTCTTTGCACCTCAATCAAGGTCAGGTTGTCACACACCTGGTGGCTGATCGCTACCAGCCTTGTCTCATGACCTTCCAGGAGATTGTATGCTTCAATGCTGTCCATGATTTTTTCTTTTAAGCATTCCAGCTCATTATTTCCCAAAACCTGTGAGTATATAAACGTAAACTTTAGTAAATGCTGCCCCGGGTCAAAGTTGACCGTAGCTACTTCAGGGTAACGTACCAGAATGGAAATCAACAGGCCCACACTATCTGTAAGATCATCCCTGTTGCCTTTATAATGGACCCCCAAATGCTGTCACCTTCCTTACAAACCTGCCCGAATAAATAGTGATTCTGTTTTCAATACATTATTCCTGCTTTTTTGAATTGCGGCTGAATAAAAAATTCTTCCATTACAAAAAGAAATTGGACACCATAAAATAACATAGGAAAGGGGACACCTCCCATATAGGGAATGTCCCCGCCCTTTGTTACCCTATTATTTAAATCAGGTATTTTTATTTTGCATATTCTACCACCCTGGTCTCACGTATAATAACCACCTTGATTTGACCGGGGTAGTCCAGTTCATTTTCGATTTTTTTGGTAATTTCTCTTACCAGGCGTACTGCAGCCAGGTCGTCAATTTTATCCGGTTTGACCATGATCCGGACTTCCCGTCCAGCTTGAATGGCAAAGGATTTTTCAACACCCTCAAATGAGTTGGCGATATCTTCCAGTTTAGTCAGGCGTTTAATATAGGCCTCCAGGGTCTCCCGCCGGGCGCCTGGCCGGGCCGCGGAAACAGCATCGGCCGCCTGCACAAGAACAGCAATAATGGTTTTTGGCTCCTCGTCACCGTGGTGGGCAGCAATCGCGTGAATAACATCATTGGCTTCACGGTACTTTTTGGCCAGATCCACACCGATAGTTACGTGCGGTCCTTCCACCTCGTGGTCGACTGACTTGCCAATATCATGCAGCAGCCCAGCTCTCTTCGACATCTGAATATCAGCGCCTAATTCAGCTGCCATCAAACCAGCCAGGTGAGCTACTTCAATCGAGTGTTTCAAAACATTTTGTCCGTAACTGGTACGGAACTTAAGCCTGCCCAGGAGAATTACCATCTCCGTGTGCAGCCCGTGCACTCCGGTCTCAAAGGTAGCCTGCTCACCAGCCTCCCTGATTTGAGTGGCCACTTCTTTTTGAGCCTTTTCTACCATTTCTTCAATGCGGGCCGGGTGAATCCTGCCGTCAACTATCAACCTTTCCAGGGCTATTCTGGCCACTTCCCTGCGTATCGGGTCAAAACCCGAAAGGATAACAGCTTCGGGTGTGTCGTCGATAATCAGATCTATCCCTGTAAGTGTCTCAAAAGCTCTAATATTCCTGCCTTCACGCCCAATTATACGACCTTTCATTTCATCGCTGGGCAGTGGTATTACGGCTACAGTCGCCTCCGCCACATGATCGGCGGCGCATCGCTGAATAGCCAGGGATATTATATCCCGGGCACGTTTTTCTCCTTCTTCTTTAGCTTTGTTTTCAATATCTTTAATCAACATTGCCGCTTCATGCTGGATCTCTTTCTCAATATCAGCAAGAAGAATTTGTTTGGCATCATCGGAGGTAAGGCCTGATATGCGTTCCAACTCTACCAACTGACGATTGTAGAGTTCGGTTAGCTGCGCCTTGGTGGCGTCTATATCGGCTTCCTTCCGGGTTAGGGTTTCTTCTTTCTTTTCAATTGAATCGACTTTGCGGTCCAGAGTCTCTTCCTTTTGCACCAGTCGTCGTTCCAGCCTTTGCAGTTCTGACCTGCGCTCCCGGTTCTCTCTTTCCATATCGTTGCGAAGCTTTAATATTTCTTCTTTTGCTTCCAGGACAGCTTCCCTTTTTTTAGCTTCCGCTTCTTTTTCAGCTTCTTCGGTTATTTTCCTGGCTTCCGCCTCTGCTGACGCTATTTTAGCTTCGGCCAGGTACTTTCTGAGGAAGTATCCCAGAGCTAAAGCCGCCAAAACGGCTATGATAAGAATAATAATAGTAGTGCTTAAATCCATACATATTTCACCTCCTTTATTCCCACGTATTCAAAAAATCTTTTTCATAACAAAAAAAACACCGAGTAAAACTCGGTAGAAAACGAATTGATACCACTAATATAGTTGTCCAGATCAAGGTAAGAAAGATGTTCCTAAAAACGGGCACTATCTTAAAGTCCGGCAAGTATCCCCCTGCCAAACTCCTATCCCCGAAACTATTGGATTTTATCTATAATAAAACCCGTACAAAGTAGTATCTAATTCTATTTTCTCCCAGCATTTATTGTACAGGTTTTTTTGCAAGCTGTCAAGCCAAACCCGCTTTACCACTAATGTCGCGGCAAACCCGGCCTATTGTGTCATACGAAAAGCCCCTGCGTTCAAGAAATCCTGCCAGGCGTGTAAATGAGTAATTACCGCTGCTTGACTCAACTTTCTTCAATGCCTGTTGCATGGCGGCGGTGTATTCAGCCTCCTCACCGGCAGCAGCAAGACATTCTCCGATGATCTCAGCTTCAACACCTTTGACCAGCAATTCCTGTTTTATCAGCCTGAATCCCTTTTTAGCCAGCCGCTGTTCTATCCAGAAACAGGCAAACTCTCTGTCGTTGATATAGCCGTAATCAGCCAAAACTGTTAACACCTGAACGGTTATATCCCTGGAAAAACCTTTTTGCTCCAGGCGCTGCTCTATTTCATGCTTTGTGCGACGGCGGCAGGACAGCAGCCTGTAAGCGGCTGTTTTAGCCCGCTCAAGTTCAGTCTCCACTAGGAAGCACCGTTTTCAACCGCTGTTTTTAAATCAAGCTCAGCTTTTGCCCCGCCTACATTCAGCGCCTGGCGGACTTTTAATTCTATCTCCCGGGTAAGCTCGGGATGTTCTTTCAGATACTCCTTCACATTTTCCCTGCCCTGCCCCAGCCTGTCGTCACCGTAAGAATACCAGGCGCCGCTCTTAACAATAATGTTCATCTCGGCGGCGACATCAAGTATGCTGCCCTCCTTGGAAATACCAGTGCCGTACATTATATCAAAGTCCGCCTGTTTGAACGGCGGCGCCACCTTATTTTTCACAACTTTAACACGCGTGCGGCTGCCTGTGATTTCCGTACCCTGTTTGATATTCTCCTGTTTGCGCACCTCAAGCCGAATAGAAGCGTAGAATTTGAGGGCTCGGCCGCCGGTGGTGGTTTCGGGAGATCCGTACATAACGCCAACTTTTTCACGGATTTGATTTATGAAAACGACAGTGGTCCTGGACTTGCTGATCGCTCCCGTGAGTTTGCGCAGGGCCTGTGACATAAGCCGAGCCTGCAGCCCCACATGTGAGTCGCCCATCTCCCCCTCTATCTCAGCACGAGGCACCAGTGCGGCAACGCTGTCAACCACTATAACATCGATGGCTCCGCTGCGCACAAGGGCTTCGGCAATTTCCAACGCCTGCTCACCGGTATCTGGCTGTGAAACCAGCAAGTTTTCAATATCTACTCCAAGGTTCCTGGCATAGGCGGGATCCAGAGCGTGTTCGGCATCCACAAAAGCTGCTGTGCCGCCCGTTTTCTGCGCCTCGGCAATAATATGGAGAGCTACAGTGGTTTTGCCGGAAGATTCCGGGCCGAATATTTCAATTACCCGGCCGCGCGGCACACCGCCTACGCCCAGTGCTATGTCCAGGGCAAGTGTGCCGGTTGGGATAACCTCAACGTGCATTTTGGCGGAAGCCTCTCCGAGCTTCATAATCGAACCTTTGCCAAACTGCCGTTCAATCTGAGTAAGAGCTAATTCCAATGCTTTTTGTTTGTCCGACAATGAGTTCACTCTCCTTTTTATAAGAACAATTGTTCGGTTCCTGTGATAATTATATGGTTATTTCTGGGTTATGTCAATAAAAAAATACAAAAAATAGAATAAAGAATTCAGAATTCAGGAGTCAGGAGTCAGAATAAAAGATCTTAATAAATATTCTGTATTCTGAATTCTGTCTCCTGTCTTCTGTGAAAAAACAGGTTCTAAAGAACCTGTTTTTTGTGAGTTAGTGTCTGAGCCGGGCGGGTTCCACACTTACCCTGCGCCCCCTGATGGTCTGGCGGTGCAGACAGGAAATAACGCGGTTGGCCCATTCTTCAGGAACCTCAACAAAACTGAAATTCTCATAAATGTTTATAGCTCCGATTGTATTCTCAGGCAGGCCGGTCTCTTCGGCTAAAGACCGCACCAGATCTCCCGTTGAGATATTGTCCTTTCTGCCGATGGTCATAAACAGCCTGACCATGCCCGGGCGGGCGCCGGTGTTGCCGAAAGATTCCACGATCAGGTCTTCCCTGTCCTCGTCCAGGTCGAGGGAAAGCTTCAGTGCCGCGGCGGCGACATCCATAGGGTCATAATCATCCACCAGTGAGTCGACAATATTACGGTAGTAAGCCAATTTCCCCTTGCTGAGTGTCTGCTGCAGGCGCTCCCTGATACCTTCTTTCTGACGCTCGTAGATATCCGCCTGAGAAGGTAGTTTTTCACGGCGGATACGGGTTTTGGTAAGGTTTTCGATCAGCTTTAGCTGCCTATAATCACGCGGGCTGACCAGTGTGACGGCCACTCCGCTTTTGCCGGCGCGCCCGGTACGCCCGATTCTGTGGATATAAAACTCGGGGTCCTGTGGAATGTCATAGTTAAAAACGTGAGATACATTTTCTATGTCCAGGCCGCGCGCCGCCACGTCCGTAGCCACCAGGTAATCGATCTGCCCGGTCTTGAACTGCCTCATCACATGATTGCGCTGGTACTGGCTGAGGTCGCCGTGCAGTGCCGCGGCCGGGTAACCCCTGGCCTGAAGGCCCGCCACCAGCTCATCCACACCGCGCTTGGTCCGGCAGAAGATAATGGAGAGGGTAACACTGATCGAATCCAGGATGCGGCACAGGCTCTCCAGCTTAGTGTGCTCGCGGGTTTCGTAATAAACCTGTTCGATCAGCGGGACTGTCAAATTGTGCTTGCTTACAGTGATGTATTCTGGATCTTTCAGGTACTTCCTGGACAGGCGCTTAATCTCTTCAGGCATTGTAGCGGAAAAAAGCAGGGTTTGGCGGGTCTGCGGCACAGCAAGAAGGATCGACTCGATATCCTCCACAAAGCCCATATCCAGCATTTCGTCAGCTTCATCCAGGACAACTATTTTAACATTATCCAGCCGCAGGGTCTTCCTGTTCAGGTGATCCAGCAGCCGCCCCGGGGTGCCAATCACTACATGTACCCCCTGCCTTAAACTCCTGATCTGGCGGTCGATCGGCTGCCCGCCGTAAATCGGTACAGTCCGGACCCGGCGGTATTTGCCAATACGCGAGATTTCTTCAGCGACCTGGATCGCCAGTTCCCTGGTAGGTGTCACGATCAGCGCCTGGACACCCTGCTGGGTATTAACCCGTTCAACAATCGGGATCCCAAAAGCTGCCGTTTTACCGGTGCCTGTCTGAGCCTGACCGATCAGATCCCTGCCTTCCTGGACAAAGGGTACTGTAAGCTGCTGGATCGGGGTGGGTTCCTCAAAGCCCATATCCGTAAGAGCCTGAGCCACCCGCCTGCTGATTTTTAGTTCACCGAAGCTTACAGTGTCTTTTATTGTAGTCATCAAAAATAGTGCTCCTTTTAAATCTAATATATTAACAGTTTTCAGTCAGGTACTGTTTGACCATGAGCAAAGCGTTGTTTACGGTCCCCTGTCTTACCGCCTGCCGGAAACCGGGGAAACGGTACTCACGAAATATTGTTCCGGCAACAGAAGACAGCGACACATATACCAAACCGGTCGGCTTGGCGGGAGTGCCTCCGCCGGGGCCTGCTATGCCGGTAGTTGCCAGACCGATGTCGGCGCATGTTTTTTCACGCACACCCCTGGCCATAGCCATGGCAGTTTCCTTGCTGACAGCCCCAAACTGCTCCAGCACAGATGCGCTCACGCCAAGAACTTTGTTTTTCATCTCATTGCTGTAAGATACCACTCCACCTTTAAAATAGGCGGAACTGCCGGGCACGTCGGTCAGCCTGGCTGCAACGAGACCACCGGTGCAGGACTCAGCGACAGAGATGGAAAGTCCTTTTGCCAGAAGGAGCTTGCCTACAATTTCCTCCAGGTCCTCATCATCACACGCGAAAATGTATTTATCCAGGCGGGGTTTTACCCGCCGGGACAGATCTGCCAACAGTTCCTCAGCCTGGCGTCCACCCTCTGCCCTGGCCGACAGCCGTACCTGGATTTCACCAGGTTTGGCTATATAAGCTATGCCGGGATTGCCCTGTCCGCCCAAATCCGTGAGCAGATCCTGCACAGCTGATTCGGAGATCCCGGTAAGTTTGAAAATCTTGTATTTCATAGCAGCGCCCTGGTCTGCTTTGGCCGCTAAAAAAGGTAAGACCGATTCTTCAAACATAACTGTAAGTTCACGGGGCGGGCCGGGCAGCATAATGATCGTGATCTTGTCTTTTTCGATCATGGCGCCAGGTGCGGTACCCACTTTATTAGGCAGAACTTTTGAACCGGCTGGGAAATAAGCCTGTTTCAAGTTGCTCCTGGCCATTTTCTGGCCCCGTTTTTCAAAAAGCTGTTCTATTTTTACCAGCGAGTCCTGGTCGGCCACCAGCGGCAAACCTAAAACCGCGGCTACAGTTTCAGCGGTGATATCATCTGTGGTCGGGCCCAGGCCGCCGGTTATAATAATCAGTTCTGTGCGCCGCACAGCCTCTTGCAAAACCCGGGCCATACATGCCGCGTCATCACCGACCGTTGTATTCAGTGTCACCTCAATACCTAAGGCGGCCAGACGCTCACCAAGATATTGGGCGTGGGTGTTTAAAATCTGGCCGAGCAGCAGTTCAGAGCCGGTGAAAATTAATTCCGCTTTCATTGTCTATCACTTCCCAGTGTTAAATTATAACATACCCACTACTCAAAACAAAAGCTCGGGACTCAAAATACAAAAAGAAAGCCGCCGCGGCAGTCAAAATCAGACTGAGGCGCGGCGGCTTTCTGTGTTTTACCGTTATTGCACCGGATTTTCGCTCAAAAGCGACCGGAACTGTTCTCCGGTAACCTTTTCCTTCTCCAGTAAAACTTCTACTATTTGATCAAATATGTGCCGGTAATCAGAAACGTGTTTTTTTACCTGTTCTTCCTGGACTTTGACAATCTCAGTGATGGTTTGATGTTTTAAGTCCTGCGGCAGGGTGTCCGGGCAGACCACACCCAGTCTCGACATGCCCGAGCGGACCATGGTTTCAGCGGCCCGCAGCGCCTCCGTTGTTTTGCAACTAAATAACTAGAAAACATTTCTTTAAGCCCGATATTACGGGCTATTTTAATGTCAATATTTTTGGATTTTAGTGTTGTATATTGTTGTGTATTGTAGTATAATACCTATATA
>NZ_QFFZ01000060.1 GCF_004369225.1 Pelotomaculum propionicicum
GCCTCCAGCTTTCGCAGTAACTCGCGGCAAGATTCCAGCTTTGGTTTCCCGTTTGGTCCATACCACGACAGGGTTTCACATAGCGTATGCGCCAATTCCTTTTGACTCAATCGGGGAAACAACCGGATCACTTCCTTAATGTGTTCCAGTTCTTCCCTTGTAAAAATGCGTCCGTTCAAGAGAACTTCCTCAGGCCAATCTTCATGTATCGTCATAGTGTGGCTCCTTTTTAAAATTTCCCACACTATTGTCTCATATTTATTTTGTGGTGTCCAGTGCTATTTTGCGAAAAACTTTTTCTCCCCAACTCTTATAAACCTTGTCAGTTATAAATCTTTAGATTCATGCGTCAGCTCTGGTTTCCCACGAAACTTCTCATTAGCTTGAAACACTACCTCTGGAGCTATCTTTCCAATCCTGGCTTTTTCAGGAATCCCGAGGACATATATGTCAAACTCTTCCTGAATAGCCGCAGCAGTTTCTATTGTCTTTATTTCCCAAGTCGAAAGTAAATGTTGGTCTATAACTACCCACCATGCTAACAAAGCAAGGTAGGGTTTGATTTCCTGATAATTAACAAGAAGAGGTCCCAAGGCTGCTATAAGAATAGCTATTAAAATCCGCACACCACGTATAAATTTAGCAGTAGAGTATAATTGCCTTTGTGCAACCAACAAACGGATACTCTTTTCTTCATTCTGGCGAATAGCTATAGGTGACGGCATTCATTGTCCCCCTTGCGTTTTACTATCTAGCCCCATGAAGGAAACGGGTCTCCAACAATAGAGCGCCAAGTGGTTACAGCAGAATATGCATTTCCAACTTGTTCAGCAGTTATAGCCTCCCGGGCACGTTGTTCAGCATTGTATACTTTACTTTGGGCAAGACTTCTTTGATTATCTGTCAGATATGTATCCACCCGGTCGTAAGTATTAGTGGGATCATTGACGCCATCCCTGAGGAGGTACCATGAACTATCGAAGAATTGGAGCATTCCATGAGCATAACTGGTTGGTGCCGATGTGAAAATCCGGTCTGCCATGACCTCAATATGGAATCCTTTTAGAATGTTGCCATTATTACGGTTCCAAGCCTTAATCATTTTGACCATAGGTTTAAACATATTGTTGCACCGCCTATTGGCTTCAGTCATAATTTGCTGATGATTTTTAGGGTTGGTACGAATCCAAGTATCCCCTGGAGAATCAGGAATCCACCAGTCAACCCATTTACCATTATCAATTATTCCGAAGGCAGGAACAACATCTACAGTAAAGTCAGAGAAATACATACTGACAGCTTGACCATCCACCCTTATCCGAGTCGTTTTATATGCATCTACAAGGACTTCTTTTACTGCACTTAACAAAGCATATGGGCCTCGCTGATTTTTGTAATACTCGCCATATTTTCCCCAGTGCAATACCACCATTATATCTACGTCTTTAATCGGCCGACATGCTGTATCTCGTACATAGGATCCAATTAAGAAGTCATCTACAATTGTAAAAGCTTTTCCAACACAGCCACGTACATCTACATGCCGCCGCGATAAGGTTTGTGCTTGAAGTGGAGTTACTTCCAATCGGCTTTTGAAAACAGCAAATGCGTTATTTACAGTAGTTGCCATAATACACCTCCTCAGAGAGCAAAGCAATGACAAATGTTTTCTAGATCCCGGTTAGCAGATAATCGCTTATCATTCTAGGTCAAGGAACGGCAAACTAACCCACCTGCCGTCTCTTAGCCTCTATTTCCCGTTGCAAGCGGGCCAGAACTGTATCCACGCGGAGTTCGCTCTTTCTTACCTTCATGCTGTCCACCAGGCGGTTGGCTGCATTTAAGGCTGTCTGAGCCAGAATATACGGCACATACAGCTGGGCCTTGTCACCAACACCGGGCACATGGCATTCGAAGAGCAGATCTCCCTTAATCGGCTTGAGGACATCAGCCGGCAGGTCAGGCAGGTTTACGCGGTCCCGGTCCTGATATAGTGATTCTACCTCACGCAGAACCGGCAGATAGAGGGCTCCATCCCCGGCAAACCGTGCCCTTAACTCAAGCAGGCCGCGGGCAACCAGATAGTTCAGCATTTCATGGGCATGAGCCGCCCGTATATTACCGCGCTCAATTCTATTGGCGACAAGACAAGGCTCAAGTTCATCCCTGGCTATTCGCTCAAGCTGTTCCCGCAAGGGACCAATTTCAGCTTCAGACAGGGACTCCGCTTCAGCCAACTGAAGACCGTCGAGATCCGGCCATGACCGGACCAGCCGGACCTCTCTGCTACCGCCGGGACCGTGGCAGGCAACTGCATAACCCACCATTTCCACATCGTTCATACCGTGAACCAGGACAGAAATCCTATGAATACATGAGGGAAGATCAAACCCACTGAAATGTTCCAGAATGGCGTCGAAGAAAGGGTCGCCGTAGGAGGCAAAATGCACCCGGGATCCCCCGTCAGCCATACCTTCTTCATAAAGGTCCCGCGAAACGGTAAGGACTGTGCCGTTTGTTATATTTTCAAAGCCGTACAGGGTAAATGTTGGCTTAGCAGGTTCCTTTGACACGACACAACCCAAATCCTTGAGATACTTTGACCCGCTAATCGCCTCCCATATCGCCGCCAGGTTCACCGGCGCCGGAACGCTTGCCCGGGCCATGCGCATGTATATATCATATAGGTCCTTCGGGCTGATTTCCATGCTCTCTGTTTGTTTCCGCCGTATTTCAATCCGTTTCAGGGCGCTGGCCATCAGCTCTTCCTGGGTCAGCACCCCTTCAGCCAGTTTTTGAAACTCCTCCGGAGTCACAGGGAGAAGCGAAACCTGCTGGGTGCCGACAATCAGGCTTGCCTCAGCCAGGCGGTCCAGCAGGCGCCCGTATACGATCTCCTCGGCGCTGCCGAGATAGCAAAGGTTCTGGACAAAGATATCCTGGTGTTTTTGCCCGATGCGGTCAATACGTCCAATCCGCTGCTCGATTTTCATCGGGTTCCAGCCGAGGTCGAAATTGACCAGCAGGTCGGCTGTCTGCAGGTTCAGACCCTCGGCGGCGGCGTCGGTGCATACCAGCACGTCAATCTCTTCGCGCAGGAACCGCTCCTTGACCTCTTCACGGTCCACGTTGACCATTCGGCCCGTACCTTGGTCATAATACTCAGCCCCCCGGCCCGAGTAGGTGCCGATAAGCATGCGCGGGTCAGCCTGGCGCAGACGGTTGACAATGTCTGTGAGTGTATCGTAAAAACGGGTGAAGATGACAGTCTGCCGGATGCGGCCCGTTTGCCTGTACTTCCGCCTTTCGAGTGTTTGAAAGAGCTCCTGCATCTTTGATGAAGGCCCGGTGAGGTCGGCCATATCGCTGATCATATCCTTCAGGCGGTCCCTCTCCCATTTAAGGTCCTCCGGTGTACGGTTCTTCAGCAGGGATTCAACCGCCGGCAGGTCGTCCTCATCCTCGCCGTCATAAACCAGGTCTTCCAGGGATGAAGCTCCCGGTTCGGATTCATCCACCTCCATAAAAGATTGGTGCCGGAGTGTAGCTTCCACCTTGCGCAGGCGGTTCTGCAGCGTTTCGCGAAAGGCGTACAGGCTGGAGGCAAAGCGGAGCCGCAGGAAGCTCAGCAAAAAGCTTATCATTTGCCGGGCCTGGCTGTCTCCACGGGCGCGGATCTGCCTGGCCAGGCCCTGGCAGTAATCTTCCAACTGGTCGTAAATATGCTGTTCCAGCGGTGTAAACTTTATGGTGGGCATTCGTTGAATATGGCGACTGGCAAGGTTCTGCTGCAACTGCCCGTTATCACGGTAAATCTCCAAAAGCCTCCGGTTATGCCGCAACATCACCCTTGAAAGCGGGGATATACTGAAAATCAGGCGCAACATCAGTTCCCGGTCCCTGCCCGAGGGAATCCGCCCGTTTTCAAGCCATTGCTTTACAGCTGAACGGATGCGGCCGTCTATCACGCTTTCCTCAATAAAACGCCAGAGCATCGGGTCCTGCCCCCGGACTGCCTTCACAGCCCGCCGGAGGAAAGACCATTCATGTTCATCGGGATCTTGTCCGAACACCAGCTTACCCAGAACCTCATAGTACTGCTGCGTCAGCATCGGGTCAAACTGGAACGCGCCCACGCGGTTCGTCAGCGCCAGCAGGTCGTAAACTTCCACCGGATCGATCTGCATCGGCGTGGCGGTGGCCAGCCAGAGGCTTTTTGTCCGCTCTCTTAGGTGGTCGCGGATGGCTGTATAGAGATGTCCATACTCCGGGTTTGCCGAAATGCCGCTGCCCGGTTTTCGCCGCCTGGCGGCGTGTGCTTCATCCACCAGGGCAATATCAAACCCGGTTGCCTGCATTAGGGCCGGTAACCGCTCCCGGCGGGAGAGCAGGCCTGTTGACACGATGACCAAATCAGGATCATAAAGTGAGGCCGCCGGCCGGTTTTCCTCCAGCGGGAAAATATACTCGTGACAGGTTTCCGGCATGGTGCGGACCCGACCGAAAGAAAGCAGCATCTTAGAGGCCATCTGGCGGTGCCACTGCTTGGTCAGGCTGGCCGGCGCGGCAATGAGTATGCGCCTCACCAGGCCGGACAAGTACAGAGAACGGAATGCGAGCCCCGCCTCAATGGTCTTCCCGAGGCCCACTTCATCACACAGAAGGTAGGAGTACGGCCAGGTTTCCACCAGCCTGCGCACAACCACCGCCTGGTGCGGCCAAGGTTCCACAGGGGCGGTCTCCATGCCGACAAACCTTCCTCCGGGCATCTTCGGCGCGTCCCGCAGGACGGCGAACCGCAACCTCTCCAGCGCCGATGGCGGTTGAACCGCTCCGGGTACGGAAATGGTCCCGTCAATCTCCACCGGGCGGTCAACTCCTTCCGCAAACCGCACCAGGCGTCTCTGTACGGCCTCAGGCAAAGACATCACCGGCATGTGGGAAACCCGGCCCGCCCACAGGTATTCAAAGGATTCCACGGCCTCATCCACACGCCAGCGGTCGGTATCCCCCCACCAGTCACAGTGGACATCAATATTCTCAGCGTTTAAGACAAGGGCTGTTTTTGATTCGTTGAGCGTACCCGCCCCGTACAGGCGGTTGCCGAATTCGTCATGCAGGACAAACCACTTTTCATGCACGTAGCCGTCGTCCACAGCATCTATCGGCAGGGGATCGCCGGTCTCCCCGTGGACCCTGAAGGCCACCCTGACCTCCAGGTATCCCCGGGCCACCATCCAGGCCAGGAGCGTTACCCCGTTTTGTACGTTTTCCGGCCAGGATTCAGGCCGTTCAAGCTCACTGTTCAACTTTGCCGCCAGCCGCTCCCTGTCCCCGGCCAGAATGGCCTTCACGTCATCCGGCTCCAGGTCGGCGCCGACAATAAGGCGCATCTTGCCTTGCCTGCCGGCAAAGCTGGAGAAACCCTGAGAAGCGGCAGCCAGGGAGGAGGACCGGAAGTAACCGGCCACGCGGTCGTAACGCACTGAAAGCTGCAGGGCGGGAATATAGAAGTCCTTGAGAATATCCACCGGGCAGCCGTCTATAATGGTGGACGACGTCTTGTAAGAAAGGAGCCAGCGGCGGGACCGCAGGCCCCTATCTTCCGGTGATGCGCCGCTTATTTCCATGATTATATCCCCCTACCAGACAAACATATATAAACCGGACACGCCGGAGGTTTTTCAAAAAGCTCCGGATGCAAGACGCGGCAAGGCTTTGAGCGGAGGCGTACCGGGTGGTACGTTGGAGTGAAAAAGCCGCCGCCGCAACGCAGCAGGCGGACTTTTTCAACAGCCTCCTTATTTCAAGCCGAACATTATTGCCCCGGCCTCCTTGCGCAGCTTCTCATCGGACATTTCAGCAGCCCAAACGGAGAGCAAATCAAGAATCACCTGATCCCGGCCTTCCGCGTGCTGTGCCAGATATGCGCGGGCAACGGGCACGTCGCCTTCCCGGTATGCAAGGATAAGACCGTGGAGGATATCCCATTCCGTCTGGGGGCTGTCAATGGGTTTCTTGTGGCGCTCTTCCGGCAGTGCCAGGCGCAGCTTGGACCCGCGCCTAAGCAATGGCGCGTGGTAGCCTGTCTCCTCGGCGCTGACGCGATTGGTGCGCCTGCCCCGGCCTTCGTCGTTGATGCCGATCATTCGGCCGCTAACAGTATACCCGGCAGGCCTCCCCTCCAGGCTGATGTTGAGCGCACGGGATAGGTTCAGGGCCTGGTCGTAGGGTATGTCACCCAGGCCGAAAATGCCATAGAGCGTGAGGGCCATGGCCGCTTCGGGGTTCAGGTCGTCCACCTTCAACCGCCCCTGGGTAAGACGGGCGATCTGGTACTGAGCGACAACCGCGCTGGCCTCGTTCATGGCCCGGATGGGGCTTACCGGCTGGTCGCCGTCCAGAACCGGCCAGTGTTCGGAAAGCACGCGCAGCGCCCGGCCGTAACAGGCCACCATCTCATCAACGGCGTTCAGCTTCAGCTGCTCAAACTCCTTCAATCCCTCCCGCACGGCCTCCCGTATGCGCCGGGCCACCCCGGCGCCGCCGAAACCGGTCCAGGTGGCAGGCGTATTGTCGGATACCTTCCGCTTGCGGCAGGTGAGGAAGATGGAACTGGCTGCAGAAGCCATATTCTTTTGGTGAATTGATTCCCCTGCTTCGGATTCAACAGGCATCGAGGAAGTAATGGTCCAGCCGTTTTCAATAAGTGATCGCGTCAGCGCCTCCCATGCTTCCTGAGTCTTATGTGTGAACATAATTGTCATGATGCCTTCATTTTTGAGGACACGGCGGCATTCAGCAAAGATTTCGCCCATCAGGCGTTCGTATTCCCGGGCCGCCCCGGCGGCTGAACCGTCCCGTGCCGGATTGGCCACAGCCTCATCCGTCTTATTGGTAACCCGCCGTGTGAATATGCCGGGATAAAGGTCGTTAAGGGTGCGCCGCTGCCAGACGTAGAAGTAATCTGACAATTCCGCATACTGGACATTGTTGTAATAAGGTGGATCGATACATACGAGGTCTACAGAATGGTCGGATACGTCCATATGGGCTGCTGTACCGTATTGGATTTTTAGCGGAGGATCGGCTCCGCCGAGTTTTTCATGCAGCGGCGCCATCAACTCCGCCATCCCCTTATAGGCATCAAGGACCTGCGATAGCCCCCATGCCGCACCAGAATTGGGACCCGTAAAGATCATCTCTCCAAATGTCCATTTGAGGGAATAATCATGTCTGCCAAAGGTGTTAATCAAAACACCACGGCTGTAGTGCCATCTTGTTTGCTTACTGTTGTAATCAAGACCTTTATCTATTATAAACTGGAGATATGTAATCACAGCGCGGCCGCGCTCTTGCCCAAGTTCCTCAAGAATCCCGGGCTTGAGCCGGTTCAGTTCCTCCACCAGGGTAAGGTGCCCCAAAAGCTGTCGTGGGGTAAACATATCGCACCAGCGGGGCATCCCATAATAAACTGGACGCATATCATTGCCTTGTGGGAAGTTTTCGGTTGGAATAAGCCCTTGCCTTTCCCATTCGGGCCAGCGCTGCTGGAGGCGCTTTTCAGCCTCGGCCAGGGCCTCAAGGTCGCGGTGATTGGGTGGACGGAAAAAGCGGACCTTCCCGGTCTTGATCTCTCCCGCCCGCTGGCCGGTTTTATAACGCTCCGGCCTGCCATGCTTGTCCAGTTTGGGATGGTATCTAACGGCCACTACGCAGTACAGCCTGTCCTGCCATCTGCCGTGGGGCGACTCGCCCCGGGCCTGGGCCTTGATTTCATCGGCTGGGATGGCCTGGCGGCAATGGATACAAGTGCCTACGCCGTTGTCAACTGTGGCAAAGTTGGGATCATCACTATTCGGCCCCCGGCTGCCGGTGATCCGGTAGGTCTCAAACCAGGCCTTGCCGCCTTTTTTCCGGCCGTCCGTGACAATCCTGACGCCCCACTTCTCTCCCTCCTTTGACAGCCAGCAGGTGTTTAAGAGAGGAGCCTCCCCGCCGCAATGCGGGCAGGTGACCTGGCGACAATAAATTAACCCCATTTGATCATATTCAGGTCCGTCAAACTTAGAAATGACTTCCGGGCAGTTTGTACAATGTTTCCTGAGTTGTTCGAGTTCCTCCTTAGGGAGGGGAGAAAACGGTGTTACATCAGCCATCTGTTGCTTGACGTGTGAGACCAGACGGTTGCCCCATTCATTCAATTCGTCTAGAAGATCAAGTCCAAACCTTACCGGGTAATCAAGTGTAGCATAAAGGATCACAGCAGCAACAGGGTTTAGATCATTTGCAATAACTCTATGTCCCTGGCGCATAGCCTCAAACGGAATAGAACCGCCTCCGGCTGTGGGATCCAGCACTGTCAATGCTTCAGCCACTGAAGATGGGTCGTGAGCATAAGCACGACCATAGGCATAAAGATCTTCAGCGTCCCATTTAAGGACAGAACCCAATATGCTTTTCACACGTTCCGATTTGGCAAATTCAATCCGCTCGTTCACATGTGCAGGATCTGCAGCTACACGTCGGACTTGAATGCGGTCACCTTCTTTCGGCCGGGGCTTCGGCAGTGGCTGAGACTCCCGGCCCCAACGAACGGTTACGGGATGACTGGAAAGTCCCGGATCTGCATCAATAAGCTTCTGGATAATCTCACGGTTTTTATCCCGCCGTTCCTGTTCCTTTTCCATCGCCCGCAGGACCTTATCATCGACTGGCAACCACTCGGCCCCGGATTCATCTGTTATTACACGACCGAGAATCTGTCCGGTAAGCGTCCACGGCTCACCGTTTATAAGCGCCTGCACCTTTTCAATGCCTAACTGACGGAGGAACCAGTCGGGGTCCGCCCCCGCGGGCAGCAGCGATCCGAGGATGGCGGCCCGGCTCGGCGTCAACGGCCGCCGTGCCCACCAGACGTGGAGATAATAGAGCGGTGGAAGCGCCGAACTCGCGCCACGCTCCCGCTGTGTCTCCGCGCCCACCTGGTGGCAGGGAAAACCCGCTTCAATAAGCCGCACATCAGCTTTGGTGACTCTCATGACATATTTGCCCCTTTCTCTAACTACGCAACTTCTCAAGCATGCGCAGGACGGCCTTGTCTTCAGGCTGGCCGCCAAGCATTATGCGCATGCCGGCTAAAGCCCAGCGGTTGCCCTCCGCCCCGTACTGGGTTGTCCTCGTCAGCCAGTATGTAGCCTCTTCGCGGCTAAAGCGCTCCACGCGCCTGGCGATTAGTTCCACCCGGTCCATATCCTTCATTCGTTCCTGGAGTTTAAAGATAAGCGATAATTTAGCACCAGCCTCCTCATCGAGGGGCAGGTTCCCCCGGAACGTGATGCGGCCGTTATTGAAAAACCGGTGAAGTTCAAGCGGGATCCCGGCATCATCACACACCCTGCCGGTAATCGCCCGGATTACAGGCAAACAGCGGCGCAGGGGCAGCCCGTAAAGCAGTCCCTGTTCTTTCAAATACGGCCTGCCTGAAGGTTTACCGTTCGCCTTGGCGTCCCCGTTGGGTGAAAAGCGCTTCTTGACTATGAAAACGGGAGCCGGTTTCTCTTTATGATCGGTTATTCGCAGTACCCAGGGAGCATGTTCCGCAAAAGGACGAATGCGTTGTTGGAATTCATGCTCCAGGGTCCAACCTGCTGGTGACTTCTTGTTTGCCATTATCTACGCCTCACGTTTTCTTGTTTTTTAGCTCCCGGATTAGAATACAATTATCATCGGGGTTGACAATATCAAGATAGACCTCGGTACGTTCACCATTTTCTATAACACCGTCCAGCACCTCAAACAGCTCGCTTAGTAATTTCATCGATGCCGGAGTGACGTTATTTAATTGCAACCGGAGCGTTCCGCCCTGCGGCAGCTCAAGGTCAGCCAGGTCCAGGGTTTCAATGGTGGACTTGGCGCCTTTATTGTAGATGCTGCCCAGCCGCCGGAGCAGTGGCATAACCTTTTCAGCGCCTTCCCGTCCCGCCAGGCTGTAGCTTTGCCGGCGGCCGGTGATCCATCCCCGTTCGGCGGCCTGAGCCGGAGTAATAAGTATGTCGCCGGGCTGAGGGTTGTACAAGGCTGCAACGGCTCCGTGAATTAAATCGGGCTTTTCTTTTTGTTCCTGGTCCCCACGGATGGCATACAGGCGGCTTTCCCTGACGAGCGTCACTACAGCCTCATCCAAATCAGCGGCGGGGACCTCTCCATATTTCTCCGTCAGGCCTTCCGATACCTGCTGAACGGTAGCCGTACTGTTCTTAGTAACCGTATAAAGAACCCCTTCACGGACCTTAGTCGGTTCAACCTTACTACCTTCAGTCCACCCACGCTGTTTTGCGCCCTGGAGGGTAATAAGGCCGTAGCCGTTGTCACCCAGGTTAATCCCCATCGGGATCTCGTTTTCCTGATGATAAAATTCCCCTGGTTTTACATTTTCTTCAGAGCCCATGCGATAGACGCACCACACGCCCTTTTGCACGCCTATCCGGACAATCTGATCGAAGACCCCGGGGTTCTCCAGCACCGGCCAGCTGCGCACACAGCAGAAGTTATTGCGGAGTTTTTCCAGAATTATGCTGTCACTGTGATCGAAGAAAAGCTTACTCAGATTCAGCAGGTCTGATTGGGTTGTGTTTTGACTGGTAAGGATTTCGCCATCCTTTTTCAATATGTCGTAAATCAACTCGATAAAGGGCATTCCGCCCTCACCGCCGGCAGTCTTTATCTCTTTTCTCACTATGTGGCCGCCTGTTGAGGAGTAATAAAGGCCGGTGTATATGCTTGAAATTGTGGTGACCAGTGCCTGCTCGCGCTCAGCCCGGCGCTTCTTGAAGTCTGCATCTTCCAGGCGGCGGGGATTAACGCCGTAGCTCTGCGGCTTGTCTACCAGGACGCGCATAGCCTTAACCTGGCGGGCTATGCCGTCAATTCGCTGCCGGACTTCCTGCGCCTGGGTCTGGAAAAGCCCCTCCAGCTCATTTGTGCCTTTGACAGCAACGGTTTCCGGGACAAGTATGAATATTAGGTTCTGCTGCTCCCGGGGCTTGTTAACGCCCTTGGTGGTAACCATTGCCTGCACATCGATAGCCTCGGCGGTCAGCGAGACTATCCCGAGCACGGGCCTGCCCTTGCCGTCCGGTAAGTGCTCCGGTAAAGATACATCGTGTTCTATATGGAATAAGCCGGATCCCCCGGTTATGACTTTCCGTGCGGTTGCTTCAAGCAGCTCGTTGACCTGGTTTGTATTCAGGGTCTTGCGGATTCGGGCCAGTACGCTGTTGATGGTGGGCTCCTCGCTGGCAAAGTATTTCCCTTGTTCATAACGGAGGTAAAAGGCGGTTTCATTAATCTCTTCCAGGGCTGTACGCACCTGCGGCGGTGTGAGGCCCGGGAAAGACGCACAAAACAGCGCTTCAGACTCGGTGAGACCAAAGGCTTTGGAGTTTATCCCCTCTTCGCGGCCGACAAGGCTGTGCAAAAAGACAGTCTTCCAGGTGTATTCGTAGAGAGGATGACCTTCCGGGTGCGGGTTGCGCTGATCGGCCAGTTCTGCATTGCTGTAGCCGCCTTCCAAAGTGCCGGTATCAACACTGCCGATATCGGCGTTGAGGATAAACATCAGGTCGGAGCTGCCTGTACGGCCGAGGATTTCATTGACCACCCGGTCTGATCTCAGGTCTATGTGGCATGCATGGATCATCGGCACTGCCCGCCGGCTCTGCCATAGACTGCGGACAGCCAGGGAAAGGACTCGAAGCACACCGCGGGTACCCTGGAAGTTCTCGGCATTGGCAAGCTTATTGTTCAGGAAATTGACCAGCGTCGGGTGAAAGGGATAGGTGGCGGTCATCCGTCCCCTGAAGTTCTCACTGGAGGCCTCCTCCGGCAACAGGTTGGAGTTCCGGCGGTACATCCGCGTATATTCCTCGGCTGCCGCTCCGGCGGCGTCACGGTCTATAAAGGTAAACAACCGTTTTGCAAGCACGGATGAAATCTCGGCGGCCTGCACCGGCGTAATCTGCACGGCGTCGCGGGCCACCACGCTGGTAACGCCCTTCACAGCCCTTTCGCCTATACCCAGGGCGTCGTCTTCGGTCACTTCTTCACCGCGCACTTGGCTGATAAGCACTGCTAAACGTTCGGTTTGCTTGGCGAAAGCGTCTGTGGCGCTGGCAAGCGTAAGCACCACGGCAATCCCCGGGTTATTTCTGGCATACCCGTGGAGCGCCATCAAAAAGGCGGCCAACTGACTGGCGCCATCGGGCCGGGCGGCTTCAAGCCGAGCCGCGTACTGGGCCAGTTCGTCCAGCATTATTAAAGCCTTCCGGTTGGTGAATACCTTGTTGAAGTATGTCTTTCCGGGGGCGGCATGGGAGTTTGCGTCGTCTTCAACCTCCCGGTAAAGCGCCTCTCCGCCGATTTGCCAGGCAATCTCACCCCAGAGCGTATATGGTACCAAGTCATTACCTTTCGGCCTATGGACCGGTATTTCGTCGCCTGCAACGCCGACCACTGCAACAGATCCGGGGTCGGGAAGAAGCTTGGGTTCAAGGATATCCGGAATAATATCGAGAAGCTCTTTGCCCTTGTATGCGATATGCGTACAGGCGATCAACGTATGGGTTTTACCACCACCAAAAGCTGTCTCCAGCCTGTGTATGGCTGGAACAGTCATGTCGCCCGCGATCCGGCCGAAGACTTCCGCCAAGGTCAGACGAAGGCCCTGTGTGGGGTAGGTAGCCTCCCTGAAGAAGTTCTCGGCGCTGGTGTAAATGCTGTCAATGACACCTTTTCCGCTACGGTAATAGTCAATAATCGGGCCGAGTGACGCTGTAAAGACCTCGGGATTAAACGTACCGGCCAGAATTTCCGGTCGCGGCTTACATGTTTCCAGAACTGATTTCAAGCTTCATCCTCCTGTTCTTTGCTTCCAACAGCCAGCATGGGATTTTTCCACCCTGGTCCACACTTTGCTTGGTTGCAAGTATCTGTTAGTTAGAATTGAAAAGCCATTTCTGGCATCTGCGGACCGAGCTTTTATAATAGTTGGCCCTACCTTAGATTGGAATATTGTCCTTGTGATAGCGATACATATTAGCCGCTGTCTAATTTCTTACTTGCTGTTACAATTATTGCTTTTTCCAAAACCACTTTACCATCTGAATCAATTTTGAGCAAAACCCGGTCACCCTCCTCTATATCGAGAGTAGCCCTTATTTCTTTTGGCAACGTCATTTGGCCTTTTGGACCAATCTTTGGTGTATATATCTTGGTCAAGAAAATCACCTGCCAGGAAACATGGATTATGGGTAATATAACCATTTCGTCACAGTTTCACTAAGATCCTGCCCTGTAAGACGAAATCTCACATATATTTCCCTTAAACACACTTTTATGTATGTATCAAAGAGATATTCTATGGTTTTATTTAACCCCATACAAAAAAGGCGGGATTCAGTTTTTACCAATCCCGCCTTAAAGCTCGTTGACCTGATTAATTCCTCTTAATGAGCATGCGTTGCCGTGCGCCTTATAGTATTGAGACTTGCTATGTAGATAGCTGTCAAGTGATAGTAATACCCCCTGACGGTTCCTGCTTCGTCGTCGATTATGAATCGCTTTTTTCTGTAACATGTAACAAGGTAATATACAAACACATGCTGTTTGTGTTAGCCGCTTTTACGGGCGTGCTAGTGTCGTCACCGTATATTTGGTTGATACTACTTCCAATGAAATTAGCTGCCACTGCACCCACGAATACTAGCTTTTCTGAGGGCGGATAATAGTACCAGCGAACTTGCGTTCTTGTAACATAGGGAGGCCCTATACACCCAGAAATAGGATACATTTCCCGGCGGTACCAGGGTTTTGGTTTAATGCCATTAAGGCCGTTCGGCGCCCCACCGGGTCTTTTTTTGGAGCTTTTATGGGTGCTTCCCGGAAGGTGAATACTTCCGGGATTTTGTTGGCGTCTATATGTAGAGAATCAATCGGCCTCTACGCCTTGTCTTTTCTGACTTTTATTAGAACAATCTGGATTATACGAATCAACAAATTTACTTAAAGCCGAAATATCTGCTTTAAGGTGTGATAAGTTTGCCACATCCTGAAAGCCCTCTGTTTTCCTGGGCTTAGATTAAAATGGGTTAATGCTGTAAGCTATCATCGTTCTCTTAATCTTAGCAAGTAATCTCTTCCTACTTCTGCTCTTGGCCTTTGAGGGCCTAATTCTCTCAGGAAACGTGATGCTACAACACGACGATTTTGATCATGTCGAGCTGGTATTCTTAAACGCACAGCCTCAACCCCGGGAATTTCTACGCAAGAACTTAGTATTAAAGTCCCAGGGTAGATACCTGATTCATTCTTGCATCGAGTTATAGCTACGTAAAACAACCTCCTTTGTTCTTCTATTAATTGTTGGCGTTCCCCGTCTGTTAATTCAGGGTCATCTCTTGGTATTAGGCCTTCAATACAACCGCAAATGATAACCATTTTGGCACCCAAACCTTTTGATGCATGTAAACTCATAATTCTTACATGATTTACTTCCTCAGGGACGTTTGGCATCGAGATATTTTCTCTGGTTTCTTGGAATATGTGTAACAACCAATTAGATAGATCTTCATCGGGAAGAGGAGCACCAATAGTTTCAATGGCAGCCTCTAGAGCTTCCCTTAAACCAGCAAAGTTATCATTCCCTTCCGGCGCAAGATAGTTGACTATTCCCATCGCATCCTCATTCATTTGTTCATTTAAAGAACTTATATCATCAATAATCTGTCTATATACATTAATTATGTGATTGGTATTCCGAATCCTCAATTCTCCTGCTATTATCCTATCCAGCACGTCGCGAACGCTACAATCAATTTCCTGAGCTTTATTTAATAGACGCCGGTAGGCAGGTTGACGATAGTCTTGAGAGCCAACACCTAGAAGATACCTAAGTGAAACGCGATCATTTGGAACAGCAGCTAAGTTTAAAAGTGAATATGCCCTCCGGGCTTCCTTGGAATCAAGAGCCTGTTCCCTAAAGTAAGAACGAACTTCAATTCCAGCCTGCAACAATAGGTCTCTAATTCTATATCCTATTCTACGCCTTGGAGTTAATATTAAAATGTCTCCAGGTTGGATGTTATCATTGTTTAAATAATGGGTGACTAATTCTGAAAGACCCCAAACTTCTTCATCCAACGTGTTCCATTGAAGTACATGAACATTTCCTTGATCATTGCCATTTGTTGGTGCAAGGTTACCTAAAGTCCTATTATGGTTATTATTTATTAGCGTTGATGCCATTTGAACGACTAAAGCAGGGCAACGTCTACATTCATTAAAGGTTATTGACTCACAATTATCATGTTCATTAGGAAATTCCCTTATCCCTTCGGGGTGGGCGTGCTTAAATGAATAAATTGACTGATCATCGTCCCCAATAATAGTCAATGTTCCATTTCCAGCCAATAAGCGCACTAGAACTTGCTCTGCTTTGTTTAAATCCTGGTATTCATCTACTAAGACGTGGTCAAAGAGGTTACGTTCAGGGCATAATGGGTTTTCACGGAGGTAACTTAAAGTAACTGGTATAATTTCTCCTATTAGCATAGCTTTATGTATAACTAGCCAACTAACAAGATTTCTTTCGAATAACTGATCAATTTCTTCAAGTGCAAATCCTGGTTCGTCAAATTGTAATCTTGCCCAAGCTGCCTCAAAGGCCTTAACTCTTTTCTCCTTTTCCCGGGCATTACCAAAATCAGGATTTGATAAATCATACAGCAAGGGTTTAATCTCATGAACAAGTAATGGACGAGGCTGCCTTCCTGTTGCTTCAAAGATTTCCCTGCGGTTTAGGATTCCGTAGCATAAACTATGTAAAGTTTTTGCAACCACTCTATCGACGCCATCAACATCTAACGATCCTATTTCAGCTCGTAGGTCAGCGGCTGCTGTCCTAGTAAAAGTGACCGCCAGGATTCGTCTAGGGTCTGCACCTTCTTCAAGTAATCTAGCTACACGCCTTCTCAAAGCAAAAGATTTACCTGTTCCTGGCCCAGCAACTGCTCTAAGATTGGTTGATTGGGATGAAGCGAATTCGTAGGCAGGTACACCTGGCTCAAGGTTCGTATCCCAAGGCACTGTTTTTCCTCCCTTCGTAATAGGATTCGCAAGGGTGTGGCTTTGTCCCAATAATCCTACTATTAAAGACAGAAGTTAATACTTTTGTTAATTCTACCTTAATGACACAATAATTTGGGAATTAATTAAATTCCGGATACAATACGTAGAACGGCCCCCTTCCAGTTTTGTTATGTTCACTGTACTGTAATTTAAGCAACCTGCTTGGCTCCTGGTGAAATAGGTATGCAACGGTGGCACAAACAATTGAATCCAATGCACCATCACTAATCTCTGATATGTCACCATTTATGTTGAAGAGTTTTATCCAACGTTCCCAAAGGGTTCGCCGGTATATTTCACCATCATCTTTCTTGTAGTTTTGCACAACTTCTGGAATATCAGGATTAGCAAAATGTAGGCAAGATCTAGGGTGGGTCTCAATGATAGTTCCGACACACGGTGACAGCGCCTCAGCTAATTGTCTACCCCTTATAGGTACAGCCATCATGGAATTCTGTGAGGCCACCCAGACTTTAAATTTAGGAGGTAGCAGTCCTCTCAATTGTAAATCGGACGACCGAAAACCGTTTTCATCATTAATTGAACTAGTGAGTTGAGCATCAATTGCAACGGCAACCACATTGTTTTGTTCTGCATATCGCACTATGTCAGCCAAGGACTGTTTTTTTGGCGGGAAGGATATATTAAGACCATTTGCCATTGGGCAGACTCCGCCAACCCAAGTGTTTGTTGCACCTGCAATATCGACACCAAGATAAATAGTATCCATTTGTAGCATTTGCCCCCTACAGGCTCAGGCAATTTTGCAAATAAGCCCCAATTTACAAACTTCTCCATTAACGACGACATACCTCCTCATAGATAATAATTTACTCGAGGATTGTCATCAGCGAAAAAGCAGTCAACGGGAATATTCATAAAAAAGCCCCTGACCTTTGTGCAAGGGCAGAGGGCTATTATATTATATTATTTTATGTTCTGTTTATACTGCATCATCTTCAGCCTTATTAAGCGACGATAATTGGATGTTTAACGATTCATAGAAATCATCCATGCAAGGTGGTTCCTCGAAATTTATATCGCCGGGGCAAGACGGTTCAAGTGTAGCCCCTTTGTAGAGTCCAGGAAACTTGATAATATTAGTAGGTGAATCAGCATTTTTGTTACCAGATCGGGAGTTAGTATACCAATGAGCCACAACTCCCTGTATTAAGCAACTTTTATTAGTACATCCAGTATTATCCGAATTTGTTTTGCCAGTACCTTTGTCGTCGATTATAATAGGAGATTTTACGTGTGAGAAGTCCTGGATATCTTCTGCCGATTGATTTTGGTTGCCTTCCTGCTGAAAACTCAGATTTGCTATTTCCGGGTTACCAGGATACTCTAACAAAAGTGGTTCTAAAAATGCCTCACCATTTGGAATATTTTCTGGTAATGGCCTATTGTCCCAATTAAAACCAGCTTTTTTACGGGTTTTCCTACTATTAGTACATTCAGACCCTCTCACTGGTGGTAAGCTATATCGCGCATTTCGGGTACAGCCGATTCGTTTAAGCTTGTTTTGCTTAACCCATTTAGCGAACATTATTTTAAGGTAACTTTCGCTTACTTTATCGGGGAGAACAGATTCTAATTCTTTTTTTGTGAATTGCCTACCGTCGCCAAAATTCTTTTTGATAGTGTCCCAAACTAAAGAACGTAAATTATCCCCCATATGTGGTTCCAAGTCGATATTCATTACTACGCGGTCACCTAAATCAGTTTCTTCATTTTCAAGAGTGAAGGCAAACTCATCGAATGGTTGGAACCAAGTAGCTAGCGAACGGATAACGTGTAATTGTTTTCCTGAATGTGTTTCTTCTTTCCTTACACCAATCGCATTTCCTATAAGACGTAGTAATACCCCTGCGCCCACAATATCATTTTGACTCATTTCTAAGTTTTCTTCATGTTTCTTAGGTTTTCTTAAATGGTGGATTATAGCAAGAGCAATGTTTGTTCTAGCAGCTAATTTATGAAGATATGATATGATTTCACGCATTTCGTTATTGTTATTTTCGTCGGCACTATGGAAACTAGTTAAGCTATCAATAAAGACAACATCAGGCTTTATTTGAGAAATTAAACCATTGAGAAAAGTCTGCCCTTCTTGATTTGCTAGATTGAGATCTATATCTTTCATTCTTAAGTCTTCATTTGCAACAATATCTACCATTTGTTCGTTATATTCCCATCCAGTTAAACGGAAACGATAATCTAGCAGATCTATCCCTATATCTCCTTCGATAAAAAGCACTTTTTGTGGACAATCTATATTGGCAAAGCCGCCTAATATTTCTCCACCAAGGCTTAAATCACAAGTTAGTTTTTGAATAAACCATGTGTGTTTGTCAATCAAAAAGTTTACCACTGTGATCACGTAAAAGTTTACCACCCATAAAAAGGGGATCAGCTCATTTGGAATGGTAATTATGGAATATTATTACTGGCGGTCTTTTAGCAATATTATTTTTGTCTCTACCGTCGCAGGGGTTGTGGGTATGTGAATAACGCAGAGCGTTATTCAAG
>NZ_QFFZ01000061.1 GCF_004369225.1 Pelotomaculum propionicicum
GCCTCCAGCTTTCGCAGTAACTCGCGGCAAGATTCCAGCTTTGGTTTCCCGTTTGGTCCATACCACGACAGGGTTTCACATAGCGTATGCGCCAATTCCTTTTGACTCAACCGGGGAAACAACCGGATCACTTCCTTAATGTGTTCCAGTTCTTCCCTTGTAAAAATGCGTCCGTTCAAGAGAACTTCCTCAGGCCAATCTTCATGTATCGTCATAGTGTGGCTCCTTTTTAAAATTTCCCACACTATTGTCTCATATTTATTTTGTGGTGTCCAGTGCTATTTTGCGAAAAACTTTTTCTCCCCAACTCTTATAAACCTTGTCAGTTATAAATCTTTAGATTCATGCGTCAGCTCTGTTTGAAAGACTGCAGAAAGAAAAACGGGTTTTTCCGGTATAATACCGGTAGGATTTTGCTGAGACGGCGGTGAAATCTATCAGAACCAAAAGTAGAGGAGTGTCCTGCGGTGCTGATATTTAACCCGTTTGACCACATGAGTAAGAAGGACATCAAAAAACGGGTAGATAAGATAAGGAAGAAAAAAAAGAACCTTTCCAGTGAGGAAATTTGCCGGATGATGATCAAGAAAAAGTGCAGGTGGTGCGCCGCCGCCGGCGCTTTGACAGCCTTGCCCGGGGCGGTGCCGGTGCTCGGCACAGTTGTTGCCGTAATCGGCGGAACGCTCCTGGATATGACCGCCATGGCCTATTTTATCACCGAATTGATTCTGGAAATTGCTGTTTTGCACAACCGTGATATTGAAACTGCCGGGACTTCGCGGGAGGCGGTCTGGGTGCTGATCTCCTCGGTGGGAGCGGGTGCTGCCGGTAGAGGTTTGACCGGGGTAACAGTTAAGAGGCTTTCCGGCCGCGCCTTTAACCGCCTGCTTGAACAGGCGCTGCTGGCTTTGGGCATCAGGGCGTCGCAGCGGACTATTCTGCGGATCATTCCTTTTATCGGAATGTTTATCGCCGGTTCGATCAACTACTATATCTGCAGAAAAGTCGGGGAGTTTGTCATGAAATACTACGCTGAAAATTCTTATACAGACAAATGGGATGGCGAAACAATAGATGTTGAGGTTATTGCCAGGGGTGAGTAACATGTAATGAAGCTGCCCTGAAAAAATTTGCCCCGCGCTTTTGCGGCGGGGCTGTGCCCTGGTTAAGAAATCTTTTGCAGTTGTTCCTGCTGCTTATGTTTTTTGCCGGCAATCTCCTCGGAGTAATCAGATGAGATCAGGTAAAGGTTTACCCACAGGTCATGTTCATTGGGCTTGCCTTCCAGTTCCTTGGCCAATTCTTTAAATTTTTTTACAACCCTGTCTTTAAAAGCAGAAAACTCGCTAAGTATTTCTATAATGTCACGTTGAGTATAAGAAGCTCCCTCACGTAAAATTTTTGCCAAATTTATAACCCCCTCTTCAGCCTGGAAGAATATATATAAATTGTACAATACTTGGTAATTTTTGTTAAGGGGATATTAATGTCTGATAAGTAGAAAATAACTCGATTCAAGAAAAAAGGGGCCTTAAAAAGGCCCCTGCGTGATTTTTTATCAGAAACTGCTGTACATACCCAGGTTTTGACTTGATGCCAGAGGTTGGCTCCAAAGGCCGGTTGTGGGCATGGCTGATGCACTGATATGGCTTGCGCTGTAAGGTGAGAGATGACTGCCTGCAAAACCAGTTGTTCCATACTGGCTGGACTGCATTTGCTGCGGAGTCTCCAGGCTTATGTTACTCGCGAATGGAATGTTCGCAAAGTTGTTCTGTTGAGGAGTCTCCAAACGGACATTGCTGGCAAAGGGAATGCCGGCAAAACCAGTTGCTCCATGCTGATACTGGCTGGTCTGGGTCTGCTGCGGAGTCTCCAGACGGATATTCTGGGCGAATGGGGCGCTCACAAAGCCGGATGCTCCATATTGGCCGGTTTGCATCTGCTGCGGAGTTTCCAAACGTACATTGCTGGCAAAAGGAGTAATGCCGGTTCCCAAATTTGCGGTATAGGTGCTGGCAATATTACTCGGCATACCCATCATGCCTTGACTATACCAGCCAGTAGTAATGCTCGGATTGAATGCGCCGAACTGTCCAGTGGTAGGCTGGCTGTATGCGCCCCACTGGCCGCTGGTAATCGGCCTGGTAAACATCTGAGAAGTTACTTGTTGGGCCACATTGCTAATCACGTTGACATCCTGGTTCAGGCGGTTGCACAGCTGCTGAATCGTATGAAGCTGCTGGGTAGCGATTGCCTCATTCTGGTGCAGGCGTTGGAGTTGTGCCGCGTTGTTGGCCTCTGAACGCTGCAGTTGGCTGGCCACCTGGTTAATGGTGTTGACTTCTTGACGCAGATCCTGGATCTGCCTCTGGAGTTGATAAATATCCATTATATTCCTCCTCGCTGGTTTTAGGCTAAAACACACGCCTTTTGCAGATATTATTCTTCATACAGGCACAGGTTATTAGTGGTAGATTGTGGCATTTTGGCTGGTAAATTTTAATTTAACTTCTGTTTTTTAATACTGTTTAGCGGGGTAAAGCCGGCGAAATGTGGAACAAACCCTTCAATCCTGGTTGTTGTGGCGTATATTTTTAGACTGTGGTTTAGAAAAAGCCACGGAGCGTCATTAACAACAATTTTTGCAGCATTGCGGTAAGCCTGCTCCCGTAAGGTAGGCTCGGTTTCCTGCTGGGCCCGGGCCAGCAGCAGATCAACTTCACTGTTGCGGTAACGCGCGGTATTCAGGCCGCTTTCAATCTGCGCTGATGAAAGCAAGGTATAGAGGAAGTTATCCGGGTCTCCATTGTCGCTGATCCATCCATAGAGAAACGCGTCTCCTTCTTCCTGCAGCAAGGCTTCTTTATACTGTTCCCACGGGTATAACTTAACCTCCGCCTCAATACCGGCTTTAGCCAGCTCCGCCTTAAGTGTCGCGGCCAGTTTCTCTCCTCCGGCGGGGTTATAAGGCCTGGTGTTATTATAAGTAATGATTTTGATTTTCAGCCCTTCCGCATACCCGCTGCGGGCCAGCAATTCCTTCGCCACCGCGGGGTCATAGGGGATGGGACGGCTGTTGGGATCATAACCAAGCACACCAGGAGGCAGGGGGCTGATGGCTTCAATTGAGGCATTTTGAAAAAGCCCCTCGATTATTTGTTTGCGGTCTATCAACATGCAGACTGCTTTTCTGACAGCCGGGTTGTTAAAAGGTTGTTTGTCGGTGAAAAAACCAAGATAATTCAAATCCAGACCGTTCTTTTTCAGAATGGGGAAGCCCTTTTGTTCTAAAAAGCGGGCATCAGCTATCGCTATCCCGTCGACAATATCGACCAGGCCCATTTTCAGCGCCAGTGAGCGCAGCCTGCTGTTTTTAATTACAGTAAAAACCAGGGTTGGACAATCGGGCAGTTTGCCCCAGTAATCCCTGTTTTCTTTCAAAGTGATGTTTTTGCCCTTTTCCCAATTGACAAAGCGGTAAGGTCCCGTACCTACCGGCTTTTCGCTGAAAGCTTCGCCCAATGCTGACGCGGCGCTGGGACTGACTATAGGGGCCGAGGAAGCCATGGCGAGATTATTCAAAAAAGGAGCATAGGGGTATTTAAGAATGAACTTAACTGTATAAGGGTCGGGAGTAATTATGTTTTCAACCATGCCAAAGGTGAAAGAAGCGTATGATGCGCGGTCAGTACGCTGGGCAGGCATCTGTCTTTCCACGCTGTAACGTACGGCTTCTGAATTAAAAGGTGTCCCGTCGTGAAACTTAACGTCTCTTCTTAAATAAAAAGTCCACTCCCGGCCGTCCGGCGAGACGCGCCAAGCTTCGGCGAGACAGGGTTCGATGGTGGATGTGCCGGGTTTGAAGCGCACCAGGCCTTCAAATATATTTGTTATTACTTTGTTTGACTCCTCATCCAGGGAAAAAGCCGGGTCAAGGACAGTGGAGTCCGTGCTCCTGGCATAAACCAGGGTTTCTTTCTGCAATCCGAACAATCGCCCGGAAACAGGCAGGATACTGGAATGACCAAACAGAAATAAAGGTAGAATTAGTAGAAGTCCCAATGTTATTGTTTTCAACTGGCGCATGTCACCACTCCGCGAGTTTTTATATATTAAATTCTGTCATATATGGAAATATCCTCCTGCTTATGCTGAGGATATTCTGCTAACAATTAAATAAATTGGCTTGGAGGTATTTTGGATGATACATTTTGGTCCCGCGGGAGCTTCCGCTTCTTTTTACGCCCAGGGCCACAAATCTTCGCTGGAAATGCCGGGATGGCTGGAAAAAATGGGACTAAACGCTTTCGAGTACCAGTGCAGCAGAGGTGTGAACATCAGCGACGAAATGGCAATCAAACTGGGCCGGTCAGCTGCTGATAAGTCCATACAGTTAAGTGTGCACGCTCCTTATTACATAAATCTCAGCACGCAGGATCCGGAAATGCGCTTGAAAACCAGGGGACACCTGCTTAAGTCTCTGAAGGCCGCCAGGTTGATGGGGGCAAAAACCGTGGTATTTCATCCCGGGGCTGGCAAAGGGGAAAACCGCAGAGAATTATTTTTGTCAGCCAAGGCTTTTTTAAAGGAGATATTAGATGAAGCAAGGGAAGAAGGATTAGCCGGGGTATACCTGGCCCCCGAGACCGGAGGCAAGAAAAACCAGCTGGGGTCACTTGGGGAAGTGCTGGAATTATGCGAACTGGGGAGTGAATTGGCGCCGGCTGTTGATTTCGGACACCTGCATGCTATCAGCGGAGGAGGCTTTACAGGGAAGCCGGCTTTCGCCGCAGTTTTAGATTTGGTCGAGCAGAGCCTGGGCAGGGAATACCTGCAGAATCTTCACATTCATTTCAGCCCGGTGGAGTTCACCGGCGCAGGTGAAAAAAAACACTGGACCACGCTTGAAACCCGCTTCGGGCCTGACTTTACCCCACTCGCTGAGTTGATCATTGAAAAAGGTTTAACTCCAACGGTGATCTGCGAATCTGCCGGCCGCCAGGCTGAGGACGCCATGATTTACAGGGATATATATCTGGGGATAATGGGACGTGGGAAATGAGACGTGGGACGTGAGAATACATAAGGTGCGACCAAGTCGCACCCTACCTGCGGATAAATTTTCCTATTACTCAAGACCATAGAGAAATACAGAATATACTGACGTCTGACGACTGACGTCCGACGACTAAATTAGTGGATTTCGACGTCGCGGGCTCCATTACGGCGCAGAATGTCAGCCGCCGAGTTGACCTTGTTTTCGTCGGTGCGCACGGAGGCAAGGATCTTTCCTTCCCGGATTTTACCTTCATAAAACTTGCCGCGGTCTGCTGGAATCCCCCAGTCAATCAGACCACCCGCTATGCCCCCCGTCAAGGCTCCTGACAGCAGTCCGGAGATTGGGCCCGCGGCGATAAGCGGGCCGATGCCCGGGATGGCCAGGGCGCCAACTCCCATACCCAGACCGGCCAGGCCGCCCAGCAATCCGCCTGTGGATACACCCGAAGAGATGTTGGTCGCACCACCCGCGTCAGTTCTGTTTGTGTGTTCTGTCCCTGCTGCTGTCATTTTACCTTTATCCGAGGCAAGAATTGATATTTCATCGTGAAAACCACTGCCGCGTAAATCTGACGCGGCTTTTTCAGCCTGGTCACGTGAGTCGAACAGACCAATTACTGTTTTAAGCAATATTAATTCCCCCTTGATTAATTTGGCAGTTTATATATTGCCCCCGGGAATTATTAATTATTCTTATTTTTTCTGGGGATAATTTTTTTAAAGTATGAAACTCAAGGTTAACTTTTTGTGCTATTTTGATATAATATTGTATGTTGTTGCAGCGACCAACAAAAATGAGGAGGTTTGATAATGCTGCCAACTCCAAAAAAATTCTTTGTCACAGCCGGGAGCTCCGAGGGAAAGAATCCTTTAAACGCTTTTGACAACGCTCTGCTTAAAGGAAAAATCGGAAATCTCAACCTGATGCGGGTAACCAGTATCCTGCCTCCCGGTGTGGAGTACTGCCCGGACATGGAAATTCCGCCAGGCTCACTTGTACCCACGGCTTATGGCTACATCATAAGCGATGTCCCCGGTGAGCTAATTGCAGCAGCAGTAGGTGTCGGTTTTTCAAATGACACTTTTGGGGTTATTATGGAATACTCCGGTAAATGCAGTGAAGGAGAAGCGGCAAAGGCAATAGAGAGGATGTTGATCGAAGCTTTTGAAACCAGGGGGATGGAACTGAAGGGCACAAAAATCGCCGCCGCGGAGCACCGTGTGGAAAATATAGGCTGTGCCCTGGCCGCAGTGCCTCTCTGGTATTAATACTACTACTAAATAATGAAATCGGAGGCGTGAGACTTGGATACCAAACTCGATATGTGGTTTACTGAGCAACAGACTAAGGATGTTAGGACTTCTTGCCGGACTAAAAAGATACTCCACCAGGAAAATACGCCGTTTCAGAGTTTGGCTGTCATTGACACCGACCAATATGGGCGCGTGCTGGTCCTGGACAATATTATTCAAACTACGATTATGGACGAATTTGTTTACCATGAGATGATCACACATGTCGCCTTGAACACGCACGCGGCGCCGGAGCGTGTGCTTGTAATAGGCGGCGGTGACGGGGGCGCGGTGCGGGAGATAGTAAAGCACCAGTCTCTTGAGAAAGTTGTCCACTGTGAAATAGACGGCGCTGTTGTTGATGCCTCACGCAAGTACCTGCCTGAAATCAGCTGTGCCATGGACCACCCCAAGGTGGAGATCGTCATTGACGATGGCATTAAGCATGTCAGGGAGAACAAAGGCGCCTATGATGTGATTATTGTTGACTCAACCGACCCCATAGGGCCTGCGGAAGGGCTTTTCAGCGCCTCGTTCTACAAAGATATTTTTAACTCTCTTAAAGACGACGGTATTTTTGTCGCCCAGACCGAGTCGCCGTTTTTCAACCGGGACCTCATACCTCGCCTGTATAGTGATATATCGGGTATTTTCCCGTTGACGCGCCTCTTTCTGGCTGTTGTCCCCACCTACCCGGGCGGGTTGTGGACTTTTACCATGGGGTCGAAAAAGTACGATCCATGTGACACTGATATTGTACGCACACCCGACCTGAATACAAGATACTACAGCCCGGAGATCCACCGGACCTGTTTTGTCCTGCCTCCCTTCGTAAAGGAATTGTTGGGGCGGTAAAAGGGCAACATATCGCCAAGTGACTGATGCGGGAGGCCTGTAAGATGCTTAAGTTTACAGAAAGGTGTCCTGGTTGTTTTATTGGCAGCACCGAGGACTATGCCCAGGCCGGGATCGTTATTGTCGGCGCTCCCATGGATTTTACAGTGAGCTTCCGTCCCGGCACCAGGCAGGGTCCGCAGAGGATCCGCGAGGTGTCGCATGGCCTGGAGGAATACAGTGTCGACCTGGACCTGGACCTTGCTGACTATAGCTATTACGATGCCGGGGATGTCATCCTGCCGTTCGGAGCGATCCAGGAAAGCCTGCGCCGGATTGGCCTGGTGACCGCCGAAATACTTGCCGGCGGCAAGTTCCCGTTTGTCATGGGCGGGGAGCACCTGATCTCATATGCTGTCATCAAAGAAGTGGCGAGTGTACATCCCGGACTCGTGGTAGTCCATTTTGACGCCCATACCGATTTGAGAGATGAATACTATGGCGAACGTCTTTCCCACGCCACCGTTATGCGCAGGGTCGAAGAGATAATTGGCGGGAAAAACCTATACCAGTTCGGCATTCGTTCGGGAACAAGGGAAGAGTTTGATTTCGCCCGCAAAAACTGCAATATATTTGTCGACAGGGTTGTGGAGCCGCTGCTGGAAATCCTGCCGCAGATCAAGGGGAGGCCGGTATTTGTTTCCCTGGATATAGACGTGGTCGACCCGGCCTACGCCCCGGGCACCGGAACTCCGGAACCCGGCGGGTGTACGGTCAGGGAGATCATGCGGGCGGTTCACCTGCTGGGTGAGCTTGATGTGGTGGGGTTTGATCTGGTGGAAGTGAGCCCGCTTCATGACCCTTCCGAGAGAACCGCGCTTTTGGCGGCAAAGATTGTGCGTGAAGCGATTTTAACTGTGGGTCGAAGAAATAAATCTAAGTAAAAATTCCATTTGACTTAAAACGCCGGATTAGTTATACTATACATTGTCAGCGGTGACAGCCTGGTAAAAGGCGGTACCGCGAACTAAATACGGAGCTGTGGTGTAGTGGCCTAACATGCCTGCCTGTCACGCAGGAGAACGCGGGTTCGACTCCCGTCAGCTCCGCCATTTTTTATGCCACGGTAGCTCAGTTGGTAGAGCAGCGGACTGAAAATCCGCGTGTCGCTGGTTCGATTCCGGCCCGTGGCACCATCTGTTTTTGCGGCAGTATCAAGGGCTACAAGGTCTGGTGTAATTTCCAGCAGTAACTGACTCCTTATATTATTCAGTTGAGTATCCCTTCCCGTAAAAATGCTGAATTGATTAGAAAAGCGCTTTCATATGATATGAAAGCGCTTTTTATCTGACATGCACAGAAAGCACGTCTTCGACCACCTGAAGCAAATGGTCCTTAGCGTATGGCTTAACAATGAAATAAAGGGCGCCGGCTTGCAAGGCCAATTCTATAAAGTCTTTATTATTATGTGAGCTGACAACTATTATTTTAGCAAACGGATCTATTGATAGTATTTGGTTTAAGGCCTCAAGGCCGTTCATCCCGTCCATGATGATGTCCATTGTAACCAGGTCTGGATTCAAATTCTTATATTCTGAAACGGCAGCGCAGCCGCTTTCAAACTCACCAACAACTTCATAATTGTGACTGGTAAGGATTTTATGAAGCATCTTTCGTGCAAAAACACTGTCGTCAACAATCATGATCCGTTTTTTCATAAATTATTGTAACCCCGCTGTTACTTATTTCTAATGAAAAAACCTTGCCGTGATTACTTCTTTCAGTTAATGCCCTATAATTTGCAATATAACCTGACTATAGTCATGTAGTAAATAGTTATATTGTACTAAATTAATATAGGACAAAAGTCCTAATAACTTATAGGACAATTTTTTTAAGATCTATTTAAGAAATATTAAGGAAATTTTAATATAATTATTATATTTACCATATATTATTTTGCTTATAAATGGAACGAGATGTATGGAGGTACTAAATATGGAAATTATAGATTTGATAGAAAGCCAAGGAAAGACAATGGATAAGGATATGATTATTACAGATTTGCACAGAAAAAGAAAGAATTTAATCTATAAAGAGGTATTAAAGTACTTCAAAAAAGAAGAAGGCGAAAACATAATACAAACGCGGAGTAAGAAACCCAAGTAAGAGCCTCACACACGGGGCTCTTTTTTTCTATCCAAAAAGCGTAATACAATGTCAACAAATTATTTGTATACAAAATTTTTGTTGACAAAGTAAAATGTCTTGTTTAAAATATTTGAAAAAGGTGATAACCCTTTAAGTTTGAACGAGCCGGCTCAAAGTAAATTCTAAGACAGAGAAGCTATTAAGATGATTAATGCTAAATTAGGGAGGGGTTTGGCATGTTAAAATTCTCCGAGCAGCAGGAACAGTTAAGGAAGGTTGTCAGGGACTTTGTTGAAAAAGAGATTGCGACTATTGCAAGTAAGATTGACCAGGAAGATACTTGTCCGGTTGAATTGCTGAGAATGACAGCCCAGTTAGGTTACAATGGTGTATTTGTCCCGGAATGTTATCAGGGGGTGGGCTTGGGCTACACGGAAAGAGCTATCATATTAGAGGAAATCGCCCGCCATTCAGCTGGTTTTGCTTTGGCCCTGATGACCCATCACCTGGGGGTGTATGCAATTCTGACATGGGGTAATGAAGAGCAAAAGCAAAAATACCTGCCCAAATTATGTTCAGGCTCCATTGCAGGCCTTGCAGTGACCGAACCGGGAGGTGGTTCGGATTTTGCCGGGATGAAATCTACAGGTGAGCTGGTTGATGGTTATTGGGTTTTAAACGGGCGCAAGTGTTTTATTACCAACTCACATTGCGCTGACATTAATATAGTGGTAGTTCGGACGGGAGAGGACGAAAAAGGCCGGCCCAGGATGTCTGTATTTGTGATTGACGAAAATACTCCCGGTTGTAAGCCTGGCCGCAAGGAAAAAAAGACAGGCTTAAAGGGTTCCGATATGGGTGACGTAATCCTGGACAACGTTAAGGTTCCTGCGAGTAATTTAATCGGTAAACCCGGTGACGGCGCTAAGATAGGGCTGGGTACGATCAGCGAGGTTGGCCGCTCGGGTATGGCAGCTATAGGTTTGGGTATTCTGCGAGCCTGCTTGGAGGATTCCGTTAAGTTTGCCAAAGAGCGAATAATTTATGGCAGACCACTAGCCAAATTAACAAATATCCAATTTATTATTGCCCAAAACCGCACTGATTACGAGGCTGGGCGACTGCTTACCTACAATGCAGTCGGGATAAAAGATGCGGGCTTGCCCTGTGTGCCTGAGATATCTATAGCCAAGTATTTTACTACAGAAGCGGCAATTAATACAGCCAAAAGGACCATCGATCTGATGGGAGGTTATGGAGTAATATGCGATTACCCGGTTGACCGGTATCTGAGAGATGCTGTGGCGTCAATACCTTCAGGCGGGACATCGTACGTCATGCAAATAATCATCGCGGGCAGCGCGTTAAGTTAGTGAAAAGCAAAATCATTGCTAATGGGAGGATTCTTCATAATGAACATTGCGGTTTGTGTCAAACCTGTTCCAGACCCTAAGTTTTATGACAAAATTACCATCAATCCAGAAACAAAACTGCTCGAACGCAACAAGATTCCAATGGCAATTAACCCGTCTGACAAGAATGCGATTGAGGCTGCCATGCGGCTGAAAGAGTTGCTCGGTGCGAAAGTTATCCTGATCAGCATGGCTCCCCCTGAAGCAAAAGAAGTACTTAAGGAAGGGTTGGCTATGGGTATTGACGAGGCTTACCTGTTAAGCGACCGTGCCTTTGCAGGCGCCGATACCTATGCAACCGCCAAGACACTGGCGGCAGGATTAAACAAGATTGGGCTTTTCGACCTGATCTTGACCGGCTCAGAAAGCGTTGATGGCGGAACCTCCCATGTCCCTTCCCAGTTGGGAGAAATGATGGGGATGCCTCACCTCAACCATGTCATGGCCGTGGAAACAGAAGGGGATATCCTTAAAATAAAGACTAAAATTGAAAACGGGTACATGTTGTATGAGGGGCTTCCACCTATGGTCCTTGGCGTCTCAAAAGAGATAAATACACCGCGCTATGTTTCTTTAATGGGTGTAGTAAAAGCTCAGGGAAAGCCGTTTACGGTCTGGGGGCTAAATGACTTGCAGCTGAATGCTGATGATGTTGGTTTAGCAGGCTCGCTTACCCAACCCGGAAGTTTGAGGACTCCGCCCATTGACCGCAAGGTTGAGATGCTTGATGGTGATATAGAAGAGAAGGCCGAAAAAATACTTAAAATCCTGTACGCGGCAGGTGTGCTTAACTAAGGGGGGTGAACAGTTTAATGAAGATAAACGGTGAGATTTGGATTGTTGCAGAGCAAGTTAAAGGAAATCTTAAAGAAGTGTCCTATGAACTTTTAGGAAAAGCCAAGGAACTGGCGGTAAAGGACGGTTTCCCGGTTACCGCCGTGGTCATGGGGAGCGGTATTGGGGCATTGCCCGCTGATCTGATCGCCCATGGCGCCGACAAAGTAATACTGATCGATGCCCCTCGATTATTGTTATACCAGAATGATATCTACGCTCTGGTGCTTGAAAACCTAATCCGCAAGTATAGTCCCGGCATTGTCCTGTTTAGTGCTTCTTACAGCTGCAGCGAATTATCAGCCACAGTAGGAGCTAAACTACGTACGGGTGTTGCAGCACACAGTATAGACCTGTATTATAATGAGCAGGGAGAATTGGTCCAGGTGGTTCCAGCTTTTGGCGGTCGGGTTCTGGGCGAGATATTTTGTCCCCTGACACGGCCGATCATTGCCAGCATAAAGCCGGGGGTGTTTAAAAAGCAGGCAAAAGATACTGCGCGGCAGGGTGAGATAATTGAGGAGCCGGCTGCCGGGTTGGAGCATTACCAATCACCTTTGAAGGCCGTGACGGTAGTGCAGGAACACCTAAGCGGCGTGCCCCTGGAAGATGCTGAAATCGTGCTGGCCGGTGGATGGGGTGTAGGCAGTGCGGAAGTATGGCAGCTCCTTGAAAAACTCGCCCAAAGCTTGCATGGAGCGGTAGGCTGTACCAGACCGGCTCTGGACGAGGGTTGGGCCAAGGGTGAACACGAGCTCATCGGTGTCAGCGGAAAAACTATTCGTCCCAAGGTGTATATCGGTTTTGGAATATCGGGCGCTACCCACCATGTTGTTGGGATCAAAGACAGTGGAGTTGTGATTAACGTCAATAACGACCCTAATTCTCCTGTTTTCCAGATTTCCGATTATGGCGTGGCAGCAGATGTAAAGGAACTGCTGCCCAAATTACTCGAAAAAATTGAAGAGGCAAAGTAACCAGGGGGATAAAAATATATGGAAGTAACGCAGTGTATCAATTTTTTATTAACGAGGGCACAACATTCAGTCCTCAGCTATTTTAGGTCCAGATTAGATGAGTATGATGTTACACCAGTTCAATATGGAATACTAAGCTGCCTATGGTGCAAGGATGGTCAGACTGCAACTGAAATTGCCCAAAGAATTTGTCTGGACGGCTCAACAATTACTGGCATCCTGGACAGGATGGAAAACAAAGGGCTGCTGGAAAGGCAGTCTGATCCTAATGACCGAAGAGCTATTAGAGTAGTACTAAGTGACAAAGGGCGTCAGCTGGAAAAACCTTTGGGGGAGGTAGTAAAAGCATCCAACCAGAGGGTTTTAGACATCTTCACCAAGGAGGAGCAAGAATTATTCGTAGAATCTCTAAAAAGGGTCGCGGATAATATAAGTAAATGGTAAATTGTAAGCCCCGCAAGTTTTTGCGGGGTTTTTGTTGAAAACAACTTGTCTATTTTGTTCTGGACACAGAAAATTCATAGAGACTTCACATTATTTTAAGGTGATTTTAATAATCTCCGGTTAGAATTAGTAAAAACACCGGTGCTGTTGCACCGTTATACATAAATCCTCCTTTTTAACCGCTTATGAGCGGTGTTTTTTTTACTGCGGCAGATAACTAAAAGAGGATTAGAAAACTAATCCTCTTTTAGAGAAAAACCGAGTAGTATATATTAAAGGAATCAAATCGCATGGGATTAACCTTGGGGCGTGTTGCTAGCCAGAGCAGATTCTCCAAGGGCAACTAACCTTTTGGTTATGTTGCCTCCCACATAGCCATTCATCCTGCTGGGCAGTGTTCCCTTGTCCATTTGTGCATAGTTTGAAATACCGAGTTCATTAGCAACTTCATATTTCATTTGGTTTAGCGCATTTTTTGCTCCCGGTACCACAGTTTGATTGGTGTTTCTGGCCATTAATACAACCTCCTTTCTTTTTAAGGTGTTTTGATTTCCTAATCTTATAATTGCCCTTAAAAAAGATTTTATGTTAGGTAATTACTCGTAATAGTAACAGATAATGTGACTCTATGACAAAAATAAGCCAATAAAGTAATAATTTAAACCAAATTATATTGGAGCGCTAACATTATTTTGCATTTTAATTGACATGTTGCTTTTTTTATGGTTTTTTAAGGTTAAATATTATCTGCTAATCAAATTTTTACGCAAAATTTTTTAGTATATTTGTAATTTACAAGATCTTTTGCTGTAATTCGACAGCAAAAACAAAGCACCTTTATAGGGAATTATCAAATAACTGTGACTTCAGCAGGCAACGGGTTGACAAAGCCGGACGGGTTGTGCTAATCTATATTTCGCAAGTCAGTGAACCGCCAAACCATTTATCTGGTTGATCCGGCGACACTGTTCTTGACAAAATAAATTAATATTGTACAATATATATTGTGCGGAAGTAGCTCAGTGGTAGAGCATCGCCTTGCCAAGGCGAGGGTCGCGGGTTCGAATCCCGTCTTCCGCTCCATTTATGCGGCGACATAGCCAAGTGGTAAGGCAGAGGACTGCAAATCCTCCACTCCCCGGTTCAAATCCGGGTGTCGCCTCCAGTATTACAGCGACGAGGGTTTCGGGATATTTAATCCCGGACCCCTCTTTCTTTTTTGTTCGGGTAGTGCTGAGGATTTGGAGGATTATTGTGGAACAGAGGATGGCAAAAGCAGAGGACTTGCAGTTGAGGACTTTTCACCCAGTAAATTGGCTGTTTTTTGTATCTGATATTCAAAAGAAATGGCTGAATGGTCAAAAGGAGGAGTTGAATGGTCAAATTATCAGGGTCAAATGTCAATAACTAGCAAAACATTACCATGATAGCCTTTTCACTTCATCCAACCTACCCTTCCGAAATAATGGAAGGAGGAAATTATCTTGTCAAGGATTATACTTGAGCAATTAAGAAAGGACGCACTGGACGGCAAGCTGATGGAGAGAACGAGGATAACCGACCTGAAGACAGCGGTTGTTGAATTTCTGAAGGAGAAGTTTCTGGAGCCGGGAATAAGCTTTCACACCGTCCGGACTTATTACTCCGACCTGGTGGGATTTATTCACTACTCGGCCCATAAGCTTGACCGTGTCGCAGATGGTGAGCTAATGAGTATCCCTCTCGACGATATGAGCAGGCATTTTATAAGCGCCTACCTGATCCAGGTTAAAGAATTACCACGCTACGCGGGCACAGAGCGGGAAGATCGGTGCACCCTATCCGAACATACTATCCTTAAGAAATACCGGAGCCTCAGGGCCTTTTTTAGCTGGCTAAGCAATGAGGAAATACTGGATTTCAATCCTATGTCGAAGGTAAAGCCACCTGCCGTCGGCGACACCATGGTATCAGTCTGGCCGTTTGAGTGCCTGGTCAAGTTCCTGGAAAGCTTCGACCGGGCCGATTTCAGAGGTGAAAGAGACTACCTGATTGCCATTACCCTGATAGATACTGCCCTGCGTGTGGGTGAAATAGCCGGTATCAGGGATAGTGACATAGACTGGGACGGCAATATTATCAAGGTTTACGGCAAGAAAAAGGACAGGCACGTAGTGTTCAGTAAAAACCTGGCCGGGGAACTGCACAAATGGATCAGGCGCAAGAATGAATTCGCCCTCCAGCTCAAAAGGAATCTGCTATCCAGAAGAACATATGAAACTATGGACACCACAATAACATTCCCTGCCCTGGGCCTGAATGGCTGTCGCTGGGGTCCGTTGACGGCCAATGCAATATCCCACATGATATCCGAGCACGCTGAGATGGCCGGTGTGCCGGCGGGGTTGAAAAAGGGTCCGCACTCCTTGCGCCATACAGCGGCCACCCACCTGGCACGGGAGGGGGTGAACAGCTTCAAGCTACAGCGCTTCCTCGGGCACAGCCGGGTTACAACGAGCGAGATATACACAAGGATAGACCACCAGGACATTGCGAATGAACTCAACCAGAAGGGACTTCTTGGAGATCTGTTATCGAAGGTCAAGGAAAAGAGGAAACCCTCCTTGGATGATGTTTTGGCCGGGCGTATAAAAAGTAGTAATATATTAATCCAATCTAAATGATAAATTTCAGGCAGGATCAATCATATCCTGCCTGTTTTATATTGTCCGGAAGACTGACCACAGGAGTTCCTCTGAGCGCAGCCTGTATATAAGATTTCGTACCAAAGGCACCCACAGCCAAGCTCCCTTGAAATAACTTGATAACCGTTCAAAGAAAAATCACAGAGTGTCTCCAAATGTTGGTAGCCTTTGGTTTTAGCACCGTTGGCGACCACAGCCAGCCTTTGAGGGAGTCGACAGACGGAAACATTAAACAGCATCCGAGGTAGTTGTTTATACTCGTAATAGAAGGAATAATGAATAATCTGTCGAATCATGCTTTATTACCATAATATAGGGGGGCACAATTAATGGACAATTTACCTATTCCTCAAAAAGTAGAAATAGAGGATATACTATCAGCATCTTTATGTGATGATGATTTTGACGATACTTTTGCTATTGGCTTTGTTCTTAAGAACACAAACGAAGAAGATGCCACAAAAATAGCTATTGATTTA
Organism: Pelotomaculum propionicicum; assembly: GCF_004369225.1. Taxonomy (GTDB): domain Bacteria; phylum Bacillota; class Desulfotomaculia; order Desulfotomaculales; family Pelotomaculaceae; genus Pelotomaculum_B; species Pelotomaculum_B propionicicum. The sequence goes on from NZ_QFFZ01000061.1 coordinate 16,167, forward strand.
TTTAAGTATTTAGACAAAGAATCATATGACAAGGAGTGGGCTACTGACCTTGTGGATATTGTTGTTAAACAATATAATGTTCTCACAAAAAAGACCGACAAACTCTGTTTATACGTAAAAGCATCTAATTTGTTGAAAGAGATTAATGTCTATAGGATGGTTTACAGATATTTCAAGTTAATTAGTAAAAACGAGAAATTTGAATATCTTGGTATTTTTAAAATGAAAGGTGCTCTAATTGAAGTATTTGAGGATTATGAAGGCATCCTACCTGAAAGCAATATAAAAATAACGTTTTCCTTTAGATATGAGTTCCTACCTGATTCTAGCAAACAAAGAATAATTACATGCCATGCAAAACCTCAAGTATTTAATGTTCATCTCGATGAATACCTTAAACATGCATATCCTGTTGATAAATCAGAGGTTTCTTCAAAATCAATCCACTAATTATGCGGTTTCATCATGATTTACCTACTTGTGGCGTAATCTCAGTGGCCCTTTCCTGTAGCATTGATGATAGGAATAGCCTGTTACATACATTTCTCTACATTAATCTAGGAAAGCCTGTGCTCTATCATCAAGCTACACCCGTCTAAAACAATCTATTTCAATTACTACTTTTCATAAGGAATTCTACAGATTCTACTAGCTTCTTCCCTAAACTGATCCATTACTTTTTGCATGTATTCATTCTGTCGTCTTTTTCGTAGTTTGTAGAAGAAATCTGGGACTAAAGCAGCTGATTTGCGGGATTCGTATATATAATCCTGTAGGTCACGTATCTCCAAATTGTTAATAACTCCTTTATTGCTTAGCCCTTTCTGCCAGATTTTCACAATTAAATTCTCGGCATTATCTTTCATATTGGCTATATTAAAATGTTGTCTGACAGCGACAAGGTTTTGGCTAACCAAACTTAAACTAGGAGCCAAGATTACTAGCATATCTTTAAATGATTGGTTCGTAACAATCCCATATAAGACTACACTTATAATCCAAAGGCAGCTTATTGAAAACAAGAACTTACCATATGCTCTACGAAGATCAGAATCCCAAGTAAGATTACTACGCATACAAATGATTGCAGATAGTTGACCAGGTAACTTACCAGGGTCGGCGTACCAGTTTGTCAAGTCTTCCCGTTTCCCACCAGAGCTGACGCATGAAAATGTTTTTTAAATCTTGCGGGGTCTGGAATTGACGTTTTCGCAACTATTGCCTATTCGGTTATTCCAAAAATCACCGGTTTATCCGTATCAACACATCCTTAACTAAACCGTTTCTGCTCGTTTTAGCATGCCGGACATCTTCAACGGAAAGACGAGTAGCGCCGCGCAACCGCTGCCTAAGCTGTCTGTATCAGTTCAATTCGCTATGCCGCCAAACGGCTTGTTTTCCAATTTTCTTCGCGCACTAGTCGCAATTGACCGGGAGATTCGGTCAGCCGGCGAAGCCGCCCTGTATCCAACTCACTATAGGTCATAGCTTCATAAAACTTCTTGATGAAAGACTGAACCCCGACTGTTTTGACATGTTCCGTCAGGTAAAGCGAATGAAGCGCCATTTCATTTAACATACGGGCGATATGCATGAGGTAATGATACCCCCGCATCGCATTCCAGTCATGTGAAAAAATGT
>NZ_QFFZ01000062.1 GCF_004369225.1 Pelotomaculum propionicicum
TATATTTTGCCTTTATACCCGCTTTGGATCAGGTTGTTGACTACTGAGTAGCCTATTTTGCCGGGTGTCTTTGAAGCGCCGACCACTGCTATGGACGCGGGACTGGTTAAACTGTTTGTCACGTTCAAATGTTTTTCACCTCTTGCTTAAACAGAAATTAGCTGAATTGTCAAAATATGTTCTGGAATAAAGACGGCCATCGCAGAACATTAGTTAGTTAGGCTAATGTGCAGCGATGGCCAACCTGGGAGTAGGTTGTAAATTAACCTTCGATTTCTATTTTGTATCCACTGCCGCCCTTGCTATTACAACCTGTGATTCATTTTTAAAATGGCCCCTTTCTAAGAACATGGAAACTATTATCCCGATCACAATCGACCACACGGCTGAGCTTACACCCCAAAGGGTGAAATTGGACAGCGCCAGTATAAATGCGGTAAACGCGCCTATTTGGAACTTCTTACCGCCAAAGGCTCCGTTTAACGAAGTGAGAAAAAGTCCCATCATGGCTAATCCGGCAAGAATGCTGGTTATGTTAGTCGGCAATTTCAATAAAAACGGAACCAACACCCCCGCGCTGATACCGATGGCAACGGAGCATAAATTCTTCAGGACCGCTCCCACATAGCGAAAATCTTTCGGGCCGGCACTGGAGTCACAAAGTATCGCGGTTACCGCCCCAGTCATGGAAAGAGTAGGAGCAAGGAAACATGCTCCCAGGATTGAACCCACGGCAGGGAAAAATATCATACTGTTTACCGGGACTTCATATCCATTAGCCTTAATGACTCCATAACACTTGAGCAGGTCGGCGATCGTCACCAGCACCAACGGCAAACTAAGACCCAAGATAACGCTGGAGCTATATTTAGGCGCGACAAACGTGGGCAAAAAATTAGAGAAACTTCCGGTCTTGAATTCCAGAGGTGAAAGAATTAGGGTTAATACAACGCCAACCACCAAAGCAGATGCTGTTTGAGGCACTTTCTTTGAAACCAATGGTGTCACCAAATACGCCAGAACGGTGCACACCCCTATCAGCGGTATAGCTTTTACAGAAGTAACGATGCCGGTCCCGTAACTCATGTACACACCGGCTATCATTCCCATCACGATAGGAATTGGCATATACCTGGAAACTGTATCTATGACACCGGAAAAGCCAAGTAATACAAGTACAACTCCTGCAATAATCAAGCCCATAACTATTTCCGGGACAGAAAATTGGGCCAGCACCGGTCCCATAACCAGCATTCCAGATAAAGTAGGCATCGCTAAAAGGGGAATTTTATAGTAAAGTGTCATCAGTGTGGAGATTAGGCCGGCAATGATATAAGCGCTGGCTATCCATGATACCGCCTGTTCTTGTGTAAAATTAGCCTTAGTGGCCACACTGACCAAAACTACAACTGCCCCGGTCAAACTAAAAACAAATGATACAAAAAAGGATGAAATGTTATCCTTATTAAAATGCAAATCCCGCAAACCTGACCTGATTCCCGGTCCGCGCTCAAATATTGCGCGTTTGACTGCGTCCACCATTTTCTACACCTCCGAATTTTTTTCCCATAAGACTTAAAATCTTACGTTAATTTCCCCTGCGCCAAACGCTTGAGGGCAGTACTAGCCGCAGATCTACCCCCAATAACCAACACGTCCGGCCTTTCCCAAGACACTTCATCATCTCCTTTTACCAGAGTTGAGAGCGTAATCCGCTTATACTTTAAGGATAATGAGTACTCATGGAGTGAGGTTATATTCTCCTAACATGGCCAATGTTTAAGATTATTCTAAACAGTTTTCTCATGCCTGACTAATCCAAATATATCAATTTGCTCTATAGAGATTTATCTATAGTGAACAGCAATAAATACTGAAATCCAATCCTGGAGCGACATATCCCTTCCACAATTGCAAAGCATATTGATATTAATATATATAAATGCGTGGTCTTGAAGGAATCAGGCGGGATGACAGGAAAACAGCGTAGAGGTAGGAAGTAAATGCTGAAAGAAAATATTGAAGTGGTATTAACCGCACAAAGAAAAGTGTGCCGCCACACTTTCTTGGGAGGGGCAGTTTATAGTTTTAGCATCTGGGGCGACACTCTTACCCCTACTGCTTTAAAAGCCCTGCTGCAACAATTCACCGACCCTCTTATTACACTTCACCAAAAGCAAGAGATATCAGCTTATCATAAGCCGCGCCAACCTCTGCCTCGGTAAACTTACTCTCCTTTAACATATTGACATCAAGCTCCATAATATCCATACCAACCAGCTTTGCTTTTTCTAACCCCATCCATTCAAGCAATCGTTTGATATCAGGAAAATCCAGACCGTCAGAGGAGAAATAGCGGGCGGATCGACCCAGACCACCATTATAGACATCTATATCCACAGATAAATATACCTCTTTATCCACCAGGCAATTTTCAATTTCCGCATAATGCCCACGGAAATTTTTCCTTCTTAATGCTGCCAGAGGCGCAATATAAACGCCGCTGCCAATCAGCCAATCATACTCAGCCAAATAGCCATTTACCCGTTTATCATCAATTTTACGCAGCCGCGGGTCCGGGGCATCCTGTATGCCAAAAACCATTAAATCCCGTCCGAAAATAACTTTTTTCTTTAATAGATAATTCAAAAAAGAACCGGTATCATAATTGCCATAAAAATGATCACCGTGGTATTCATAATTATCCCGCTGTAAGCGGTTTTTATTGGACTGCTCCAGCGAATATCCCACCATTTGATTGCGCACATACGGAGATAAAGCGTCCAAATGTTTGTCCAGCACTATCAATATCATATTCTGATGCTGCTGCGCCAAAGCCTTATATATGCCGCCGGTTATACAATGATCCACGCCCAAAGAAACCGGGATGCGGCCTGCCGGAGTATGAGATACCACATGGGCGCCAAACTGTTCCGCATAAGCTAAACAGCTGCCCTTATCAATAAATTTGCGATACATTTCCGGATATATTTCCCTGGCGAAATCCGGCGTAGCCGAAACCCAACTGGGACAAGGGTATTTACCCGCAAAAAATTCCGCTTGATTATCCCTTGGGAAAAGGCTGCTGTTATCCTTATATAGATCATAGGGACCTCTCTTGCTGGCCTGACCCTGGTTTTGCATAAAATTCATCAATTTGCGGCGAATGCCGTCAATATCCGGATTGGGGTCAAAATCGCAACCCCAAAAAAGCGGCGTCCTGTTTTTCACAATAGACCCTCCTCTTGACACTTCACCATTGGACTTCATTGTTATTTTGACACACTACCAAAAAAACAATATGTGGTGCAGCATTTTATCGGGTGTTCTGTAATAATAACACCGATAAAATGCTGAGCCACATATAAATTACCTTTTATGTGGTATCCGCATATTAGCCTTTGCAGTAAGTTAGCAGCGTGATCGAATCCAAAGGCAATGTAGTGCAGTTGATTATTACATATAAAAACACTTGTTAGCGGGGCAAACGGCTTGCCATTTGCCCCCTTATGTTTAAGCAATTAGCTTAGAACACTTTGCCAACTTCAATAGCTGGAGCGCCCTGCCATCTTTTCAAGCCTGCCGGATTGAGGGTAACGCCTAAGCCCGGGCCTTCCGGCACAGTCAAGAAACCTTTTTCAATCAAAGGAGTGGGTGTAACGATATCATCGGTGATACCCTTGGTGTCCACTACATCGTACAGATTAAGCAAACCGCCGCCATAACCCTGAGCGGTATAAGGCGCATGGCCAAGACACATATTCGATACCGCAAAATGAGCCATTGCCGCTAATTCCACGCCCATGCCGAGCTGTGTGGAACCCATCACAGAAACACCGGCAGCCCTGGTCATATGAACAATTTGTTTACTTCTGTAGAAGCCTCCGGATCTGGCGACTTTAAAATGGATTAAATCACAGGCATCGGCGATTAATATCTTCATAACATCTTCAATACTGTAGCCGGCTTCACAAGCGCCGATAGCGGTTTCAACATTATCACGGACTCTCTTCAATCCTCTGATATCATGTTTGGGAACAGGCTGTTCAACATTGAGGATATGATACGGTTCCACTTGATGGATCCAACGGATAGCCTGTTCGGGAGTGAAGTTCTGATTGATATCTATGCTAATATCATTATCAGGACCGATAGCTTCACGAACTGCTTTAACACATTCGATTTCCAGATTGGGGTTCATACCGCACTTCATTTTGATACATTTATAACCATCATCTATACCGCGTTTGGCCATTGCAGCCATGGCTTCCGGCGAACCACTGCCGATACCGTATCTGAGCGGTATTTTGTCGCTGAATTTGCCGCCAATCAAGCGATATAGAGGCACATTGAGCGCTTTACCCATGATATCATGGAGCGCCATATCGACGCAGGTTTTGGCGATGGAATGGCCGGTAACAGCCTTATCCATCTTGTAAACGATTTTGTCAATATTGAAAGGATCTTCGCCCAGCAAAGCTTTAGGAAAGAAATAATTGGTGATCATGTCGATCACTGTGCCCTGGCTCTCCGAAGAATAAAACGGCCCCAGGGTAATGGCCTCACCCAGGCCATATATGCCCTCATCAGTAAATATTTGCAGCAAAACATTTTTTTCTTCCTTACCAACAGCACCAAACGACTCATGGATAATATATCCAAATTTTAAGGTTAATGGATATATCCTCAGGCCGATTATTTTCATAATATTTCCTCCTGTCTCCTGATGATAATTTGTGCAGCGGTGCTAAATATCTGCCTGCTTTTACAGCAATGTGGCAAGATCTTTGACAACAATGGCAGAGCCCAGTTGTTGTGCTGCTTTTTGGAGTTGAACCGCTGCATTGCGGCCAACAGTGATCAGCACTTGAGCGCCGGCTTGTTCCGCATCACCGATAATAGTCTTGGAAGCAAGATCCGCAACGGCCGGGATATAATCCGGGAAAGCGCCGCTGCTCATAGCGTTTTCTTTCGTTCGAACCATTTCAACTAATTCATAACCTAAAGCGGTGATGATTGCGCGCGGCAAATCATATACGCCCAGATAGCGGCCGAGATAGCTTGGATCATGATAAGTGGCTTTGACGCCGCTGACTTTGGCTTCGACTTTGCCGGCCAGCAGTTCGAGATAGAATACCACTTCTATACCATCTAAAACATAATCCTGTTTCAAGACCTTGTAGGTCATAGGATCATGGGCAATCAGCTTTTTGATGCCGGCGGCTTTAAAAGCAGCGGTATTGGATTCTTTTATTGCGGAGAAAGCTTTGATATCACCTTTGCGCAGCAAATATTCACCCGCATCGGCGCCAGCGAAAGGTTTAAAGCAGACACTTGCTTTTTTCAAAGCTGTGGCTATGGCTTTAACCGTTTCGGCATCGGACTGAGCTTGCGAACCGACAAATAAAGCGGTATCGGAATCAGCACAGGCGGCACAATCACATTCGATAGGAGTAGTGTCAGGCATGGGATAGATGCTGTCGGCCAGGCCTTTTTCCACTGCTAATTCGCGCATTACGGTGGTAGCTTCCATGGGATCGAAGTTAAGTATCGGGCATTGCTGTTTGCAGGAGCCGCAAAGGGCGCAAGAATATACGGCACGGAGGATACTTTCATCAAAATCAATTTTGCCCAGTAGTATTTTTTTAGCAAGCGTTACGCGCCCACTGGCAAAATACGTATCGAATTTATAAAATTCACCGCTGGGACAAATAGGTAACATGGTAGTGGCAATCGGTACTTCGCAAACCATTCTGCATTGTCTGCATCGGGCGCAAAGACCAAGATCTTTTAATACCTTTTCTTTTTCAATTGTCATGATTATCTACACCGCCTTTCTATTCCTGATCCTCTGGTACAAGGCCTAAAACGCCTCGATTAAGAATACATTTGGGGTCAACGATTTTCTTCAATTGCTTCAGCAGCGCATAGTATTCCGGCTGATGCGCCATAACCACACCCGGCTGCAATGTCTGCCTGTGGATAACACCACCATTGGCAACGGCATGCTGCGTAAATTCCTGCGTGAATTTTTTCGCTCTTGCTCTTTCATCGGGGTCGCTCTTATTGTAGGACAGGACAAATCTGCATTGTGAGGTATGGGCATAAGGGCCGAATACTTTCAGCAAATAGGTAGGGTCGAAACCATATTTTCTGCCCATTTCGATGACCGGATCAAGAATTTCACCCCATTTTTTGACCGGGGCAATAAACACCAGAGAAGACCAACCACCACCACGATGGCGGCAGAAACGGGCGGCGACAGAGCTGATAGTACCCTGAATCTGTGTGTCACGCACATGATACCAGCTGTCATTACTCATATCCAGACGTTTAATGCCCAAACCATCGATGTATTCTTCGAGCATTTGACGACGCACAGCCACTTCTCTTTCATCGATACCTTCTATGGCCAGATGGAACCATACCGGGGTCAAACCTTTGCTTTCCCGCCATTTGTCCATATAATCGAGCGGTAAAGCAGCTTTGCCGCCGGTGACTTCCCAGGGATAATCGGTATCGGCGCTGACGCCGGTATACCAATACTGACCATTGATATAATCAGCCATTTTCATTTTGCCGATATAGTTGATTGGTTTGACTGCATCGCCGATTTTATCAAAGCCTAAAGCCACCGACCAGGTATAGGGGCAAATCGGGGCCAGCTTGACAGCAGCTTTGGTCACTATGCCCATGGTGCCGAGCGAGCCGATAAATAAGCCGGATAAATCGGGGCCAAGGCAATAACGGAAATGCCAATCGGAGCTATCGAGAGCGCCCGAACCGGTTTTCATGATTTCGCCGGTACCCAGTACCGCTTCAACGCCTTGCAGGTAATAATCGGCAGTACCGTATTTAGTAATATGCTGGCCGGAACCCTTGAGGAAGATGATATTGGCCAATACCGACACGGGGGGGGAAGAATTGGGGTAAGAAGTCATCAAATTATAGGGCTCCAAGGCTTTGATCATCTGGCCAATGGTAACACCAGGTTCAATAACGGCAACCATGGTATCGGGATCGATATCATGAATCTTGTTCATACGGCTCATATCCATGACTAAGCCGTTTTTAACCGGCAAATTCATGCCGTTGATCGGCGCGCCTACCGCGATAGGAACTATAGGCATTTCGATCTCATTGCATAATTTGACGATATCCACCACTTGCTCAGTCGTCTCCGGCATGATAACACCAAACGGTTCCTCGGGATCGACAGGAAATAAAGTATCACGATAAGCTTCAATAACTGCTAACTCAGTGGAAAAATGTTTCTTTCCCACTATGCTGATAAATCTTTCAGCAAAATCCATAACTGATACCTCCTTCAAGATAAAATTTTGCTAATGAAACAAAAACAATTTATGCTATTCCGCCAACAATTTTTTACTCACATTTATCCCCAGATTATTGTGAATGAGCTTTGCTATAGCTGTTATCACTTTATAGGGCTCAACGTCTTTCGGACAATTTTTGGAACATTGTTTGCAGGATATGCACTGCAAGATACCATGCTCTACAGCAGTGTTCAAATAAGCGAGGAAGTCCTCCTTGGTTTTGGCGCGAAGCATATATTGGGCTAATGCTGCATAATAGGCCGGCCCTTTAAGGAGTACGTCGTCCTCTTTATGCAAGCAGCATACCGACTGGCAGATGGCGCAGCCAATGCAGGCGCCGGCCATGAAAAACAAAGAATGCTGGTCTTCAGTGAGAAAATCGTTGTATACCATTTTCCCTTCCAATACCGGAAATTCGCTCCACTGTTTTCTAATTACCGAATCAACATCCACCACCAAATCTTTGATCACCTTGAAGCCTTTGAGCGGGTCAAGGACCACATTTTCCGTGGTGATCATATCACGGCAGGCTAATACCGGTTTACCGTTGAGCATCAGGCCGCATTCGCCGCAATGCTGATTGGTACAATAAATTTTATACGCAAATGTTTCATCTAAATTTTTACGGATATAATCCAATAGCCCCAATACGGAGATACCTGTTTCCAAAGGCACTTGGAATATTTGCCTGTATGGAGCAGCATTTTTGCCGGGAGAATATCTTTGAACATCAACATTAAGCATGGGTTTACACATCCTCTCTGCTTGGCCTTTTTTACAACATGCTTTATCAGTTAAGGCGAATTACAGGATAATGGGCCGCTTTTCGCAGACAAGCTTGCCTTCTTTTTGCACGATCACCATATTTGACATATAGGCTTCGTCTTTGGCAGGATAATCTTCGCGATAATGGGAACCCCGGCTCTCTTTACGCATGCTGGCAGAAAGTAATACTGCCTCGCTGACCTTTAACATATGTTTGACTTCTAAAGCTTCCACCAGAGAGTAGTTCCAAATATCGCCTTCCTCTGCATGCATGGTTTCCGCTTCTTTTTTTAATTCGGCTAATTGTGCAAGCCCTTTTTCAATCATTTCCTGATTACGTACAATGCCGCCGCATTCCCACATGATCTCACCAAGAGCTTTTTTAATCTGCGTACCGCTTACGCCGCCTTTTTTTACAAACAAATCTTTGACCATGGCATCCTGCTCTGCAAAGTATTGTTCAAGATCGCTTTCTTTTGCCCAATCGGCTTCGGCAACTTCTTTGCAAACGGATTTGCCGGCCAGCTTACCGAATACAGTCACTTCGGTCAAAGCATTGCCGCCCAAACGGTTCGCGCCATGGATACCACCGGTGATCTCCCCGGCTGCAAAGAGGTTTTTGCAGGCAGTGCGGCAATCGCCGTCGATTTTGATCCCGCCCATGCAGAAATGCTGTGAGGGAGCGGCTTCGAACGGTTCTTCCCAGTTGGCCGCTTTTTCGCCGAATACTCTGGCTAAAGCGGAATAAACAGCCGCTGTAGAGGCTTTATACCTCGGCAGCAAGGATTTATCATTATTTGTGGTATCGACAATCACGCCGCCGCGCTCCGTACCGCGACCATCCCGGATCTCCGTAAATATAGCCCTGGCGACCTGATCGCGGGTGGCATATTCTTTTCTGTCGGGCTGATAGCGCTCCATAAAGCGTTCACCCAAACTGTTATACAAACGCACATCCGGGCCATGGATGGAGCACATACCGATGAAAGCACCGCGCATGCCTTCAGGGAAAGGAAAAGCCAGCGGAATAAACTGCACCATTTCCATATCCATCAATTCCGCTCCGCAATCTAAAGCCATGCCATGACATTCACCTGTCAAACCGGTGGACATATCACTGACGGAATAAATACGCCCGTAGCCGCCGCTGGCCATGATTACCGCCTTGGGAGCTATATGGATGATTTTCCCGTCCTTGAGCGAATATGCGGAACAAGCAGCAATACGGCCATCCACAGATTTCATGTCATAGACCATGGTGTGTTCCATGAGCTTGACATTGCTTTTAACTAATTTTTCTTTAAACACTCTGCCGACTTCGTGGCAGCCGCGCCGGTCGTTATAGTTGCGCATAGCCGAATGACCTTCGGTTCTCTTATAAATGCGATATTTGCCTTCTTTATCCTGATCAAACACCATGCCCAGTTCTTCTAAATAAGTAATATACGAGGCGCCTTCTTCAGCGAATATCTTGACCAAAGAGCGGTCATTGATATACTCTCCTCCTTTTAAGGTGTCTTCAACGAAAACACTCAAGTCTTCGCCGGCGATACCAGGGATTGCCATACCACCCGAAGCCTGAATACTTGCGCCGCCCATTACCCTATCTTTGCTTATCATCATCACAGAGTAGGATTTGCTGACTTCCAAAGCAGCAATAGCACCGGCAATACCGCCTCCTATGACCAGCACATCTACCTTTTCGTACAACACATCGTCACCTTCTCTCCAAATTTTTAATCCTTTTGGCAAAGTCAGAAATCATACTGCTAATTTGCAATAAAGTGGTAAAATGGGGTGTTCTTTATTCTTCAAGGTTATATTCTCCTAACATGGCCAATGTTTAAGATTATTCTAAACAGTTTTCACAGGCCTGACTAATCCAAATATATCAATTTGCTCTATAGAGATTTATCTATAGTCAAAGCTGTTATTCCTGAAATCCACACCTAGCTAGTGCGATATATCTCTTCCACAATTACAAAGCTCAGTGATGATAATAATGAAAACGGTACGATAAATGCGTGGTCTTGAAGAAATCAGGCGGGTTGACAGGAAGACAGCGGCATATATTCCGGCCGTCATATGAATTCTGTCAAATGGATCGTAAGAGGTGGAAAGTAAAATGCTGAAAGAAAAGATTGAAGAGGAATACCGGCAATATGTTACACCGGGCCTTTATTGACAGGGTCATCAGTCTATATTAAGATCTTCATAAAAACATCCGGAGGAAAAAACTTTGACCATTCATCAAATGAGAATTCTGCAAAAAGTTATTGAAACTCAAAGTTTTTCAGCTGCCGGAGAGAGTTTATTACTTAGTCAGCCATCTGTCAGCGCCCAAATAAAATCTTTTGAAAACTCATTAGGCCTTATCCTGATTGACCGGCAACAGAGCAACCAAACCAACGGTATTGTCCTGACGGAAGAGGGGCGCTTTGTTTTTGAAGCCGCACAAAGGATTCTTACAGAATGGGATAAAATTATTGAATATTCGAAAAGCCAAAAAGATAAAATTACTGTAATTAAACTTATCACTAATTCACCTATAGGCACTTACCTTTTACCGGAATTGCTGCCTCATTTTAATTCCATCTACCCCAATGTAAAAATTAAATTATTAATGGAGACAAATTATAACTCTCTTACCAAGCTTATTAAGAGTAAGTCCTATGACCTTTGTATTGCCCCCCTGCTTAAAAACATCCTGCCGCATGTTAATGTAATTTACAAATTTCAGATACCAATTGTTTTAGTAAACGCATTAGGCGGATTTAACAATAATAATATTATGCCTTTAAACGATCTAAATAATTATTTACTAATCCTCCCACCTTCATACTCTACTATCCGGGAAGTATTAAACACTTTTTTTGCTCAATTACCTCTGAAAATCAAAAGTTCGATGGAACTGGACCATGCCGAGTCGGTAAAAAGGGTGCTCCTGCAAAATACAAACTATTTCGGCCTTATATCATCGATTAGTGTAAATAATGAACTGAAAACAGGCTCACTCCAGATTATTCAAACAGATCCACCCCTCCCACAGACGGAATATATAATTTTTAATCAAAAAGGAAAATCCCTGCAAACAGATGCAATCCATTTTGTGGAATATTTAAAAAAGAATATACCCATTCAATAAATTGACAACTTAAGCAAGAAAATCAATTATGTAATGTTAAAGATGTCGCGGCGGTAAAAAGAAAACAGGGGGTATACCCCCCTGCTGTGTAATCGGTTAAGTAATTTATTAAGGTAGTAATTATGCTCGTTTCCCAGTTTTAATCAAACACAGACCTTATTGCCAGGTTCCACATATACGGTTCCCGGTCCCCTGATACCTTTAACCACAAGGTACAACAGGTTGAGATTACCTATAACCTCACCTGCCTGCCAATTAAAAAAAGTTGTTATATCCTTGAGCTTTTGGCGATACTTATTAATGTTTTTTATCCCCGGCGTTATTATTAAAACAGCCCTTTCATAACGTCCATAAAGAGATCCAATTAAATTCCTGGCTCTTTCTTCCCCGTAGATTTCAACATATTCCTGGTATTCAACCAGAGGGTTTCGTCCGTAATCAAGCCAACCCTGGCTGAAATAATACGTGGCGGGATTTTGGCAATGCAATTTTTTGCGCTGTTCTTCCGACCCTAGTAAAAGCCCTATGCAGTCACTGGTTGCCGGGAGCAGCAGCGGGACCCGATCTGAGTAGAGACCGGCTGAACAATTTGAACAATTGCCGCAGGCAAGGGAGATCAGGTCATAGTCCTGGCTTTGGTCAATAATCTCCTGTAACCTGCTGTGCAGTTTAGAGTTATTGGCGTGGTAAGAGAAATCAAGGAATTCATAATCGATATTTTCCCCTGCCCCCAACCACAGAGCCTCGTTTTTTGTGGATATACAACTGATCAGCTTTGTTTTCAAGGATATGACCTCATTTTAATGGTACTGCAGTGTTAATTCGCCATGGCCTTCTCAAAAATCCTGGTTATATCAGCAAGGCTCATTTGACGCGGGTTGTTAACCAGTATCCTGGTAACAGTCGCCGCGCCCTCCGCCAGTTGTTTTATCGCTGTTTCCGGCACATTGATTTCTCTAAGACCCACAGGCACTTCAATATCATAAGCTAATGCTTTAACAGATTCAATGGATTTGGCCGCGGCTTCCCGGGCTGAAAGCTGGCTGATTTTTTCACCCATTAACTCGGCCACCCTGGCAAACTTATTTAAATTAGCCACATAATTATATTCCATAACATAGGGGAGCATAACCGTATTAGCCACGCCATGGGGTACTTCAAACGCTCCGCCCAGCGGGAAGGACAGCGCGTGCACAGCGGTAACGCCGGCATTGGCAAAAGCAATGCCCGCCAGCAGGCTCCCTAAAGACATGTTATACCTGGCCTGCACGTCAGAACCGTTTGATACTGCGGTACGTAAACTTGAAGCAATCAACGCCATTGCTTTTTCAGCCAAAACATCGGTAATCGGGCTGGCTCCTAAAGAGGTATAAGCTTCAATAGCGTGTGTAAGCGCGTCCATGCCGGTTGAAGCGGTTACTTTGGGGGGCAGTTTTAAAGTGAGCAGAGGATCGACTATGGCGGCGTCGGGATAATTGTAAGGACTCACCACGCCAATTTTTAATTCTTGTTCCACATCTTTGAGAATACCGATGGCAGTAACTTCACTGCCGGTTCCGGAAGTTGTGGGAATGGCTATTTTAGGGATCCCTTGATTCTTTAGCAGGTTGACTCCAAAATAGTCCTGGACCTTGCCGGGATTGGCCAGCATGGCTGAAATCAGCTTGCATATGTCCATGGAACTCCCGCCGCCGATACCAACGACCAGGTTGAATTTACCTTCCCTGGCAAACTGCAGGCATTCTTCAAAGCTCTCAATCGTTGGCTCAGGCTGGACTTTGTCATAAATTTCAGTTTCAATTCCATCCCGCACAAGGATGTTTTTAGCCAGTCCGGGTATCCCGGCCTTCATAACACCCTGGTCAGTTAGAATCAATACTCTGCTGCCCTTCAGCTCCTTGACAACGTTAGTTATTTCTTGCAGCGCGTCAACTCCAAAGATAATGTTCCTTGCCGAACGGAAACCGGATAGTTTTTGAAGCACTTTAAGACCTCCCCTATATTATTTAAAACTGGCTAAGCATCTATTTGGTTATTCCCAATCGCCTCAATTATCGCCCTGCCAACATCCTTTGTGGAAGAGTTGCCTCCCAGGTCGTAGGTGCGCACCTTTTTTTCCTTAAGGACTGATTTAACCGCGTCAAGGACTGCCTTACCTTCATCAACAGCGCCAAGAAAATCTAGCATCATCGCTCCGGCAAGAATTGTCGCTACCGGGTTGGACACATATTTGCCCTTATACTTTGGCGCGGAGCCATGAATCGGTTCAAACATGGAAGGGTAAACTTTTTCCGGATTGATATTGCCGCCGGCCGCTACACCCATCCCGCCTTGTATGGCAGCGCCCAAATCCGTAATAATGTCTCCGAAAAGGTTGGAGGCTACAATCACATCAAAATACTGGGGCTTGCGCACCATCCACATGCAAAGGGCGTCAACCAGGGCCTTGTCCCTGGCAACCTCTTTGTATTCCGCGGCAACACAGTCGTATACTTCATCCCAAAGCACCATTGAGTAATTCAGCGCGTTTGATTTGGTACAATTAGTAACCATCGGAGCTTTTTCGCCGTTGCCTGCGGCGGCGCGTTTTCTGGCCAGGTCAAAAGCGTAGCGGATGACCCGCTCCGTCCCTTTGCGGGAGAATACCCCGGTCTGCAGTGCGACTTCATCCGGGGTCCCTTTTTTAAACCTGCCGCCTACTGAACTATACTCGCCTTCCGTGTTTTCCCGGACCACTACCATATCTATCACAGCCCCGGGGGCAAGTTTGATCGGAGAATCAATACCTTCCAACAACTCAATCGGCCTTAGATTTATATACTGGTCAAACCCCTTGCGGATTTCTAAAAGCATGCCCAGGCTGACATGGTCGGGAACACGCGGGTCACCTATTGCTCCCAGGTAAATGGCGTCAAATCCCTTTAAAATCTCCAGAGCATCCTTTGGCATCATCATGCCGTTATCGATATAATAATCCGAACCCCAGGGGAAGAAGGTGAATTCAAGAGACACATTGGAATTTTTGACTGCTTCCTCTAATACGGCTACTCCCTGCTCGATTACCTCATAGCCGACTCCATCCCCTGGGATGGTCGCGATTTTATATGCTTTTTGCACCAATAATTTTTCCTCCTTTAAAACTTGCGTAAATACCTTTGAACACCAATCATAAAGGGAATTTAACAGCCCCTTCCCGCAGGGCCTTTACCACCGGCAGCTCATCGCCGCTTAAAAAGCGCACTAATCCGCCGCCTGCTGTACAAATATACGAGAATTTTTCTTTTAGCCCGAATTTGTTTATTGCTGCTATACTGTCCCCGCCGCCAATGATTGAAAAAGCATCCGCATCAGCGACAGCATTCCAGATACTCCTGGTGCCATAATCAGTCTCGTCTTTTTCAAAAACGCCCATGGGGCCGTTGATAAAGATGGTCTTTGCCTTCTTAATCCTGCCGGCATACCCTTTTACAGTTTTATGCCCGATATCAGTTAATAAATGGGCAACCGGCAGGTGGTCAACACCGACTTCCTGTCTTCCCTTTTCGTCATAGGCTAAGTCCTCAGGGATTATAATTTTATCCCTGAAAGAACTGATGAGCTGCTTGGCCTGGCCGATGTAAACACTCAGATCATTCTTCTTCAGAAACTGTGCAGACGGTTCTCCAATATCTGTCCCATGCGCCTTGAGCATTATATTGGACACCAGTCCTCCGGTCAGGACTTCATCCGCGATCCCATTGCTTAGAACTTTGGACATAATGATAAAAGCGTCCTGGATTTTGGCCCCACCCAGGATGAACAGGCAAGGCCGCCCGGGGTTTTCAACAATGCCGCTGAGGACCGAAAGCTCCTCTTCAAACAGCCTGCCCATCGCGGCGGGCAAAACTTCTTCAAAACCCACCAGGGTTGGCTGGGAACGGTGGGCGGCGGCAAAAGCGTCACAAACATATAAATCCGCCAGCGGCGCCAGCTTGCTGACCACGATGGTTTTGCTCTGATCTTTTGCGCTCAGGTTTAGTTTAGTCTCAAAGAGAGTCATCTCTTCGGACATGTAGCGGACATTTTCAAGCAGCAGTATTTCTCCATCGTTCAATTCTTTTATGCCGGCGCGAGCTGCCGGTCCGCAAACATCATCGATGAATTTAACCGGCCTCCCTAACAGTTCTGATAAAACTCCGGCATGGTTCACCAGGGAGGCAAAATTTTTATATTCCAGGTCACCGCCCTGGTGCGCTAATAGAACTGTTTTCGCGCCTTTTTCTGAAAGCTCACGAATAGTGGGCAGACACCGCTCAATTCTTGTTGCATCTTTTAACCGGCCGTCACTATGGTTAATGGGTGAGTTAATATCAACCCGGCACAGTACCACCTTTCCCTTTAATTGATAGTCGTCAAGGGTGTGAATTCCTAGCTTCATAGCTTGTCCTTCCTTTAACTGCGTGCTTTTAATCCCAGGTACCGGTTAGTCATGGCTACCGCCTCATCTCTTGTTTTTTGCATTTGCATGCACGCCCGCACAGCATCCATACTTTCCGGTATCACAACAGATTCCTGCGGTATGTTAATCGCGAACAAAATATTATTGCCGCTGAAAGCGACTGTCTCTTCAAATACCGCTATTTCGTACATATCACCGCGCATATGGCCCAAGTCGCGCGCATACCGGAACATGGCCGCATTTGAATTGAAGCCGTCCGCGATTTTTACGACCCTGATCCTGGGATGCTGTTTAAACAAGCTGATAATACTGTCCTTGCTGATGGTTTTCTTGGGAGTTGCCACCACACTGATGATGTGGCCGTGCGTGGTTGGCACGTGTACTAAGAGCCCCGTAGCGTCAATATGCGGCATTATTGTCATCAGGTCCACCGCCTGGTGATTAGGCACCGGCTCGACCAGAGAAACATCAACCAGACCGCGGTGCGTGTCACCGGGGTCGGCAACACGGCGGATAATCGTTATCGCAACCCTCTCAATGCCGATCGCCCTGTCCAGACAGTCCACAGCACGTATAAGCCCCGTGGTGTTACAGGAAGTGAGTTTTAGAAAATTCTTGCCTACACCTTTTTCGTAGTTGGCATAACCGTGAAAGAAAGTATCCGCGATATCGTTCTTTTCGCCCCCCTGGAAAATTCCTTTGATCCCGTGCCGCACATACAATTCTTTATTTTTACGCCCCACACCCGCATTGGTGGCATCCAACATGACATCAACCTTGCTAAAAAGGTCGTTAGCTGTACCTGTTACCGGAATACCCGCTTCTTCGAGCGAATTGCTTTTTTCGGGAACAGCGCAATAAAGTTTGTACGGCATTCCTCTCTCTGCCAGCGCCCTTAAGGATAATGTCGGTTCCACGTCGACAATACCGACTAATTCCATATCCTCCTGACGCGCCACACCGTCTGCTAGACGCTGGCCGATAACACCGTAACCCGCCACACCAACTCTAACCCTGGTCAAATTAACATCTCCCTTCAATTTTGCATGAGCCTGAAAAGGATTTAGTGTTGGAATATAAATAAAGCAAAACCCATGCCACACCAACTTCTATCACCATATTCCTTCAGTCTTTTTTAAAATCCGGGATTATTGCTTAATCTCAAGCATCATCCACTATGTCTATCAAGATGAGAGGCAATATTTACAGGAATGCTCGCAGCTTTTGATCAGGCGGTGTTATATTTTGCACAGGAGTGTGCATTTCTTCACAATAATCATTAACTCTCTTTAAAAAGCAGGAAAAAGGCAGCTCAGCTGCCTTT
Source organism: Pelotomaculum propionicicum (assembly GCF_004369225.1). Lineage (GTDB taxonomy): Bacteria > Bacillota > Desulfotomaculia > Desulfotomaculales > Pelotomaculaceae > Pelotomaculum_B > Pelotomaculum_B propionicicum. The sequence goes on from NZ_QFFZ01000062.1 coordinate 17,010, forward strand.
ACCCAAAGACCTCCATTTAACCCAAACAATATTCATCCTGGTTGTTATGCAGGGAGCCAATGATTTTCTGCCAGTCACAGTGCCGGTCAATACTCTCCACCGCTATTTTGATATCGCTGGCGTTGTCAGGCCTGATCCGCCTCGAAACCTCGGAGAGTTTTTCAATAGTAGTGTAAGTGTCGCTGTGCACCAGGATTACCGGGACACCCTTCTCCGCCGCGCGGGAGATAACCTTGACATCCGGGTACAGCCCGCCCGTCAGGATTAAGGCCGAGGTGCTGGTC
>NZ_QFFZ01000063.1 GCF_004369225.1 Pelotomaculum propionicicum
TACTTGATTTTATTGGCTTCGGTACCCGTAATTTAAGGGAACCGGTTCCCAAACTACCATCCATCATCCATATAGTTCCTTAACTGGAATTATGGCTGTTCGGTGGTCCTAAATCTATTATACGAGGACCAGCGGACATATTCCATATGGCAGCAGTTTTGTTTCAATTCCTCATAGGTAAACTAAAATCGGATGCTATCCGCTTGTCCCCACACCAGGTCAAAAAAGGTTTCAATTCCTCATAGGTAAACTAAAATCCAAATCCTCCGGGAAAACCTCCTGCCCGTCCAGGTAGGTTTCAATTCCTCATAGGTAAACTAAAATCAGACCACGGCGATACCGCGTTCGGCGGCTTTATACTGTTTCAATTCCTCATAGGTAAACTAAAATCTTCTTGGCACTTCTATAATCATGGCCCAGCTTCTTGTTTCAATTCCTCATAGGTAAACTAAAATCAATCTAAAGCAAAAGAATTAGGTTTAGTTTCTTAAGTTTCAATTCCTCATAGGTAAACTAAAATCGGCATTCCATCGGGCACCTTATACAATCCATTAGCCTGTTTCAATTCCTCATAGGTAAACTAAAATCGGAAATAATTGAAGAAAATGATTTATGCGAAGAATAGTTTCAATTCCTCATAGGTAAACTAAAATCTCGGTCGCCGCTTTCTCCATTGGGTCGCTGTCGATCTGTTTCAATTCCTCATAGGTAAACTAAAATCTTGATCACCTGGAGGCGATCAAAGACTGGCGGGGAATAGTTTCAATTCCTCATAGGTAAACTAAAATCTTATTTAGCAAGCACACTTGCTTTCAGTGTGCTTGGTTTCAATTCCTCATAGGTAAACTAAAATCTTCTGGCTGCCGTAGCTGGCAAGCACCCCCTGTCTGTTTCAATTCCTCATAGGTAAACTAAAATCGCCGGATAATCTGAATAAGTGGGCTTCAGAGTTTGAGTTTCAATTCCTCATAGGTAAACTAAAATCTTAGTATATTTTTAAATATAAGTAAGTTAGTATGAATGTTTCAATTCCTCATAGGTAAACTAAAATCGGATTAGTTCTTCAAACTCCTGCCCGTACTGTCGCGAGGTTTCAATTCCTCATAGGTAAACTAAAATCCCTTCTCGACCTTCACCTTTTCGCCGTCATGAACGTTTCAATTCCTCATAGGTAAACTAAAATCATTACTGTTGAGCCATTTATCGAGACACTGAACGTGTTTCAATTCCTCATAGGTAAACTAAAATCGTTGAAATAATTCATATACCCGACGGCGGGAGATGAGTTTCAATTCCTCATAGGTAAACTAAAATCAAATTGAAAGGGAACATATTGAAACAGAGATACTTGAGTTTCAATTCCTCATAGGTAAACTAAAATCTACCTAGAAAAACCTTCAGAGACTATCGAAACCCCGTTTCAATTCCTCATAGGTAAACTAAAATCACAGCACGGGGGCTGTCATATTCCCCACGTTGCCTTTGTTTCAATTCCTCATAGGTAAACTAAAATCAGATAATAGCTGTCCAGGCTCAGGAAGAAAGCAAGGAGTTTCAATTCCTCATAGGTAAACTAAAATCGGATTGCGACACGCATTGTCGTAATCAGGTTAGTTGTTTCAATTCCTCATAGGTAAACTAAAATCTGACTGTTGGAGTAGATGACATTGGCCATGATATGTTTCAATTCCTCATAGGTAAACTAAAATCGACCGTATAGCGATGATAGGCGGTTTTCTGACGCAAGTTTCAATTCCTCATAGGTAAACTAAAATCTGTAGACCTGTTTCTTGTGCCCGTTTATTTCGGCGGTTTCAATTCCTCATAGGTAAACTAAAATCTTACCGCCAGCTCCTCGAAGTAGCCCGGCGGTTCCTGTTTCAATTCCTCATAGGTAAACTAAAATCAAAAGATGGCAGCATTTTAGAAACTGTTATTAATGGTTTCAATTCCTCATAGGTAAACTAAAATCGTGTTTAGCTGATCGGGAAGGGCGGTTGGAGGATAGGTGTTTCAATTCCTCATAGGTAAACTAAAATCATGATTCGCCTGGGGATTATGGCGGAGGTGAAGATGTTTCAATTCCTCATAGGTAAACTAAAATCCGTGGAGCACCAGTACAAAAAGATTATATAGGTTAGTTTCAATTCCTCATAGGTAAACTAAAATCTACGCGGATACTCAGACATAATGATTTTTACATCAAGTTTCAATTCCTCATAGGTAAACTAAAATCGTTTTGACGGTAGTAAATTTATACCCTATGGACATGTTTCAATTCCTCATAGGTAAACTAAAATCAGAGGTAGCCAAAAGGCAAAAGTGGAAGAAGGGAATTGTTTCAATTCCTCATAGGTAAACTAAAATCTCCATGCCGAAATATCGTCTGTTCTAAGCTCGCCGGTTTCAATTCCTCATAGGTAAACTAAAATCGTCGTCAGGGGGACTATTTTTTCTTTCGGCGGCGGGTTTCAATTCCTCATAGGTAAACTAAAATCGAACCAGGCAGGATATTTTGAACGTCATCGCCCGGGCGTTTCAATTCCTCATAGGTAAACTAAAATCTCTAATCCGGAAGCCCGCCACGAAAGCGACCGGGCAGGGTTTCAATTCCTCATAGGTAAACTAAAATCCGCGCTACCGGAGGATTTGCATCCGCCGGTCTCAAAGGTTTCAATTCCTCATAGGTAAACTAAAATCCTATCCTCCAGACACAGCAGCAGCCTTTATCTGGCTGTTTCAATTCCTCATAGGTAAACTAAAATCGAAAAGGTTTGAAAGATGGGTAGGAAAGAATATTTTGTTTCAATTCCTCATAGGTAAACTAAAATCCCGGTGGGGGCACATCACCAATATCCTGACTATGCTGTTTCAATTCCTCATAGGTAAACTAAAATCTTTTCTATTCAAGCATATCCCATACTAGCTATAAAAGTTTCAATTCCTCATAGGTAAACTAAAATCATGCATGCCTGCGCCTATGTCCAGAAAGGCGCAGAAAAGTTTCAATTCCTCATAGGTAAACTAAAATCGTTATTTGTGCCGTTGTATTGGCTGGTGCAGTGTAGTTTCAATTCCTCATAGGTAAACTAAAATCTGAATGGATTGAAAACGAATATTTTAAAACAATTATGTTTCAATTCCTCATAGGTAAACTAAAATCGCACCTGCCGGTGGACAACCTCTTGCAGCACATCGGTGTTTCAATTCCTCATAGGTAAACTAAAATCGGAACACAGAAGACTTTCTACATAATATAAGGAAGAGTTTCAATTCCTCATAGGTAAACTAAAATCCGCCGCAAAGCGGGGCGAATCCCTACAAGCCGAATTGTTTCAATTCCTCATAGGTAAACTAAAATCCTTTTCCGGCCTGCGGGCTGTGGCGTTCTCAGGACAGTGGTTTCAATTCCTCATAGGTAAACTAAAATCGCAAACAAAGCCAGCGGTGCAAGGTTTGGAAATCTTGGTTTCAATTCCTCATAGGTAAACTAAAATCGCCGGTCAGCCTGGAGTACATCAAACGATGTCCGGGTTTCAATTCCTCATAGGTAAACTAAAATCTTCCTGAGCCTGGACAGCTATTATCTTACCAACGAGTTTCAATTCCTCATAGGTAAACTAAAATCTGCGTACGCTAGAGTTTCAAAAGACGATGAAAAATGTTTCAATTCCTCATAGGTAAACTAAAATCTTAATGTTATACCTACTCCAGCAGCAATTATATTAGTTTCAATTCCTCATAGGTAAACTAAAATCTTTTTATATAAAAAATTTATCAAAAACAAAGTAAAAAGTTTCAATTCCTCATAGGTAAACTAAAATCGGAGTGACCAATGTGACACAATGCTCTTGTGTCACAGTTTCAATTCCTCATAGGTAAACTAAAATCCAGCAGTCCCAGGGAAACGTTGCGGTATATTGGGAGTTTCAATTCCTCATAGGTAAACTAAAATCTCGAAGCTGCATTTAATCCGATTTTCAGGCTTCCTAGTTTCAATTCCTCATAGGTAAACTAAAATCGCAAACATGAAAAATGGTATAGTTTACCTGGCCGGGTTTCAATTCCTCATAGGTAAACTAAAATCGGAGGAGTTCAGGAAAAAGCTCTTATTCAGTGTTTTTAGTTTCAATTCCTCATAGGTAAACTAAAATCACCAAACAACCAACAGTACCAAAAACGGAAGTACAGGTTTCAATTCCTCATAGGTAAACTAAAATCTAAGCTTTTCACGATAGCGATTATCAACCTGGCTGATAGTTTCAATTCCTCATAGGTAAACTAAAATCCTTACTTCGCTTAACTGCAAAACTCCCTGTCCGCAGAGTTTCAATTCCTCATAGGTAAACTAAAATCCATATTCGGTACTTAAGCAATCTTCCGGTTTTATAAGTTTCAGTTCCTCATAGGTAAACTAAAATCAAAAATCCAAAATGCGGCGGAGGAAATGACCTTGGGAGTTTCAATTCCTCATAGGTAAACTAAAATCAATCTCAGCCATATCAACAACAACCCTCCTTATGTCGGTTTCAATTCCTCATAGGTAAACTAAAATCCAACAACAACGAATTTCCCCAGCTGTGTCCCAGCCGAGTTTCAATTCCTCATAGGTAAACTAAAATCGAGGCTACCCACTGCCTATACTGCGGTGTGCCTCTGTTTCAATTCCTCATAGGTAAACTAAAATCGTGACTGCCTAGTCTGGTTTTTCCATTCAACTAGAGTTTCAATTCCTCATAGGTAAACTAAAATCTCATAAAACTGTCAACTTTGCCATACCTCCGGCAATGCCTGTTTCAATTCCTCATAGGTAAACTAAAATCGGAGTGACCAATGTGACACAAGCGCATTGTGTCACAGTTTCAATTCCTCATAGGTAAACTAAAATCATTAACAACTCAAAACAGTAACAAGGGCGTATTAGAGTTTCAATTCCTCATAGGTAAACTAAAATCCCAACTGCAACGGCAGATGTATATTGGGATCTCCTTGTTTCAATTCCTCATAGGTAAACTAAAATCGACATCACCGAAAGACTTGACAGCTTTGATTTGGTAGTTTCAATTCCTCATAGGTAAACTAAAATCCCATTCTGTATTAGTTTTATTTCTAGTATAATCTTGTTTCAATTCCTCATAGGTAAACTAAAATCGGACAACTGCGGAGCATCCGGATCCCCCAAGGGGGGTTTCAATTCCTCATAGGTAAACTAAAATCTGTGCCATATGGTAGCGTATGTATCGCCACATTTCTGTTTCAATTCCTCATAGGTAAACTAAAATCACTGATTGCGTAGGCTGCGAATCCAATCTATTTCAGTGTTTCAATTCCTCATAGGTAAACTAAAATCGTATTGTAATCCGCCACACCTTCACTATTTAAAATAGTTTCAATTCCTCATAGGTAAACTAAAATCGGAGGGTTGATCGATGTGGGAACGTCTGCATGTACAGGGTTTCAATTCCTCATAGGTAAACTAAAATCGCCCCTTAACCAATAGTATCAATTAATTCCCACTCGCGTTTCAATTCCTCATAGGTAAACTAAAATCGCCGAGGTACGCGAAACCCCCGTAAGTGTCGAGTATGTGTTTCAATTCCTCATAGGTAAACTAAAATCTGGCCCGGGCGAACGGGCGGAAAGGAGAGAATTTTGTTTCAATTCCTCATAGGTAAACTAAAATCTTGGGCTTTGGTCATCGTTTTGCACCGCCTTGTCTGTGTTTCAATTCCTCATAGGTAAACTAAAATCGTCCTAAGGGACGGGGACGGCAATGTCGTGCTTAAGTTTCAATTCCTCATAGGTAAACTAAAATCGACACGCTATCTCTCCGGCCGGCCTGACAGCCAGGCCGTTTCAATTCCTCATAGGTAAACTAAAATCCAGATAATCCCCTTGACCGCATCCTTCAACCCCTTGAGTTTCAATTCCTCATAGGTAAACTAAAATCTTGCGCTAATTCTTTTGCACTCGCAGATAATGAATCAGTTTCAATTCCTCATAGGTAAACTAAAATCAATTCCTCTGCTGTCCTTGCATTAAAGTGTTTCATGTTTCAATTCCTCATAGGTAAACTAAAATCGGTTGTTGGTACTGGCACTGACGGCGAACCCCTTTGTTTCAATTCCTCATAGGTAAACTAAAATCTTTGTACTGGTGCTCCGCGTCCTAACAGGATTGAATGTTTCAATTCCTCATAGGTAAACTAAAATCGTATATCCTTTTCGCAAAAGAACAAGAGCAAACTTGTTTCAATTCCTCATAGGTAAACTAAAATCGGAATTTAGTCCAGCCGACAGATTTTAAGTGTGCAGAACGTTTCAATTCCTCATAGGTAAACTAAAATCTATTTAATTCAGATATGACTTTATCTAGCCACTTATGTTTCAATTCCTCATAGGTAAACTAAAATCAAAGCAGAATATTTGAAAATACTTCTATATATGACAGTTTCAATTCCTCATAGGTAAACTAAAATCCTTTGTTGCTGTACCACTGCTCCTTGTCTTTCCCCGTGTTTCAATTCCTCATAGGTAAACTAAAATCAACGCGCCAGAATCGATTCTGACGGTAGTAATATAGTTTCAATTCCTCATAGGTAAACTAAAATCCTGTTTCATCAATAACAGAAACCAGGTAGAAATTCGGTTTCAATTCCTCATAGGTAAACTAAAATCTAGGTTGGTTTTGTATATCCTTTTTAATGTCCACATGGGTTTCAATTCCTCATAGGTAAACTAAAATCAGAACTTCTTTCCAACCAAACCCTTGCATATGATATGCGTTTCAATTCCTCATAGGTAAACTAAAATCGTTATTGTTTGTAATGTCAATAATCACGTTTTGATCGTTTCAATTCCTCATAGGTAAACTAAAATCGGGGCTATAACGGTCTGCGGGAAGAAGTGGGCGAGGTGTTTCAATTCCTCATAGGTAAACTAAAATCTTGGCTGTGATAGTAGAGGTATCAATTCCATTTGCAGGTTTCAATTCCTCATAGGTAAACTAAAATCTGGGTCCACCGGGGCCTTGCTGGATAGAGCGGTTTGTTTCAATTCCTCATAGGTAAACTAAAATCTGAAATGTATAAGTTTTTCTACCGACTGCTGGAGGAGAGTTTCAATTCCTCATAGGTAAACTAAAATCGATTGTGTCCGGGTCCTTTTCGCCCAGGTTGTCAAAGTTTCAATTCCTCATAGGTAAACTAAAATCCGGGCGCATCCATATTTTGTGTTTGCCCGCCTCCCAGGTTTCAATTCCTCATAGGTAAACTAAAATCTCTTATCCCGGCTACTAGGTGCGCTCACCTTTGCGAGTTTCAATTCCTCATAGGTAAACTAAAATCTCTATTTTTTGCTTCATGTACTTCGTCAATCACTACTGGTTTCAATTCCTCATAGGTAAACTAAAATCTTTAGTTAAAAGGGGGTGTGTTGTGAAAGAATATCAATGTTTCAATTCCTCATAGGTAAACTAAAATCAAAGAATAATGAATTTTTTGATGACATAACAGGAGAGTTTCAATTCCTCATAGGTAAACTAAAATCGGAACTTAGGGCATATCTTAGAGAGTATTGGACGCTGTTTCAATTCCTCATAGGTAAACTAAAATCATAATAGCATCTCTTCTGCAATGTTTTCAAAATCAGTTTCAATTCCTCATAGGTAAACTAAAATCGTTAGAAACACAAAAACAAATATGTTGTTATGTAAGTTTCAATTCCTCATAGGTAAACTAAAATCGTTATTAAATTTCTTGCAATAATAGTATTATTATAGTTTCAATTCCTCATAGGTAAACTAAAATCTGGGGGGCGGCGGGGCGGAATAAAAAGGCCCTCCTCTAAGTTTCAATTCCTCATAGGTAAACTAAAATCCCGTCAAAAAGCCCTAAAAATAAGACTTTTTAAATTTGGATTTCATTAATAATCTTCTAAACTATTTTTGAGCAAGTCTTAATATATTTGGTTTTATCATGGTTTTTATTGTCGTCGATTTAAAAGCATTTATACGCTATTGCAGGTCGACGACAGAATGGTGGGAAGATTTATATAATATTTTCCTGGCTGCCTTTTTCTAAACCGATTATTTCCCTGGAAGAATATTTTGTAGTCCTTAAATTATAAAAAATAACAGAATCCTCATCTTTTCTTATGATGCGTTCCAGTTCCATCTTCAGTTTTTTTAAATTAGTGTCTGAAATCTCACCTTCCAGAACAGAGTTTTGAACCCAATGCAGATACTGACGGCATTTTTTCAATACCTTGCCAACTCTCTTTTGATTGACATCATAAACCAAAATTATGAACAATGCAAACACCACACAAAAATATTTATTACCACCTGGCTATAAACGCATTGTACTCTTTTTCACCGATCAAGTGCTTTTCTATTTTATAAAGCTCCAGACGAATTAGCCTCCGGTAAGAAACCTGTCGCCCAATGTCCCTGTGATTAATTGTGGTTTTTAGCTTTTCATCCAACTCCTCGACAAAGCACTTTTTAGCTTTTTCTTTAAGCATAATTCCTTCCGTATCCTGGTCAAAGTCCTGTTTTGTAATCATTTTTTTACCGATCAGGGTAAAAATAATGCGGTCTATGATTATCGGCTTAAATATTTCCGCCAGATCTAAGTTTAAAGTGAAACGGCGGAAGTTAGTAGCATGCAGGTAACCAATGCGAGGGTCCATGTGAGTTTTGTAAATCTCACTGAGGCAAATAGTATATAGTAAAGAGTTGCCAAAGCTGATAAGTGTGTTAAGATAATTTTTGGGGGGACGCCTGCTGCGCACTTGAAAAACAAAGTCTGGATTCCCGATTATATTATCAAATGCTTTATAATATTGATCCCGTATATTACCTTCGATGCCCATTAAAGAGGTGGTATCCTGACATTCGTTAATTGTCTCCAGAAGCTTTTCCACCGACTTAAGAATCTCATTTACGTTTTTCTCACGGCTTTGATAATACTTCAGAACCTGACGGATATTTCTCGCCGCCCCATATACTATTTCCCGGGCAATAGTAAGGCGTTTTTCTTCATCCAGGTAGTGTTCGGCCTGCTTTAAGGTCATGTAACCGGAGTTTAAGTGTTCCCTTGGATAAAAGGAACCCATATAATAACCGTAATGACTAAAAAAATGGAGTATTATTTCCTTCTGGGAGAGGAACTCAAGCAATTTTTTGTTGACGGTAACTTCCCCGAAAACCATGATTTCTCCAGTATCTTCCACCGGTATGAACTTTTTGGCTTCTTCACTTTCAAAGCAAAGGGTGTTATCTTTTCTAACCAGTTCACCATTTGAGAAAATATATAACGTTTTCTTCAACTTGATCCGCTCCTTCAGGACCAGCAAAACTCAGCATAGGCGCAATTTTTACAGAACTTTATTTTAACAGGAATAGGGGGGTGGGGTAGGTAGAGGATACGTAATATCTCACGTTTGGTACGGTCAAGTTCTTTCTCTGTCTCTTCATCCAAAATAACTTCTTCACGCTGTTTTTCCCGGGGGAAACGCAGTTCGCCTATGGCTTTCACGCCCCGCTGCTTCAGTTCATCAAGATAGAAGGCCAACTGCATCCGTGCACTCTGCCGGTATTTGGAGGTTTTTTTAACTTCACCTATAATCAACTCTCCGTTACCTACCTTGAACACGTCCATTTTGCTGTGCCCTACAGCAAGCTCCTTGCGTTCTCTCGGGTAGGAATAGTCTTGGATGAAACGTCCGAGAGAGACATTGGAGTCATCTTGATCGGGTGTTATTTGGTGACTGATTAGCCAAACTTCCCGCGGGCAAATGTAGTAGTACCATACAAGGGTTCCGCTTACATACAGATCATGCTCCTCCATCGGGATGTCACCGCCTATAAATAAGCTCTTTAATTGACTCTTCAATAATTCTCATATTAATATTTCATTAATTATAACATTAATTGAATCTTGTATATATTTAACGACGTCATTATTGAACTCAAAAAATCAATAAAGTATTTATTAGTCTTGATACTTTTCTATTAATTATTTATTATCATTCTACTATTATCAATGTAAAATAATGTCGAAATATGTAATAAAATTTGTTGAAAAACATGTTGAAAAATATTGAATTCTGGCTTGTACTGTTATATAGGGATATCCAATGAATTGATTTTAAAAAAGTTCTCCTGACATAAAAATTATACTTATTGTATTGTGGGAAGCAAAATTGTGAACGCATATATCACGGCAAGTTCACTTTGGACCCGCTCCAACAGTGGGTAATTGCCTTTCCGAAAGAGTTAATCCTTATATGATTAATCTACGGATGCGGAATATTTCCGAACCTTAATCGATAATCTGCTCACCAAAAGCCAAATCCGTCTTAGTAGCGGATAGTCATTATAATGAACATGGTAAATGATTACCAATTAAATTAGTAGTCTCTAGCCTGGTTTTGCCGGTCGTTTTGGTATAGGGTGGAAAACAAATCCCCTGCCCGGAGGTAGACCCTCCCGTACACAATGTTCAACGCATGCCCCCAGCGGATGGAATCATTATTTTATCTATAGAGAAGGAAGGTGGTAATCTGAGCACTCTCCCCATTCCTTCAGAAAAACGCAACCGACGGCCCGCGATACTGGTGGCCACCCTGGGCGTGGAGCCGCAGGTGGTGACCATTACGCTGGACATGCTGCTGGCCGGCGGCTGGACTATCAGCGAAACAGTGGTGATCTGCACAAAAACACCCAGGGTGCAGGAAGCTCTGAGAGTTATTGAGGAAGAGTTTCGAAGGGCGGCTTACCCCGGCGTCCAGTTGAGAGCTGTTCCAGTTGCTTCGGCAGAAGGAATGGCAGGTGATTTTTGCACCGATGAAGAGATGCATAGCCTCCTGCGCACCCTTTACGTGGAAATTCGCCGCGCCCGCCAGACGGGGTACGTTGTGCACCTGTGCGTGTCAGGCGGCCGCAAAGTCATGGGCATAATGGGCATGGTGGTTGCCCAGCTTCTTTTCGGGCCGGAGGATTATGTCTGGCACCTGGTTACGGAAGGCTGGCAGCCCGGCGCAGCCCGCCGGCTGCACCTACCGCCGGGGCAGGGGGTCCGGCTGGTGCCCGTGCCCGTACTGCGCTGGAGCGAGGCCGGGGCATTGATGCAGACTGTCGCTGAGCTCAACGACCCTGCCGAAGTGGTGGCCTGGCATGAGAAAATCAGCCGCGCCGGCCAGGTAAAACGGCAGCGGGAGTTCATCGAGCGCTGGCTGACGCGGGCCGAAAGGGAGGTGGTCCGTCTGGCCTGCCGGGGTCTGGATAATGCCGCCATTGCCGGTGCCCTTTTCAAGCGGGAGCAAACGGTGGCCAACCAGCTCAGGGGAGTTTATGATAAACTTCGTGAGTGGCTGGGTTACCCTGAGGGTAATGTGGACCGGCACAGGCTGATTGCCGAGTTTGCGCCGTATTTTACTCTGATGAAGACGTAGGTGTGAGAAGCGAATCGTTTAACAATCAACAAATAGATAAAAATATCATGGAAGGGAAATAGATGCTATGAATGAGACAATAATGATTTCTTTAGTTGGCGAACAGCCAATACCAAATTTACTGGCTGTGCTATACGCAAAGCCAGTAAATTTGGTCTGGGTTTGTACTGATCGTACTAAAATTATTAGCCAGCGCTTGTGTTCTGTTCTTAAGGAACGCAATGTTTCAGTTGAGGACGAGCCTATAAATGTTGCTCCTTATGACATGGTCGATATCGAGAGCAAATTAAAGGCATACATTGAAGAGAAAAAATGGGAACATAATAAAATTATTTTTAATCTTACCGGCGGAACCAAGCCTATGGCGCTGGCGGCCTACCGCCTGGCGGAGCAATTTTTCTGTCCTTTTCTTTATGTGCAGAGCGAAGGAAAGAAAAGCGTGGTTTATTATTATCAGTTTGCTGAGCGTGGTCCGGAACTGAAGAATGAAAGCGAGATTCCTCCTGTTCTAGATATTGATTTATACATTAAAGCATATCACGATAATTATACTGAAACTAATGAATTTAAGAATGAGTTTGAAAAAATGGTACACGCAGTGTTGAAGGCGGAACTTGACGAAGTGAAGAATTCGGTGAAACCTGTTCCTTATGGCGGCCTGGAAATTGATCTTGTTCTTCGCTGCGGCAACCAAGTGGGAATTGTTGAAGTAAAGAGCGGCGATAAGGCTAAGAAAAAGAGAGTTATAGAACAATTAATAACCGCTGCCGAGCAGCGCTTTCTTGGGACTTATATTGAAAAGTTTATCATCTTAGACTGTGAATACGAGGAAAAAAATAACCGGCAGCTTGCCGACGCCCACCGCATCACAGTAATTGAGCTTCCCTCTGCACAAAACGGAGAATTATCGGAAGAAGATCGAAGAAAGCTGGTCGATGAAGTAAAGAAGGCACTAGGAGGCTAGATGTTCTTGGTTCTCATTAACTTTTCTCATCCCTTTACCCATGAGCAGTTGCGGCGACTTGAGGAGCTTGCCCAGAAAAAGGTAGAGCGGGTCATCGAAGTCAGTGCCCAGATCGATCCCCAGCAACCCATTGTCCCACAAATCGTGGCCATGGCGGATAAGACAGGACTTACGCCTCAGGAGTGGCAGACAACACCGCTAATCGTTAATCCACCCTCTCTAAATATCAGTGCCGTAACGCTCCTCGCAGAACTGCACGGAAGGTGCGGTTATTTTCCGGCGGTGGCGCGCCTGCGGCCAGTAGCCAACAGCGTACCGCCTCAATTTGAGATGGCGGAAATAATAAACCTCCAGGCAGTGCGCGAAGAGTCAAGAAAAGGGCGCTGATAAAAAACCGAGATGCTGAAAAAAAGATGTTCAGAGAGCTTTTAAAGAAAGACCTACGGTAATATGTCAAGATCCTTTGGAAAAAGTTTTTAAGGACTTGAGCTAAAAAAGGCAACAAAAACTTACCCCGCACCCAGGATGTTCTGGAAGCAAGTAGCAAAAATGGAAACTCGGTTATCGGCAATTAAGCTATACCACTCCTTTGCCCCTGGGACTTGTAAAGTTGGTTGCTGCGCAGCAGAGCATCAACCAGGCGCACTAATTTACGCGCAGTAAGAACCAATGCACGGCGATGATGGTGGGTAGTGCTTTCCCGGTATTTCCGGGCGTAGAACTGCTGATATTCCGGCTCAAACCGGCGAACGGAATTGGCAGCTTGTACAAAGTAATAACGCAAATAGACATTACCAGTCTTGGTTAATGGAGTATCGTCAGCTGTGAATTCACCTGACTGATGAGTCCTCCAGGTCAAGCCGACGTATTTGGCCAAGGCAGAGTCGTTTGGGAAGCGGCGGATATCACCTATTTCAGCGATTATGCCGGCGCAAAAAACGGGGCCAAAGCCTGGCACAGAGTCGAGAGTATGCCTGAAGTGGGACAGTTCCTTGACAATAGCTTTATCAATGATACTTGCCTGCTTTTCCAGGCAACGAATGGTTTCGATGCTGGTAGCCAGGATCAGGTTAACAGGTTCCAAGAGACCTCCCCTTAACCTGTGGGCTTTACGGGCAGCATCTTTGAGAGCCTGGACGGTGGCCTTGGGGTTGGTAAAGTGTTTTTTCCCTTTCTCCATAACGAAATCTATTAAATCTTCCAGCGGTCGGGCCGCAATTTCTTCTGGAGAAAAGAAATCGGTGAGCAAGGCTATGGAAGTGGCCCCGAACAGGTTACTGAAAACTTCGTCCTGGCTTAAGGTGTTAAACTTCAGGAAGAGGTTGGCCAGGAAGTAGTTTTTCTCCCGGGTGATACTCTGCGTAAGGTGATACCTGAATCTGGTCAAGCGTTGCAGGGGTAGATAGCGGAAATCCACCTGGCTGTTTTCCGGCAGGCGGCCGAAGCGCAGGCGGTCCGCGATCACCCAGGCATCCGTCCAGTCATCTTTGGGCAGGTCAACGTAAGCCTTTTTAAAGTTAGCGATAACTTTGGGGTTAAAGGTGTAAATCTGTGGCTCATAGGGAGCTAGGCGGTGATCGGAGGCCAATCCCATTTGCAGGTGCCAGCCATAACAGAAGTGGATTCCAGGCCGATTACAACGCGGGTAATATTTAATGGGAGCAGGCCTATTTGCAGGATTGAGGCAATGAACGAATCCAATCCCGGCTGGTTGTTCTCGAAGAGCCGACGTTTGGCAACTTCTTCTCCCCGGTCATCCATGTAACGGGCCTTGAAGTCACTCATACTGACATCGACGCCGATGTATAAGGTTTTAATCATGATAACACCTCCCTTCGGTGTTGGTAAGTGAAAAATTGCTTGCTGGTCCCAGGCGCCATGGCAGGTCATCAACCTCGCCGAAATCAGCACTGGACCTATCGTACCTTTTTCCACCCGGTCTGCTGCCAACGGAGGGGAAACGGCAGGTTGTGCAACCTACGAGTTAAAAGTTCAAACCATGGGCTGGGTGTAAGTCTTTCTTCAGAGGTTAGGCCTCAAGGAGGAAAAATCCTACACCAGAATGCAATCTCACGATTACATTTTGCCTGGGACAGCAGCAAAAGGGAAGCTTATTTTATACCGGTTGTGGGTTTGATGGATAACCATTTCATGGTTACCCACAAACCCCACAACCACGACGGCTATGGAGAAAAACAACCATCATCACAATGATTTAATTTCCAGTTTTCAAGGGTCGATTTCCTCTCGAAAAAGGGTGTTCATGGATGCTCTGTATTGAGGGGAACTAAAAATATTATACGGAGGAAGGATGGACTAATGAATGGGACACACCTGGTCATTTTTCACATCGGCCCGGTGCAGGATTTTATTGCCACAGCGCGGCGCAGTCACGATCTGTGGTTCGGCTCCTGGCTGTTGAGTGAACTGGCAAAAACGGCTGCATTGGAAGTTGTCCGGTATAACGGGGATGATTCATCATGCCTTATATTTCCGGCTCCTGAAAGGGGCAGCCTGGAGCAGTTGAAGTCATTTGATTTTAGCGCACCTAACAAGGTAGTTGCCATGCTCAGTTGTAATCCCTTTGAATTGGGTGATGCCGTCAAGGAAGCTATTCACAGGCGTTTGGATGAATTGTCTAATGATGTGTTCGGTAATATCAAGGGCTTTGAACGTGAAGTGGCCGTACAGCAGGTGAAAGACTTTATTGAGTTCTTCTGGGCTTCGCATCCTTTAAATGGTAATTACAAACAGGCGCGCGATTTTGCCGAAGCTATCCTTAGCGCCCGGAAGGCAACGCGCGATTTTGCCCTGGCAAGTTGGGGATCGAGCGAACTCAAATGTTCCCTTGACGGGTGCCGGGAGTCGGTCATTGCTGAGAGTGTTTGCAACCGGATGAACGATAACATGCTTTATAAGAGTTACCGCGTGCAGCGCGGCGAGTTTTTGTGCGGTGTATGCCTGTTAAAACGTCACGGTAAACGGGGAAGCGAGGAGTATTTTTTCAGCACTTCCCATGTAGCAGCACTTCCATTGCTGGAAAGGCTTACCGGCCAGCACCGGCCATTTGTGGAAGAGTATTTCGGAAAATTGAAGGAACTCGGTATTTCGCCGGATGATCTGGACACGGTACGGCCACCCCACCCCGTGTTTGGTCCCCACGACGGCCATTTATTGTACGAGGAGCGTTTCCGAGAGTTTTTCTTTAAAGAAAAGGAAAAGGTACTGCTGGCCCAAAAAGCGCTGCGTGAGTTTCGGGAAAAAGCCTTCGACGATAAAAAGCCGCTGCCTTACTACGCGCTTCTTATCGCTGACGGCGATCACATGGGCAAGGTAATCGACGCCCAGAGAACTCCCGAAAAACACCGGGAGCTTTCACGGATTCAAAGCAGCTTTGCCGTAGAAGCGCGCCGGATAGTGAGAGAGAACAAGGGATCTCTTGTATATTCCGGCGGTGACGACGTTTTGGCTTTAATACCTTTGCACAAAGTGCTCGACTGTGCCTGCAGTTTATCTGAAGCTTTCCGGCTGCGGCTTGCTGGATTTAAGGGGGACGATGATGGGAAGGAAATATCACCAACACTTTCGATTGGCATTGCTGTTGCTCATCATCTCGAACCTCTCTCCGACGTCCTTGAGATGGCGCGCAGAGCGGAAAAGGCGGCTAAATCCGTGCCCGGCAAAAACGCCCTGGCGGTGACATTGAGCAAGCGGAGCGGCTCGGAGAGGACGGTTAAAGGTACCTGGGGGGAGCTGGACCGGCAGCTTAAATGGCTGGTTAACTTACATCGCAATGAAGCCGTTCCTGACGGAGCCGCTTATGAGTTGCACGATCTGGCCAGACGGCTTGAGACACCAGGTGAAGAGTTAAAGGGCACGCTTCAAAAAGCAGCTTGCGCGGAAGCCAGGCGTATTTTACGCCGCAAGAAAGCCCGCCGCGGTACTGAGCGTATAGCTGTGGAAGTGTTATCGGGGTTGGAGGCCTTACTTGAGGAAGGCGGGTTTTCCTTTGAAAAACTCAAGCAACTGGCGGATAGCCTCATTATTGCCCGGGAGTTCGCCGCTGCCATGGATCTGGCAAACGCGCTCCCGTTCCCAGTCTCAACCGGCGAGGTGGTGAAAAAATGAAGGTTTGGGTCATTGAGCCACGCGATCCCCTTATTGCCCGCGACGGGCGCCCGTTTGGGCCTGTGCCCGGCGCTCGGGCTTTTTCCCTGGCTTTTCCGTTTCCATCGACCATTGCAGGGGCTGTCCGCACACGTGATGGTCTCGATGCCTCGGGCCGCTTTCAAAAAACCGAAATTGCCCGGTTGAAGCAAATTAAGGTCCGGGGGCCGCTGCTGGTGGAATTGAATGCCGGAACAGGAGATATTGACAAGTGGCTGGTTCCGGCGCCTGCTGACGCGCTTTTTTTTGAACTTGTGCCATCTGATTTTACCAGGGCGGCAATTAGGCAACTCATTCCACTAGAATTGCCGCCGGGATCACACACAAACCTGCCAGAAAATTCTTTAGCGCCTGTAGGAATGCCCGATCGGGACCCCCTGTATTTGCTAAACTAAAAGTGTACCAATTTTAACCCATTGATCACCAAAAAGTTGACCACCCGATCAAACCAATCCTGTACACTGTAACTGGAAATTAACAGGCGTACAGGAGGAAAGGAAATGAT
>NZ_QFFZ01000064.1 GCF_004369225.1 Pelotomaculum propionicicum
TTTACCCTCGAATACCTCTTTTAAAGAATGGCTATCATTGGCGGCGGCCCCTGGTTTCATATTGTCTTTTCATGGGTTTGCTTAGTTTCTTTCCATTTTTCAAAGATACTTGGACTTAAGAGCCTAAATCACCCCTTCTATCTATTACCAAATCATTATTATGAAAAATTATATAATAATTTAGCGAAATTTGGTATAAAAAATTTAAATTTTGTAAGAATCCTTTTAAATAGTTCTTTTAGCTTTTTTTTAAATTAGTTTAATAATATAAAACACTAAAAAAAGAAGCGTCTTTTCAAATAGCTGAAAGACGCTCTAATACTTTTTTCTTGTCCTAATTTCTATGACCGGCGCCTGAAGCAACTATTAAAGACAACAAGACAAACATAATCTGAAAGATTTTCCAGCGCATTCCTTTATCGCTCCTTTCATGTTTTTTCACTATTTTTCCAAAATCTTATTTTCATTATAATTTTATTTTAACTGCCTGTAAATTACTTTTTTTCAACATATTCTTACATTTTTTTGTTGTTAAAAAAATTGTCGTTAAATTGTTTTTTTAAAAGGAATTTTAAAAAAAATTTAGAAAAAATAGTCTTTAAAAGACAACTTAAATGGGGGCAGCTACAATTATTTCAATAAGTAAGAAAACTAATGAAGTTAATAGACCAGAATTGATTTATCGTATAATAATTGATATTTTGGGTTTATGCTTAATTATATATGTGGCACCAAAATTGAGCATGGAACTAATTTGGATTTACGTATTCTGGACTGTTTTTAGTACCGCCACTGAATTAAAACCAGTAACCATTTCATACGGAGACCAATTAACAGTTTCTTTTGCGGTGCATATCTCTTCATTGTTTCTTTTTGGACTGCCAACTGCAATTTTAATATCAACAATTTCTAATATAATTGTTGATGCTACTGGCAAACGCGGTTTAAATAAATTGTTATTTAATTTTAGTCAATATGCAATAAGTATCTATGCGGCATACATTGGATATCATTATTTGTTGCCTAATAATATAGAACATTTGAATTTAGTAAACCATATAAATTTAAGAGAATACTTTCCAGCAATGTTCCTCAGTTGCATTATATATGTCATAGTAAATTATACATTAGTTTCAACAGTTGTTTCGTTGCATAATAAGACAAAACTATTAAGGGAATTAACCAGAGATATAAAACTTGAGCTATTGCACTTTGCTTCTTTGGTACCTGTTAGCTTGCTCATTGTAATATTGTATATTACAGAACCATTATCAATTTTGATTGTTATTTTACCTTTGGCCATGGCGCATTATAGTTTTGAGAACTATATAGTTTTGAGAACTGAAACTAAAAAAACAATAGAAGCGCTGGCCGATATAATAGATAAAAGAGATTCGTATACCTCCGAACATTCCCTAAGAGTCGCCAACTATTGCAGAGAGATTGCTGAACAACTTAACCTTCAACCGAGTGTAGTTGAAACCCTGGATACGGCAGCCAGAGTACATGACCTTGGAAAGATATCGGTGCCGGATTCAATATTATTAAAAAGCGGTTGTTTAAACCCAACTGAAAGAGAAATAATACTGGGCCATTCGCAGGTGGGCTATGATATTCTTAATAACCTGCGTTTTTATAAGTCAGGAGCCCAGCTTGTCCGCTGCCACCACGAGACGTACGATGGGAATGGTTACCCCCAGGGTTTAAAAGCTCATAACATTCCTCTAGGGGCGAGAATATTAGCCGTGGCGGACGCGTTTGACGCTATGACTTCCGACCGCCCCTACCGTAAGGCGATGACACGGGAGGAAGCAATAAACGAATTAGACAGATGCTCGGGCACACAATTCGACCCGCATATAGTAAAAGCCTTTATTAGATATCTCACAGATGAAAATAATTAATGTTTTGGAGGTAACTCATGGCTTTTGTAATAGTTATTATGATAGTTGGCTTCGTCGCCTTAATTACCGGCGGGAGAATTCAAAATCTCAAAAACATTTCGTTCCGTCATTCCTGGCTTGTATTTGTTGCGGTTGCCATAAAAATTATTACTAATTCTAACCTGCGATTAGTCATTGGTATTCCAGATTCGCTTGGCCAGAAGCTTTATATAATCTCACTCTTTCTGGTAGCCGTTTTTGTTCTTTTAAATATGCATTTGCGTGGTTTGTTCTTAGTTGGTTTAGGCCTTATCAGTAATCTGACTGCTATTGTTTTTAATTCAGGATATATGCCAGTGAAGATTGAATATCTTAATCTTGTGTCTACACCTGAAGAGCTTGTGAAGATTAGTCAAGGCTTACCGCTGTACAATCATATAGCCGCAGGTCCAAGCACAAAATTTTTTTTTCTATCAGATATCTTCCTGATGCCCCACTGGATTCTGATTACCAGGGTATTCAGCATTGGGGATGTTATATTAACGATAGGTGGAGCAATATTTATTTGGACAAGTATAAAACCTAATATATCCGCCAGAAAAAGCGGGTTGAGTATTTAAGAAGAAAAATCAAAACCTGCCTGAAAGGCAGGTTACCAATTCACTTACTTTAAATGTACACTTAAAGTATACTCCTAAAATAACTTCTTGTAACCCGGCCACCATAGCACCCGCTTTTAGGTCCGTTGGCTTTGCGTCCCCACCTTTCGGTGAGTTTGCCCTTGTCAGATATATGTTGTTACAATATGTTAATATTTTTATTTGTTGCGGAACATCGGCCATTGGTCCTATTTTTTTATGACTTTGGTCCTTTTTTTGAAGGCATGTCATAATGACATAACTTTATTTTTTCCAGGAATTCATGTTAATGTAATAGAAGAATATTTTAAAGGGGGTAAAGATATTGCCGGCCAACCTGACACCCCAGTATTACGAGGCTGAAGAAGCCTTTAAGAAAGCTGTGACTGTTGAGGAAAAGATCGCGGCGCTGGAGGAGATGCTGGCGGTTATTCCCAAACATAAAGGCACTGAAAAGATCCAGGCGGACCTGAAAAAGCGGCTTTCCAAGCTCAGGCAGGAGGGGCAGAAAAAAGCTAAGACCAGCCGGGCCGATCCCTTCAGTATTGAAAGACAGGGGGCGGGGCAGGTGGCGCTGCTGGGATTCCCCAATTCAGGCAAGTCATCTCTTGTAGCCGCCATGACCAGGGCCAAACCCAAAGTTGCTGATTACCCCTTTACAACAACCGTGCCCCTGGCCGGTATGATGCCCTACCAGGACATTTTCATCCAGTTGGTGGACACCCCGCCGGTGACGGAGGAGATTATTCCGGCTGGTTTATCCGGTGTGCTACGCAATGCCGATGTACTGCTGCTGCTGGTTGACGCCGCCGCGGACGACTGCCTTGAACAGCTTTTATTTTCTCTGAACTACCTTAAAGAGAAAAAGATTGTACGCGAGGATACCGCGCCAGGTGTGCGGGGAATAGCCCCCGATAAAATGCTGGTGCTGGCCGCCAGAGCCGACCTGCCGCAGAGTCCGGACAACATACAAATAATGAAGGAACTGGGGCCTGAAGGAATAGAGTTTTTTCCGGTGTCCAATGTGACTGGCCTTGGCTTGGAGGACCTGCGGGAAAAAATCTTCCAGATGCTCGGGGTCATCCGGGTCTATACCAAAGTACCCGGCAAGGAACCTGACCTGAAAAGGCCTTTTATCCTCAAGCGCGGCAGCACCATTTTTGACCTGGCCGAGAATATCCACCGGGATCTGCCGCGGCTGATGAAAAACGCCAGGGTCTGGGGTTCGGCCCGTTACGACGGGCAGTCGGTTATGCGGGACTACGTGATCCAGGACCGGGATATAGTTGAGATAAGCCAGTAACCGCCAGTTCGATTTTTAGCGGCTAATTTCCATCATTTGCTGGCGTCTAATCAACACCATGGACGGCTTTAGCTGCAAACTAAAAGGAGCCGTTTCACAGGTACGGCTCCTTTAAAAGTTTTTAGCTCCAGTTCATCTTTACACCGGCTTTGGCCAGGCGCTGGGCCAGGAATTTCACCAGAATAGGCGTGCCGACAACCAGCGGTGCGATATCGCTGATCCCGATCCAGAAAACGCTCCACCAGAAGGGGAAAATTTTCAGGTAGGCCAGGCTGGCGCAAACCGCAAAGATCATAATCACACCCGCGATGAAGGACCAGATGGCCGAAGTCCAGATAATGGTGCTGTCGGCGGCCAGTTCTTCAAAGCTGCGCCCGCGCCCCACCATTACCGCGGGAAGCAGGCCGGTGAAGCCAACCATAATGCCGTCCACTATCAGGCTATGGGCCGGAATGAAAGAGCCTGCCAGCAGGGACCATACTACCGTGCCGATGTACCCGGAAAAGAAGCCCGAGCGGGGCCCGAAAAGGATGCCGATAACAGCCGGCAGAAAGGCGAAAATACGCAGGTGGATGACACCCGGCACCAGGCTGATCGGGTTCACAAAAGCCCAGAGCACACCGGTAAGGACACCCCAGATGACCCAATAGACAATGTTCGTGGTTGTCATGGACTTTGATCTGTCTGGCATTGCATATGCCTCCTTTTAAAAAAGAATAAGTTCAGTAAACGAAAATAATTCTTTAAGCATTTCTCCTCCTTTACCCTAAATTCTCCAGAGCCGCAATTTCCCTCGCTATTTCCACCAGCCTGCCGGCTGCGAAAGCCACAAACCGCCGGCCCTTTTCCGCTGAAGCTTTGGTTGGGTCACCGATTACCCCGGTTGGGGCCAGATCGGGGGTCAGCCAGCCCATTGTAACTGGCCCGAAAATGGTTACGTATTTGTTGCGGCGCAGCTGCTCAGGCGGAAAGCAGGGGGCCATCCGGTCTGTGTTAACCAGTTCCGGACGCAGGTGCATCATTATGGAAGTTTCCAGCTCACAGGCGTGAAAAACACCGTCCCGGGGGGATTCCTGAAGTTCTGCGAGAATGTCCGCCCAGAAGTTGGTGAACCACCAGTCAATTACAAATACCCGTACATTCAGCTGGTCCCGCAGGTCCCTGCAGAGAGAGGTCAGGATGTCCGTATTGCCTCCGTGCGCGTTAAAGATGGCAATTTTCCGGAAACCGTGACGGGCCAGGCTTTTACATATGTCATGTACAACTCCCAGCAGGGTTTCATAGGAAAAGCTGAGTGTTCCGGCGAAAGGCATGTGTTCGTTGCTTTTGCCGATGGGGATGGAGGGAGTGACCACAAGGGGCAGGTCATCCGGCAGGATTTTAATGAATTCCTCCAGGACACCGTTTAAGATATAGGTGTCAGTCCCGATTGGCAGGTGCGGCCCGTGTTGTTCATGGGCGGCTATGGGCAGCATGGCTATAGCCAGGTTCTTGTCTATACCGGCTACCTCTTCAGTAGTCATCTCCGCCAGCATTCTTTTCATTCTTAACGCCCCCAGTATAAGAAAATGTATGTGGATAGGGCCACATAACCAGCCATCAGCAAACAGAAAAACAGGTCGGCGGTCCTGATCCGGTATTCCCGGTAGGTGGAACGCGGGCTGCCGGCCTGAAACTGATAAACGTGCAGGGCGGTGGCCATATTGCGTCCGAGGGAGATGCACCGCAGTAAAAGGGGAAAAGCAATGGCAGCGTAGCTTTTGCTTCTCTTGACCAGCCCGCCCTGGTCAAGCTCCAGGCCGCGGCTGCGCTGAGCGTCTGCTACCGTACTGAACTCGGTAATCAGGATGGGTATAACCTGAAAAATCAGGCTGATCATAAAAGAGGCCACAAAAGGTATGCCGATTTGGGACAGTCCCCGGGTAAGCTCGCTGAAATTAGTGGTTAAAATGATCATATAAAAAACACTGATCATCGCAAAAATGTACAGGGTTGTGGTCAGTGCCTTGATTATATCGGTATTTTCCACGTGCAGAAAGCCGATTGAAAAAAGCACCACCCCATTGGGGTCAAGGTTAATTGCTCCGAATACAATCCAGGTAACCAGGGCTATTAACAGTAATATAAATGCCCGCCTGACGAAATTCAGCGCTTCTTTTAAAACATCCGCCGCTATCCAGAGCAGGAATATGCAGATTACCATCAGGCTCATTACCGGCAGGGTCCGGCAGATCAGCGCCGTTAAGGTAAAAATAATAAACCAGAGAAGTTTAATCCGGGGGTCCAATTGATGGAAAAAAGAATTCCGGGGGACATAACCCACCACCTGCATATTGCAAACCTCCTTGAATACTTATCCCTGCACATAATTCGATAAATCCATTAGAGATATAAGTTCCTTTAAATTTAAAACCCCGTTACAGCCGCATTCCAGGCCGAGCCTGACCACCTGCGGCAGCGGGATGCCTATTTCTTCAAAAAGCTCCTGCATGGCAAAGACCTCCCTCAGGGGACCAAAAGCCCTGACCCTGCTCTGGTTCATGACCAGGACATCGTCGGCTACCTCCGCCACCAGGGAAAGGTCATGGGAGATCAGGATCACTGTCCTCCCGTCCGCCCTTAACTTGTGAATTAAACTAACCAGTTCTGACTTTCTTTTTCTGTCGAACCCCAGGGTCGGCTCGTCCAGGATCAGTACCTCGGGGTCCACCGCCAGAGCGGAGACAATGGCAAGTGACTGTTTTTGGCCGGCGGCCAGGTTAAAGGGCGCTTCCTCAGCTGCCTCTCTAAGGCTGAACTGTTCGAGTAAATCAAGCACGCGTGCCCGGTTTTCTTCGCTGACGCTGCCAAATACAGCCTGGATGCCAAACAAGGCTTCTTTTTCCACCGTTTCCTCGAAAAGCATCTGCTCAGGGTTTTGGAACACCATGCCGACCCTGCGGGCCATCTGGGCTATGCTGGTACTGGCCGGGGACAGCCCGGCCACTTCAAGAGTCCCGCGGGTAGGCTTCAGCAGCCCGTTGAAGTGCTTGACCAGGGTGCTTTTCCCCGAACCGTTTTGTCCGACAACGGCGGTAACCCGGCCGGGGTAAAATGCCGCGTTTACCTCACTCACCGCTGCAGTACGTCCGTAAAAGTGGTATAGGTTGGAGACAGTCACGCTGGCTGGGCCTGCAGCCGGTTGTTGATTTTTGGCTGAATCCCCGTTGCCGGGGTTTATTTTCTGTCTCCCGCCAGGTTTTAACAGCCCTTTTTTATTTAGAAAATCTCTGGTGTCCTGATAGCTGATGAAAATAGGCAGTTCACCCATAGTGGAGCGCAGCAGGTAGTACAGTTCGGTAACTTGGGGCGGCGTTACTCCAGATCTTTCTATAACCTCACTGTTGCCCAGGAAAGCGGCAGTAGGCCCGTCAAATATGACTGACCCTTTTTCCATCACTACTACCCTGTCCAACAGGGGGGCAATCCATTCCAGGTTATGGTCGATAACCAGCACAGTCCGGCCCAGCTCTTTCAGTCGCCGCACTGTTTGCTGTACCAGCATGCGCCCGCCCGGATCAAGTGACGACACGGGCTCGTCTAATATCAACACCTTGGGGTCGAGAGCCAGGACCGAGGCGATGCAGGCGACCTGCTTCTGGCCTCCTGATAATTCACCGGTAAACCTGGTACGCAGGTGCTCGATGTTCAGCTCTTCAATAACCCGGTTTACCCGCTGCACCATTTCCTGCCGGCCCAGCCTGATATTCTCCAGCCCGAAAGCTATAGTATCTTCCACGCTGAAGCCAAAAAGCTGGGCATCAGGGTTTTGCATCACAATGCCGACACTGCCTGAAAAGTCACCGTCCTGCGCCAGGGAATTACGGCCTTCAATGAACAGGCTGCCCTGAATTTCCCCGTACTTGTAATAATGAGGGATAATCCCGCTGAGAATGTAGGCGGTAGTGGACTTGCCGCAGCCGCTGCTGCCGACAAGTCCGATTATCTCACCGTTTTCCACAGTCAGGTCCACGTTGTAAACGGCCCATTCCCCGTCCTGTTTGTACCTGTAGTTAAGTCCTTTGGCTTGGATGATTGACATAAAAAAAATACCTCTTAGGAAATGCTTTTATTAATATATCCTGATATGTGATTTTCTAACTCAAACGACAAAATCCTCTTCAATTAGACGGTGAAGATAAAAATAAAAAATGAGTTTGCAGGAGTGAGCGATTTGATCCCGAAAAAAGAAATAGTGCTGCGGGGGTGATATTTATTGCTTTATAAAGGGCAGTCTGAGTATGAACTGGAAGTGGCTGGACTGAAAAGGCGTCTCCCGGTGGTTAAAGTTGGCGAAAACCTGTGGATTGCATCTTTTGTCATGCTGGGGGACGTACAGCTGAACAATATTTGCGGGGCGGCCCTGGCGGCTGAAATTATGAATTTTGACTGCGACATCCTGGTCGGGCCGGAAGCCAAAGTACTGCCGCTGTTGCAGGTAATGGCCACATTTCTGGGGCACCTGACCTATGTGGTCTGCCGTAAGAGTGTCAAGGCCTACATGGAAAACCCTCTGATTGTGTCAACCCGTTCCATTACCACCACCAGTGCGCAGGAACTGGTGCTGGACGGCCTTGATGTTGAAAAAGTATGCGGCAGGCGGGTCGCTATTGTTGACGATGTTGTATCTACGGGGGGCTCGATTAACGCCGTGGAAGAACTGATCCTGCAGGCCGGGGGTAAAGTGGTGTGCAGGGCGGCAGTATTAAAAGAAGGGGAGAAGTATAATAAGGATTTGATTTATTTGGGCAGGCTACCGGTATTTACACGTTAAAAAAGACAAAAAAAATAAGGATTTGGGCCTGAACAGCCGAATATTTTATTAAACAAGTCACGACTGGGGGTGAAAAAAAGCAGATGTGGCTGATGATTGAGTCAACTCTAACCTGTTTTATAATCTCTTCTTTGATCATTCTCCTTACAATTTTTGTTTTTGTCAAACTAACCAGGTATAACGACTGGGAAGAAATCACCAAGGGCAACACCGCGGCGGCCATGGCCCTGGGCGGGAAAGTCTTCGGCGTGGGCAATATCATGCGCTTCGCCATACTTTCTAACGATAACGCCGCCCAGACCGTTATTTGGGGTTTGTTGGGCATGGCGCTGCTCATCCTGGTATACCTGGCTTTTGAATGGCTGACACCACGCCTTAATGTAAATGATGAAATCGCCTCGGGAAATAACGCGGTGGGGCTGCTGGCCATGGTTTTCTCCATTACTTTCAGCTTTATCATCGGCGCCAGCATTTCTTAGGTTGAAAACAATGACTTCATTATAAAATTACCATGGTTTTGAGAAAGGATATCACAGTTTTTTTGAAACAGCGAGATTGAGTGAGAAAACAGGAGATCTTTTATGACCCAGTACCGCGCGCCGCGGTGGTCAGCCGGCCGGCGCCGCCGCAGTCTGCGATTAGCCTGTGTGTGCTTTGTAATTTACCTCAAAAATCAATAAGATAAGGAATTGAAGCACCCGGGGCTTCAGTAAAAATTCAAAAAGGGGAGTATGTGAGATGGGACTGTTTCAGAGGTTGAAGGACTTGTTGGAAGCGAACATTTCCGACCTGATTTCCAGAGCGGAAGACCCTGAAAAATTGTTGAACCTTTACATTGAGCGGGCAACCGAGGAGCTAAAGAAGTTTAACCTGCAAGTCAACCGGGCTGTCGCGGACCAGCTTACTCTGCGCCAGAGAATTGAAGCCAGCCAGAAAGAAATCGAGTCCTGGACCACCCAGGCCAAAGTAGCGGTAACCCAGAACAGGGACGACCTGGCCAGAATCGCCCTGGAGCGCAGGAAAACCGCTGAAAACAACCTGGTTGACTACCAGAGCCAGCTGGCCGACCAGGAGAAAGCAGTGGAAGAACTGCGCGCCAACTACAGAGTACTGGAAGAGAAGTTGAACAAGGCCAGGTCCGAGAGGGATCAGCTGGTAATCAGGCAGCGCAGGGCTGAGGCCATGAAACAAGCCAACGAAGCAATCCAGGAAGTGGCTGGAGCTACAGCATTTTCTGACTTTGACCGGATGAAGGATAAAGTGTCCAGGATGGAGGCGGAAGCTCAGGCCTCACGGGTTTCTGTCGAGAGTTCAGTGGAAGACGAGTTTGCCAAACTGAAAAAATCTGCCGACGCCTTAGCAGTAGAAGACGAACTTGCCAGACTCAAGGCGGAAATGGGCAAAGGGGAATAAGCAGATGGGCCGCTTCAAGAAAGCTCTGGCCCTGCTGATATGTCTGGCGGTGGCGCTGGCCCTGACGGCGGGCCCGGCTTTTGCCAAGGGTGTCAGCGGCGGCGGTCGCAGCAGCTTTTCATCGGGCAGTAAGGGTGTGTCATCATCAAGCAAGAGCTATTCATCCGGATCGTCCGGTTATTCAAGCAAACCATCAAGTGGCGGCGGGGCGGCCAGCTCCGCCCCGTCCACTTCCAGTTCCGGCACTAAATCATCAGGCGCCGCCGGGGACAGTGACTCTTCCAGCGGCAGTTCTTACGGCAAGGGATATTCAACCGGCACTCAGGACTTTTCCACCCCTCGCCAGGGTACTCCCCCGTCCACAACACAGGACTATTCCACCGGCAAGTCCGGCTATTCGACCGGAACTGGTTCGTATACAACGGGGACACAGTCGTACAAGGGCGCCTGGGACCGCTCCGCCTCACCGGGAAGTGACCTCTTTCCCCAGAAGCAGCAGGTAGGGATATTCGGCAACGCACCCTATGAGCCTTATTATTATCATAACAGGTACTGGGCCTCGCCGTGGTGGACGCATATGTTTTTCACGCCTAGCTACTATTACACACCCTGGGGCTACCATTATTACGCGCCAAGGCTGCTGACCTGGATTATCGTGCTGGCATTGCTCGGCGGCGGCGGCTTCCTGCTTTACAGGTACATGAGAAGAAAGGTTTAAGATTTGGAGGGATGCAAGTGGAGTGGCTGGACGGCAAAAGAGTTTTTATCCGCCGGGACCGGGAAGAAGAAGGTTTCGACGGTGTGGTCACACAGGTGAAAGGCAAGTGGATTTATGTGGCGGTTTCCGACCCTGATCCGGTTGGCTTTGACGGGATCTGGGTCAACACCGAGCTGCAGAGGGAAATAGCGGTATTAAAATAAACCCCTAAGGCGCCAGGGCTTAAGAAAAGCCAGGCGCTTTTTCCTTTTAAAAAATGGTTATAACGTTAGCTCTCTGAAAAGAAAAACAATCTGACAGGATTTACAGGATTTTAAAAGATTAACAGGATATCAAAAACATTGAGATTTATAATTCCCACTTAAAAGTTTTAAAAGACGACTTTTTTATGAGGTAAGAAATAAAAATAAAAAGTTTTTATATTGGAAAAAGCATTAGCCCAAGCCTTAAGTTCTTCGGGAAAAGAGATTGAAATCGAACCTACATTTAAAATTATCATTCTCTACAAACTGGGCCGCCCGAAAAATATACCGGGCGGCCCGTTTAGTTTTTTAAGAAATAAAATTATTTTCGGTAAAAGAATTACGAAATTAGCCGATATAAAAATGATAGAATTACTATAATTAATAAATAAAAGCCAGATAACGGGGGCTGCCAATGCAGGCAAAGAAAAGAAATTGGGCCATAAACTATGAAAAATTTGTGCCCGCCCTAAGGATCCTGACAACTCTGTTCATCATGGCCGTTTTCTATAACAGGTTCAGAGTAGACATATACATAGCTTTTGCTATTTATTTATTGTATGCTGCCGCAAAGCTGTCTTTAGGCGGGATTTTTAAAAATTTTTTCACAAAAAACAAAACCCTGGATATTTTTTTTGATATGTTGTTTATATCCAGCCTGATTATACTTACCGGGGGTAGCTCAAGCTATTTATGGCCGTTATACCTGGCCCCGGTAATATCCTTTACTTTCACAGGAGGCGGGCGGTCCGGTATTTTAGTCGCCGCTGCCGGCACAGTTTTTTTTCTTATGGCGGTCTATTATAGTGAACTTTCTTTGAAGAAAGTCCCCGCTGACTTTTTGTTGGCAATCATTCTGGTTGCATCTTTAACATATTTATTGTTTTACAGGTATAAAAAAGCTGTTTTGAAGATGGCTGCGACAGACAGCCTCACCAGAACGTTTAATCTTGGTTACTTTCAGGAATGCCTGGACCGAGCGGTTGAAAATTACGAAACAACCAAAGAGCCGGTTTCTCTTTTGTTTATCGATGTGGATGATTTTAAAGCTGTTAATGACACATACGGGCATTTGCGGGGAGATGAGGTGCTAAGGGCCATCGGCGAAGCGATCCTCCTGGCGGTAAGAAAGCAGGATCTGGTTTTCCGTTACGGTGGTGACGAGTTTGCGGTAATCCTGCAAAACGCCGCGAAAGAGGATGCCCTTCATGTGGCGGAACGCATTTTCAGCAATGTTAAACGCTCGGTGGAAGGTTTGACCACCTTTATGAAAGTAACCGTATCGGTGGGTATAGCTGTTTTGGACCAGGAGTTCACAGATAAAAAGATGTTTTTAGAGGCAGCTGACAAATCCCTGTACGAGGCGAAGAGATTGGGCAAAAACCGGTTTGCCATACACTCTCAGACAGTAATGGACAGGACAAAATAGCTGCAAAAGTATAGATTAAGACCGGAAACCTGCCCAAGAGGGCTGGCCTTTTTTTTTAAGGTATCCTCAAAGGAATGTTATTGTCATAAAATAACTGGTATGGTGCATATTGTCTTTATGGGATAAAAATTTGTGCCGGCTTGATTTCCAGGAGAGGAAAAGAATAAAAACGGCAAACCGTGGTTAGCCTAGACAACATCAGGGGTGGCAAGCTTAAACCACCCCTGATGTTCTGCCGTGAACAATTTTTACCAATATTTATAGGTAGTAATTATAAATAAAAAAGAAGGATTTTTAATTATTTAGCAGAACCTTCTTCTGATGTATTAATTTAAGAGACACTTTTCTGTTATGAAGGAGATGGCCATGGAGGCAATTTTTTACGGTACCCAGTTTCTTGTAACTATTTTCTATTTCTACTTTTTTGTGATTTCTTTGTTTGGCTTCTACCGAAAGTATATAGACTACTCCCTGCCGCCAGGTTCGCGTTTTGCTGTGGTTGTGGCGGCTCATAATGAGGAGAGGGTAATAGGCGAGTTAATCAGGAACCTCAATGACCTGGATTACCCCAAGGAACTTTATGACGTTTATGTGGTGGCTGATAACTGTACGGACCACACAGCCCGAATAGCGGCGGATAACGGAGCAAATGTCATCGAACGTTTTAATAAGGTTGATGTGGGCAAAGGATACGCTCTGGAATATGCTTTTAAAGAAATTTTTGATAAAGGCATTCCCTACGACGCGGTTGTGGTTTTTGACGCGGATAACCTGGTGGCGGCGGATTTCCTTTCTATTATGAACAACCACCTCTTAAGGGGAGAAAAGATTATCCAGGGCTACCTCGACACTAAGAACGCGGGTGACACCTGGATTACCAAATCGATCTACATAAGCTACATCCTGACCAACAGGTTCTGGCAGCTGTCCAAGTATAATTTGGGCCTTACGTGTGCCCTGGGCGGTACGGGCATGTGTCTTTCCACAGAAGTGCTCAAAAAGTACGGCTGGGGTATGACTTCACTGACTGAAGACCTGGAGTTTCAAACTAAGGCGCTGATGAACAACATTAAAGTGACCTGGGCTCATGACGCCAAGGTCTATGACGAAAAGCCTCTGAGTTTGATGCAGTCCTGGCGCCAGCGCAAACGCTGGATGCAGGGACATACCAATGTTGCCGGGCGCTATGTGGGCAAACTGATTCACGAAGGGATCCGTACGAAGAATTTCGCGATGATTGACGGGGCCTTATACCTGATCCAGCCGTTTATTCTGATGCTGACTGGTATAGGCTTTATCGGCAATATCTTTATGTTTGATCAGGTATATGACAAGCCTGGGTGGGCGATTGTCGGCTTTTTCTCCCAGTTCTTTTATTTTGGGATAGGCCTGCTTCTGGAAAAAGTAAAGGTAAAAGCATACTGGTGGCTTTTCTTCTACCCAATTTTCGCTCTTACCTGGATTCCGGTAGCCTATATCGGATTTGCCATGCGTAAAAACAAGGTCTGGTCGCACACTCTGCATATACGCAACATCAAGCACGAAAACCTGCACCTCTACATACCAAGTAAAGTGGACAGCAGGCGTACAAGCTAACAGCGGTTTATCAAGGTTTGTGGCATTTTGTTTATTAACCCCCATCTGCCGGGGGTTTTTATTTTATGATTATTCTTTTTACTCAGTAACAACTTAAGATAGTCTTGTAAGTCTTCTGTCAACAAACAAATTGACAGGATTTACAAGATTATAAAGATTTACATGATTTTATAAAAAAATGAAGACCTATAATGATTATTCCTTTAATATTGAAACCTTTTTACTGCAGTTGTTAAGGCGGCTGCCTCAGGCCGGTTTATAGTTGGCCGCGTCTACAAGGGCGGCCACTGTTTTGCTGGCCGGTTTAACCCGGATTTCCTCCAGTGTGCCGCTTTGAGCTATCCTGCCTCCGTGCAGGACTGTCACCCTCCCGGCTATAAGCGGTATTTCACTGGGGTCATGAGTGACCACCACAGTGGCAATTCCGGTGGCCTTGAGTATTTCACTCAATTCTGTAATCAAAGTTCTCTTAGTTGGATAGTCCAGGGCGGAAAAAGGCTCGTCCAGGAACAATACTTCCGGGTTTACGGCAAAGGCTCTGGCCAGGCTTACCCGCTGGGACTCCCCCCCGGAAAGAAAACGCGCCTGCCGGAAGGCTAAAGACTCAATGCCCAGCCGGGTCAGCCATTCTTTTACCCGCTGGTCAATATCCGCTGATTTGCAGCCTCTAAGCAAAAGGCCGGAGGCTACATTATTATAAACGCTGGTGTCCAGGAGAAGAGGTTCCTGGAACACAACCGCCATCTTTCTGCGCAGGCTGAGTTCTTTTTTGGGTGTTACTTCCTCACCCTGGATGAATATTCTCCCCGTATCGGGTTTAAGTAAAAGGGCCAGCGCCTGCACCAGTGTGCTTTTCCCAGAACCGTTAACACCAATCAGAGCCATTACCTCACCGGCTTTCAGCCGGAACTCAGCAATGTCTAAGACTAAATTTTTACCCCGGTAAATTTTTAGATCGCTGGCTACTACAGCAAAAGCATTCATGTCAAACCCCCATTTTAGTTGTGGGATGTGAGAAGTGGGACGTGGGTATATCCTGCATTCCATCCGGGTCAATTCGGTAAATCATTTTGAAAATGGTTTTGGTTTTTAAATTGTAGGTTCGGATTCATCCGAACACTCCAGTGGGGACATTCCTTGGCAATAAAATAATACCCCAAATAGAGGTGTGTCCCCTGACCTTAGCCGAATAAATTCGCACCTACATTGTTTTGGCAAAAAAAACAGCCTTTACGGGCTGTCGGGTAACAATTATCCCATAAGCCCTCTTTTCCACAATGGGAGGCGCGCCGGTTTCCCGGGGCACCCTGCCGGCCTGTCGGCCACCGTGAAGCTCTTGGGAGCGAATTTTTCGCGCCCGGGCTTGGTCAGGCTGATAGGCTCAGAGAGACAAGATAAGACAATATTCAATAAAAACAGCCATTATCCTTTATTCTCTATATAAGCTCCAAGCATAAAAAATTTCCCCCTCCCGGTAAATAATATTGACCGTTATTGAGTATATCGACTATTTTATTTATTGAGAAAATTAGCGTGAAAACAATTCAATTACACAACTGAAGGAGTAAGCCTAAAAAAGGACATACTTATCCCTTGGTTTAAAAAATTGATTTTTTAAGCAGATTGTAATGATATTGCTAAAATGTCCGAGGCTT
>NZ_QFFZ01000065.1 GCF_004369225.1 Pelotomaculum propionicicum
GGTTCGGTAGCAGTTCCGATGATGACTGTTTCTTTCCCTGAAGAAGTCGCCTTTCTTTTTTCCGGAAGGCGAATCCATTCCTTCGCCTCCAGCTTTCGCAGTAACTCGCGGCAAGATTCCAGCTTTGGTTTCCCGTTTGGTCCATACCACGACAGGGTTTCACATAGCGTATGCGCCAATTCCTTTTGACTCAATCGGGGAAACAACCGGATCACTTCCTTAATGTGTTCCAGTTCTTCCCTTGTAAAAATGCGTCCGTTCAAGAGAACTTCCTCAGGCCAATCTTCATGTATCGTCATAGTGTGGCTCCTTTTTAAAATTTCCCACACTATTGTCTCATATTTATTTTGTGGTGTCCAGTGCTATTTTGCGAAAAACTTTTTCTCCCCAACTCTTATAAACCTTGTCAGTTATAAATCTTTAGATTCATGCGTCAGCTCTGGCGGCGGGCAAAGACAGGTCAAAGTGTTTTCGCAGCAGACTCAATTTCGACCAGAACGGTGTCAATCCCTATCTTTTTTATTTTTTCCCAGGGCACCACTACGTCACTACCGGCGCTCAATAACCCAAAATACTTTCTACCGCTGGAAAGTACTAACGAAAGCACTTGCCCGGTTTCCGGGTCGAAATGAACGTCCTTTACCGGGCCTAGCTTAGCCCCATCAACCAGGTTAACAATGTCTCTCAGCCCCAGGTCGGAAATCTTGAACAGCATTTGCCGGCACCTCCTCCCACCAGCGTATGTGAGGGAAGGGAAAAAGGTTACCAAAGTGAGACAAGGGGCAAGTCAAGCACCTTCCCCGTTTGCGCGGAATCTTTTGGGTGAGACACGGGGGTGAGACACGGGGACGGTTCTCTTGTCTCACTTTGCTCGCGTCTCACGTCCCATTTCCCACGTCATGACTATAGCAACGCGAAGACCGCTCCCGTTTTGCTAGTCCCCGTTGGCGGAGATGCGTTTGGACAGGGCCTTGCGGGCGCTTTGCCAGAAAAATTGGGCCTCTTTCACCCGTAGGGCGAATATGGCGGCCACAAAAACTGCCACACCGGTGATTACCGCCAGGCCAAGCTGAAGAACAACACCGGTTTTTCCCGGGAGCAGCCCCGCCAGGGCTCCGTTGACCGTGTAACTTGCCGCTGCCATCAAACCGGCGGCTGCGAGGACTGATAGTGTGAATCTCAACAAACCGTCCCGGTACAAACCGGGTATCTTCTTCCCCAGGTACCACATCAGCAGCGCCATGTAGGCCAGGTTGGCCAGAGAGGTGGCCAGGGCCAGGCCGGCGTGCCGGAAAGAGTCGATTAGCAGCAGGCTCAGACCCAAGTTGATCAGAACCTGAACAATACTTATTTTTAACGGGGCGCGTGTATCCTGCAAAGAGTAAAAACCGCGCACCAGCAGAAAACCGGCTGCCTGCCCCACCGCACCAACAGAATAGAACAAAAGCGCCGCCGCAGTCATATGCACTGATTTCTGGTCAAAGGCGCCCCATCCGTAAATTAAATCAACAACTGGGTGACTTAAGGTTATTAAGCCCACGCTGGCAGGGATGATCCCAATGATTACAACTTTCAGCGAGCCGAGCAGGGTAGCGGCAAAAGCCTCCATGCCACCTTCAGCGGCCAAGCGGGAAATGGTGGGGAAAACCGCCGTCGCCAGGGCCATACCCAGCAGGCCAACGGAGAATTGGATCAACCTGTCCGCATAACCGAGTGAAGAGACACTTCCCACCGGCAGCCAGGACGCCAGCACAGAAGTTACCAGCACGTTGGCCTGGATAACTGAGATGCTGAACACCGAGGGCAAAGCAAGATTATAGATCTTCCTTAAACCTGGATGGCGCAGGTCCATCTTCAGACTAACTCTAAAGCCTGCTTTATACAAGGCGGGAAACTGCACCAGCGCCATTGCTGCCATGGCTAGCATGACGCCCAGGGTCAGGCCGTAAACACCGTAAAGTTTGCCCAGGGTAAGCGCGGCTATAATTATAAAAATATTATTGACCGAGCTGCTGAAAGTAGGCAGGCCAAAAATATTGTTGGCATTCAAAAGCTGGGTAAACAGGGAGGCCAGGGCGGCAAAAATCATCCAGGGCAAAATAATCCTGGACAGTTCGACCGTCAATGCTCTTGTTTCACCTGAAAAGCCTGGCGCCACAAGCTTTACTAGGAGGGGCGCCCCGATCACGCCGAT
The DNA here is from genome assembly GCF_004369225.1 of Pelotomaculum propionicicum. GTDB lineage: Bacteria > Bacillota > Desulfotomaculia > Desulfotomaculales > Pelotomaculaceae > Pelotomaculum_B > Pelotomaculum_B propionicicum. Next base: position 2,195 of record NZ_QFFZ01000065.1, read on the forward strand.
GATGGAAGCGATCAGGAAAAAAAGAATAACCACAACCGTCATGGTTTTAAACAACTTCCAGGCCTCGCTCTTCTCGCCCCTGGATGCATATTCTGTATAAACAGGCACGATCACCGTCGCCAGCGCTCCGCTGACAATGGTGAAAAGCATATTCGGCGCTTTTGAGGACATCTGATAGGCGTCAGCCAGATAGGAAGTACCGAGCAGCCCTGCAATTACAGATTCCCGCACCAAGCCGAGCACCTTGGACATTAAGCTAAAAAAGGCGATCACAAGTGTCGCCTTGAAAATAAATTTTCCAGTCGTCATTTTTCAACACCGATTACTTTATTTCTACCAAGGGGAGAATAAATCCTTCTAGCTATAGTTTTTCTTCAATAAGAGCAGCACATCCAAGTTGGCCTCTTAATCATCCATATATCACCAGGCAAATCGAACCGTCCAATTTGGTCGTTAGTCGTGAGTCGTCGGACGTTGGTATATACTGCATTCCTATTAGGACGTTGGCCGTGGGAAGTGGGACGTGAGAATTAAATAGGATCCCGTTAATTGTTGTTTGATATAAGGACCATCTTACAAGTTATCATCATAAATATTACAAAAAAATGCATTAGGAGGAGAATCTCTAACTGGGGTGGAATACCCTAAATTCTCACGGCCCACGGCTCACTTCCCATTTCCCACATATGACTAGCAACACGAGAACCGTTCCCGTGTTTGCCCCCTTATTTGCCGCTTAAAGGTTTAGGACGGTTTTTACGGATGTTTGGAGTTCTTTTATTTCCTCCGGAGTACCGGCCTCAGTGTAAATCCTGAACAGGGGCTCGGTTCCGGAAGCACGGATCAAAACCCAGGCGCCGCCCTCCAGCAGCAGTTTGACCCCGTCAACATCCACCCTGCCCAGCACCCGCCGGCCGGCCAGGTCCGCCGGCCTCAGGTTTTTTAGAACCTCCATGACCCGTTCCTTTTCAGTTCCCGGGGTACGCACGTCCAGCCGCTCGCTGCAGCTCCGCCCGTATTCTGAAAACAGGCGCTCCAGCAGACCGGTCAGGCTCCGGCCGTGCACGGCCACTATCTCAGCCGCCAGCAGGCCCGCCAGGATGCCGTCCTTTTCCGGCACATGGCCCTGCACGGACAGTCCGCCGCTTTCCTCCCCACCCAGCAACGCGCCCCTTTCTGCCAGACACTGTGAGATATATTTAAACCCAACCGGTGTTTCTTCCACCGGCAGGTCAAAGCTGCCGGCGATCCGGTCCAGCAGGTGGGTAGTGGCCACTGTCCGCGCCACAGGGCCCCGCAGTCCTTTAACCGTAAGCAGGTGGTAAAGTAAAATGGGCAGAAACTGGTTGGGCGTGATAAATTCCCCGCCGGCGTCAATGATGCCGAAGCGGTCGGCGTCACCATCCAGGGCCAGGCCCAGGTGCGCCCCCTCTTTAACAACCTTTTCACGCAGCAAGCTGAGAGTTTTACCTGTCGGCTCCGGCAGGCCGCCGCCAAACAGGGGGTCGGGCACATTGTGGATCGCCTCCACTGAGGCCCCGGCTTGCATCAACAAGTTTTCCAGGTAGCCGATCCCTGCCCCGTACATCGGGTCAACCACCACCTGCAAACCGGCCTTCTCGATCGCGTCCATATCGACCAGCCGGGCCAGGTGCCGGGAGTAAGCGGCATAGGGAATAATCCTGGTAACTGCCGCTTTAGCTGCCGGGGGCCTGATTTCCCCGACCGTTCCTTCTTGCCTCAGTTTATTGATGTTTTCTTCGATCTCAGCTGTAACATGGGGCAGCGCCGGGCCGGCATGCTCCGGTATAAACTTAAAGCCGTTGTACTCCGGTGGGTTGTGGCTGGCGGTAAGCATCACCGCCCCGCCGGCATTATGGCGCTTTACCGCAAATGCCACCACAGGCGTGGGTGTAGAGCGCCCTGTGAGCAGGACTGGGATGCCCAGTCCGGCAAAAACACCGGCTATGGCCGAGGCAAAGCGCCCGGAGAAAAACCGGTTGTCGTAGCCCACCACCACACCTCTGGCGGCCAGGTCATGGTCCAGCATATAATCAGCCACTGCCCGCGCCACCAGCCTTACATTGTCAAAAGTAAAATCCTCGGCCAGAATGCCGCGCCAGCCGTCTGTGCCAAAAGAAATTTTTTGCATGTGGTTACCTCCCGGTGATTCAGAATTGATATTAACTCGGCATTTTTCCAGGCGGCTTGTCGGTAATATCCTGCACATAATCGAGATCATCCCGTTTCTTGTCAATATACAGTTTTCCGTCACTGTCCAAACTGGCGTAGAATACTTCCTGCAGCGACTGGACACCCTGTTTTTGCAGTTCTCCCAGCAGCCAGTCCCCGTCCAGTTTATTTTGTTTCAGGTTCTGCTCAATAATGACTCCGTCCACCACCAGTTCCGAGGGCACACCCCGGTACCGGGTGGGGATGTTGATGTCCCGTGGCGCGAGAGGTGCAGCCTGGCTCTTTAAAAGCACACTGAGCGCACCGTTTGGCTCCGCAATGGCAAACTCGACGTCGGCAATATTGAAGGCGCTCCTCTGGCGCAGCTGTGAGGTCAGGTCGTCCATAGTATAACGCATCCGGCGCATATTTTTCTCCAGGATCTTACCGTTATGCACCACCACTGTAGGCTCGTCGCTCAATATCTTATGGAGCGGGCGGTATTTCAGGCCCGCCCACTGGGCAGTAACGGTAAAAATTAAAAACAATAAAAGGCCAAAAGCGTAATAAGAGGCGGGCCTGCCGATCCCGGTGACCAGGCCGGCGGCTATGGAGCCGACAACGATGCCGTTGACCCAGTCGGTAATGGTCAGCCCGCCCACTTGAGACTTACCTACCATCCTGGTAAGAAAAATTACCCCCACAAACGCGCCCACCGCTCTGATTAAAATTTCCAGGTAAGGATTCATAATTTGGCGCTCCCTCCAGTATAATCTACAGGCATTAGTTTGCCGGCAGGGGCCACATTTATACAGAGAGGCTACCTCCTGGACGGGAGTTGAGTATATTGAAGAAGTCTAATATTTGGATTTTAAAAAAAATGGGCGGCCGGAAAAAGATGTTCGAAGATTACACCCGCCAGCTTGAGACAATTAGACAAAGTGAGACAAGGGGACGGTTCTCCTGTCTCACACAAAGATGTGAGACAGGAGAACCGTCCCCTTGTCTCATCCCAACAAATCAGGAATTTCCTTTATAAAACTCCACCGTTTCACTCAGCCCTTCCTCCAGGCTGCGGCGCGGGGCCCAACCCAGCAACCCGCGTGCTTTTTCATTGGACAGGTAGCTGTGGCTAATATCCCCCGGGCGTGGCGGCCGGTACACCGGCTCCAGCCCGCTGCCGGTTGCTTTTTTAATCATCGTAAACAGACGGTTGACCGAAAGCCCGCATCCTGTGCTCACATTAAGGGTTATCCCCTCAGCCCTGCGCAGGGCGGCTAAATTCGCCGCGGCTACATCCTTGACGTATATGAAATCGCGGGTTTGCCCGCCATCTCCGAATATGAACGGTTTTTCACCTTTTAAAAGCTTGTCTGTAAAGATAGCCACCACGCCGCCTTCCCCGGTAGCGTCCTGGCGCGGGCCATAGACATTGGCGTAGCGCAGGATGGTATAGCCTATACCGTAAAGATCCCGGTAAATTCTGAGGTAATGCTCCGGCGTGAGTTTGGAAACCCCGTAAGGAGACTGTGGCGCCAGCGGGTGATTTTCGTCAACCGGCAGGTATATTGGGCTCCCATATACCGCCGCGGAAGAGGCGTAGACCACCTTGCCCACATTATGGCGGCGGCAGGCCTCCAGCAGGTTGATCATCCCGAGGATATTGATAACCGCATCGGCCTGGGGCTCTTGCAGGGAGTGCTGCACATCCGCCTGGGCGGCCAAATGGATAACGGCGCCCGGCTTTTCCCTGGCCACTACTTCCTTAAAATCCGGCTCTTGCACCGTAACCTTGTAGAAGTTTACCCCAGGGTTAACATGCTCGAATTTACCTGTGGAGAGATCGTCCACTACCGCTACCCGGCAGCCCGACTCAACCAGCGCGTCAACAATATGGGAGCCGATAAAACCGGCTCCCCCGGTGACCAGAATATTCACTTGGCTCAAAGCTCCTTGCAGATGGATTTCAGATATGCCCGAAAATCATTGGACAAGTCCGGCCTGGCCAGCGCAAACTCTACCGTAGCTTGCAGGTAGCCCAGCTTGTCGCCGACATCATAACGCTTGCCCTGAAAAGCCAGCCCGTATATAGGCTGCTCCCGGCACAAGACCCTGAGAGCGTCGGTAAGCTGAATTTCCCCCCCGGCCCCTGGCCTGGCTTCAGCCAGAATCGGGAAAATACGGGGATCAATAATATAACGTCCCATAATGGCCAGGCGGGACGGCGCCTGTTCAAGAGGAGGTTTTTCCACCAAATCGCGGATCCGGTAGACGTCTTTACGCTCCTCTGCCGCGTCAAGTATACCGTATTTGCCGACATCTTTTTCAGGCACTTCCATGACCGCGATAACAGACGACTGCACTTCCTCATAAAGCTCCATCATCTGCTTAAGGCAAGGTGTCCCGCCCCTGATAATGTCGTCTCCCAGCAGCACGGCGAACGGGTCGTCACCAATGAACCGCCTGGCGCAGAATACGGCATGGCCGAGGCCAAGCGGCTCTTTTTGCCGCACAAAACAAACGTAAGCCAGCCGGCTGATTTCCTGAATCATTTCCAGCAGGCTGGTTTTTCCAGTTTCTTTTAGGCGCACCTCCAGCTCAAGGGACTTGTCAAAATGGTCCTCCATGGCCTGTTTGTTTCTGCCCGTAATAATCAGTATTTCATCTATGCCGGATTCTATTACTTCCTCGACGATATATTGAATGGCAGGTTTGTCTATAATGGGGAGCATCTCTTTAGGCTGGGCTTTCGTCGCCGGCAAAAAGCGCACACCAAGTCCGGCCGCCGGAATGACAGCTTTCTTTATTTTTTTCAAGATAACTACCGCCTTTTTCGATTTAATTCAACAAATAACAACAATTCCCTCTATGTTAAAAAACGGCCCTAAGCGCTAGGACCGCTGCTGTTTATTTGGTTGTGGTATATAAGCAGCCTTACTGTCGGTTCTGGTAACCCCTATTTTATTAGCCATAATCAGGATGGCCGTTGAAAGAATCACCAGGAAAATAGCGGCTTGCTTGTGTGAAATCAGGGTCAGGGTGATGGCGCTTAAGCCCAGCACAACGTTAACTCCGTAAATCGAGATTACCGCCTGACGGTGGCTTAAACCCAGTTTGAGCAAACGGTGGTGCAGGTGCTCTCTGTCTGCCTGAAAAATCGGCCTGTGTCCAAAATAACGCCTGACTATGGCAAAGGTGGTATCAAGCAGGGGAATACCCAGAATAACCACCGGGATGATCACTGAAATGAAGGTAGCGCTTTTGGCCAACCCCATCACCGACAGGGTCGCCATACTGAAACCTAGATACATGGAGCCTGAATCACCGAGGAAAATCTTAGCCGGGTAAAAATTATAGCGGAGAAAGCCTATGATTGACGAGGCAAGGATCATGGCCAGAATGATAGAGTCCCACTGGCCCTGGGAACTGACCGGCGCCCTGGAAGCCTCGATCCAGACCACCCCGGCCAGAGTTAGCGCCGAGATAAAGGAGGTACCGCCGGCCAGGCCGTCTAAACCATCAATAAGATTGACGGCGTTGGTAACGGAAACTATCCATAAAACTGTAACGGTTATGCTCAATAATAATCCCAATGTAATCGGTTCATCAGAAAACGGGTTAGTTAGAAATTGAACTTGCAAGCCAAACGGAATGACGGCCAGGGCCGCGACCACCTGTCCGGCCAATTTCACCCTGGGAGGTATGCCCCTGGTATCGTCAAGAAACCCTAGCAGGATAATGATCGTGCCACCTACCAGAAGCCCCGCGATTTGCAGGGTAATCTCGCAGGTAAGCGTCACCGCTATAATGAAACTTAAATAAATAGCCAAACCACCCAGTCTTGGCATAACCCGCTTATGTACTTTTCTCTGGTCAGGGCGGTCCAGAGCGCCACATTTAAAAGCCCACTTTTTGACCAGGGGGGTAACCAGCAGTGACAATCCGAAAGCCAGCAGGATAGCCGTAACCGGTATCTGCACGAACATCCCTCCAGTAGAGGTATTACAGCACGGACTACAGCTTATTTTATCGCAAATGGACAAGATGCGCCAATAAGGAAAATTACTTGTGGGAGCCAAAAAGCTGATTACCGGGAGATGGCGGCCAAATCCCTTCAAAATACTCCACATACCGCCCGTTTTCGGCAAAATAAGCCAGCATGAGAAATGCAGGCTTATTGTTGAATGGCAAACATCAACTCCGCCTCAGCCGCCAGTTCTTCTCCCACATAGGCTGCGGCATAGCTTTTGCCGACGGCGCTGCGCAGTTTCAGGACCTCAACCTCGATCCTGAGCTGATCGCCGGGAAATACCTGGCGCCGGAAACGCACCTTGTCAATACCTGCGAAAAGAGCTATCTTGCCTGCAAACTGCGGCATTTTCAAGACAATCACCGCCCCGACCTGCGCCATCGCCTCAATAATCAGCACTCCCGGCATAACCGGGAAACCAGGGAAATGCCCCTGAAAGAAAGGTTCATTGACAGTAACATTTTTTATGCCTACAGCTTTTTTCCCCTCCTCCAGGGAAATAATCCTGTCTACCAGCAGCAAAGGGTAGCGGTGCGGCAGTATTTCCTGTATTTGCTTTATATCCAGCATTAAACTCGCCTCCTCACAAGTTCTATTATATATCTAAATCATTCCTTTTGATACCTTCCAAACGGGGAAGGCCCATAATATACCTGGTAATATCTGCAAGCCGCTTTCCGGTAACAACTGCTGGCTTCCTAAATGAAAATGTGGCAAAAGTATGGCAGTAATAGAGAAATTAAGTTGGCCCCTTCGTATACATCATCTTCAAGTTGATTTGAGGGGAAATTTGTTTTATATTGTATTAAGAATTAAATACGAGGAGATTATATATGAAACTAATTGACGACAAAGGAAAGCTTTTCGGCCTGATTAATATTATCGACCTGCTGGTGATACTGGCGGTACTGCTGGTGGCGGGAGGCGCCTATTACAAATTAAAGATGCAGAGCGGCGGCCAGGGCGCGGCTAAAACTGTAACAGTAACCGTCATCGCCCCGGGTATACGCCCTGAAATGTTGACCAATGTCAAGGTGGGGGACAAGATGGTTTCCGGTGACAGCTTTACGAATTTTGTCATTAAAAAAGTAGAGATCAAACCGGCTTACATGATCTCTGTGGACAGTGCCGGCCAGCGGGTTGCTTCCTATGACCCGTATTTGAAAGACCTGTTTGTGACTTTGGAGGGCAAAACAGTAATCTCCGGGGGCACTATCAGACTGGGCGGGCAGGATATCAAGAGCAACAAGGAATTTTTCGTTAAATCACTTGATTACGAGCTGAAAGGCCTGGTTATGACTGTTGATATTGAAAAGTAACATGTGCGGCTAAAGCCGCACCTACATTTTGAGGCAACCCAGAGACGTTATTTTCAGGGTACGTAAGATTTGAGTGTAATGGGATAGTTCAAGGGTAACCCGAGAGAAATGCTAAAGCCCACGTCTCACGTCTCACGACCCACATCCCAATCTGGCGGGCCTTTTTCTATTATAGGGACCTATCAGCAGTTTCCCATATGGCATCCTGCTGATTAAGACAGCCAACCCCAGGGAGGCCAGCGCGCATAAGATCAGGGCCAGGGCGCTCTGCGCCAGGAAATATCCCGGCGGCATGATCCTGTTTAAGACTTTAACACAGTAAACCAGCATAAGCGGGTGCGCCAGGTAGATCCCATAGGAAAGCTTGCCGGTTAAATCCAGCAGCCTGAAGATCAGCGGGCCGTTTTTTACGATCAGCAGAGAGAGGCCGTAAAAGAGAAGGAGTTCTGACACTGTGTAAAAAAACATCGACGGTTTCAAGGATGTTGAATAGTTTAAGTTTATTACGCCGCCGGAGCCTTTCATAAGCTCAAACCCGATCCAGATAAACAAGCCGATGAACAAAAAACTGTTCCAGCTTGTTGAGCGCACAACGAATTCACGCCACCTGGCAACAGCCAGCCCGGCCAGCCCGCCTAAAAGAAAATAAGCCAAGTAGAAGATGAAATTGCGGTCGCGGTATTCCACAAAAAACAGCTGCAAAGCTTTGTTTTCAAAATGAAAATTCACGGCAGGCATATAATATGCCGAGAACCACATCAGTGTAGTATAGAGCACTCCACCAACCCCTACAGCCAGGGCAATTCCCGGGGCTTTGGAGATATGGCCGCCCAGCCGTTTAAAAAGGGCCGGCAGCAGCGGGTAGACCAGATAAAACTGAAAAATCAGCACGACAAACCAGAGGTGATAGAACTCTGTTCCAAGTACAATGTTTTTGCCGATTTCTTTAAGCCAGAGCAGGTCAACTGATGGAATCCCGTAATAGTAAACATTGTAAATAAGCGTCCATAAGAAATACGGGATTAAGATATCAACAAACCTTTTCCTGATAAATTTGGGGTAGTCAAGCCGGTCATAGTAATTATAGAATAATGCCGCGCCAGTCGCAAAAACAAAGGCAGGGACCGCAAATTTAGTGAAGTTGAAGAGCATCCCGAGCATGGCGGCGTCAGGGAAGGGTATATTCTCCCTCCGGATATAAACTCCCAGGGCGTGTTGAAATATAACGCCCCAAAGAGCCAAACCTCTCAACACATATAGTTCCGCTATGATTTCCTTTGGCGCAGCTTTCTTTTGGTCAGTCAATATAGTCACCTTAAAATTTTGCTTTGCCGGCTGACCCGCCCCCGTCCCTAAACCGGCTGATCATGTCCACAGCGGCTGCGGCTCTGGCCTCCCAGGAATTCAGCTCAGCAGCACGCATCCGCGCCGCGGCCTTTTCCGCCGAGTCGGCGGCCAGTTCCTCCTCTATCTTCCTTACGAATTCAACCGGGTCTCCGGCAATAGCTACCAGCGGCCGGAATGGGCGCACTTCGGGTAAATCCGTTGAAACAACCGGCTTGCCTGCGGCCAGGTACTCGTATAGTTTTACCGGGTTCACACCCAGTGTGAGCTCGTTGATCTTGAACGGGATCACGGCCACATCAAAACAACTAAGGTAGGCGGGCAGGCCGCTGTAAGCCCTGTGGCCAAGCAGGCGGACATTGGGCAGGGCCTTCAGGCCGGCAGTGTCTGTATCCACGGGACCGATCAGGACCAGCGACCAGGACGGGTGAGCCAGGGCGGCCGCCCGCAGCATCTCCTGATCAAACCAGTCGCTCACCGCCCCGATGTAACCGATCAGCGGCCGCGGCAGGTCTTTAAGTTCCTCAGGCACTGCCGGGCCAGGCTGCCGGGCTCTGCTGAAATGCTCCACATCCGCGCCGTTGGGGATCACCGCCAGGCGCGGGGCTAAGTCCTTCTTGCTCCTGTACAGTTCACGGGCGCTGGCCAGGGATGCGGCGGCACGGTCAAACAGCTCCGCTTCCATCCTGGCTACTGTTTTTTTGTTGATCAGCCCGGGAAAGGCGGTATGCTCATCGGCGCAGTCATAAACCAGTGTTGCATCTTCTGGAAGGATTAAATCGACTGTATTGGGCAGGTAGGTCCAGATAATAGTGGGTTTAAATTTCAGCTGCCGGCAGGCCCTTTTTAAGCCCGCGGCAATGATGCGCTGGTTGATGCGGTTGACCGCCCTGTACATGCCGCCAAAGGGCAATATGACCGGCGGTGTGTATATTTCAATGTTTTCAGACGCCGGGCGCAGGCAGTCCCTGGTTTGTCCCCGCAGCGCCGGGTTCTTGAAAGGAGAGAGGTAGGTAATGGGCGGGTTGACATAGATAATCCTGTTGCCCTGCCTGGCAAAGATGGACATGAATTGCTGGGCGCGCGCCCACATTCCCTCCCAGTTGGCCGCGGCCAGACAGACAATGCTTTCTCCTTTAAGCACCGTTATTGTCCCGCCACCCTTCTGTACAACTCTTCGGTGCGGCGGGCCATAACCGTGGAAGTAAATTTCTCCCGCACGATCTTCCCGCCTTTTTCAGCCATACTGGAGGCCTCTCCCGGGTGATCCAGCATCCATAGAATATTCCTGGCCAGCGCCGCCGGGTTGGCCGGCGGTACCAGCAAGCCGGTTTCACCGTGCAGCACCACTTCGGGCAAACCGCCCACTTCCGTGGCTACTACCGGCACACCAAGCGCCATGGCCTCAATGGCGGTCAGGCCGAACCCTTCCCATAAGGAGGATATGACCAGCAGGTCCAGGTCGGCCATCAGGGAGTACACGTCATCCATAAAACCGGTAAAGACCACCTGTTCCGTGATACCCAAATCACCGGCCAGTTTTTCCAACGCAGGGCGGGATGGACCGGCGCCCACTATCAGAAACCTGATCTCCGGCCGCTGTTGGAGGATATTGCAGGCCGCCTCCAGAAAATAACTGTGCCCTTTAACCTCATGTAAGCGCGCGACTATGCCGACCAGGGGCGTATCCGGCGAAAACCCCAGTTTTTTGCGGGCGTCCCCGGGTTCTGTCAATGGCTTTATTTCTTCCAGGGACACTCCGTTGTAAATTACGGTTACTATGTTTGCGGGTACCCCGCCGGCAATGAGCCGGTCCTTGAGCCCCTGTGAAACAGCTATAAAATGGTCCGTCAACCCCCTGGTCGACCGCTCCGCCCAACTATTGGCAAGACGGCTCAGCACCCCGGGGTAGTCCTTCTCCAAAAGGCTGTGCACCGTGGTAATCACTTTCTTTTTGCCGGCCTGGCGGGCAGCCAGCCGGCCCAGCAGGTTGGCCCTGACGCCGTGCGTGTGGACCAGGTCAAAGTTGCCTTCCTGGATCGCCCGGGCCAGTTTCCCCACCACCCCAAAGTCAGCTTTATGCCTCATGGGAATAGACAGGGTGCTTAAGCCCGCCCCGGCGGCTATTTCCGCAAAGGGGGCGCTGAAGAGGCAGCACACGGTGTAATCAACCAAAAGAGTGTCTGCCGCACCGTCCAGGTTTAAAATATGTTTTTCCGCCCCGCCGAATTCCCCGCCGCCTATGATCTGAATTACCTTCAGGTGTTTCAAGTACAAGCCCCCTTGGCTGTGCTTTTCTCATTTTACCAATTAAATATCTATTCTACAAGAGATCCTCACAACCCGGCGGAGGGAGGCTGCAAACCCGTCATTTAATCGGATCATGGATTTTAGTGCTGCTTTCCTTTATAATATAAACATGACTTTAAAGGAGGAATCACTGGATGATCTCACAGGCCTGGCAGGAAAGCCTGACCGGTCGACTTGCCATAGGACTTGTCCGCTCCTGCCGCAACAGCGCTTGTTACCGCTGGATTGGGGGCACCGCACGCTACGGGCGCCTGACAGCGGTTCGCAACTCACTTTTTGCCAGGCTCCTGTCCAGTGTCGCCAGTCTTGCCGCACGGCCCCTGGAACTGGCGGGACAGGCTGTCAGGCGGGCTCTGCCGGGAAGCTTCCTATTAAACATCAAACCAAAACCGGCTTTCAGCAACAGTGTTTTTCTTAAAAGCCTGGCCGGGATCCGGGCGGAAACACTGCTCTGGGTAATTTTTTCTTACATTCTGGTGGACTACACGGTGCGCAATACACCTGCCCTGGCTTTTCTGTCCGGCAACTGGGACGAACTTCTTTTAATCCTTGTCGCTTTGGCCTGGCCGGCGCAGATGGCTCTACGGGGCAGGCTAATTTACCGGCTTACCCCCATGGACCTGCCGATCCTGCTTTACTTGGCGATGGCCTGTTTTCTGTTCCTGGTCCGTTCGCCCCAGAACTACATTGCCATCGAAGGGCTCAGGGTATATGTGGAATACATTTTATGGTTCTTTGCAGCCACCAACCTCCTGCTTAATAAAAGGCAGGCACGGGCGCTGGTGAACTGGCTGGTTATACTGAGCGCACTGGTGGCCCTGCACGGTGTATATCAATATATTATCGGGGTGCAGATACCTTCCACCTGGCTGGACGCCACGGAAGGCGGCGTGCGGACCAGGGTTTTTTCCATCCTGACCAGTCCCAATGTCCTGGGCAGTTACCTGGTGCTGGTTATTCCAATTACCGTGAGTCAGATCCTGTCAGCCCCAAGCAGGCTGCTCAGATATTTCTACTCTCTCTGCCTGATACCCATGGCTTTCAGCCTTATTTTCACTTACTCCAGAGGGGCCTGGCTGGCGTTGGCCGGCGCTTTCGTGATTTACGGCCTGATTTACAACTGGCGCATCCTGCTGGGCCTGGGTGCGGTTGTTTACGGCGCGCCCAAACTGATACCGGGCATATCCTCCCGCATCGGCTACATGTTTTCCCCGGCCTACCTGCTGAGCAGCGCCAGGGCGGGCCGGGTGGCGCGCTGGAATACGGCCATAGACAAGGTGCAGGCCAACCCCCTGTTCGGTGAAGGCTTTGGCCGCTACGGAGGAGCCGTCGCCGCGCGCTATATCCCAACCAGTAATTACGTGGACAATTTCTATCTCAAGACGGCGGCTGAATCCGGCCTGATCGGCCTGGCCGCGCTGGTCCTGCTGCTGGTCAGCGGTGTGCGCTGCACCCTGAACTCTTACAGGAGGCTGACCGACCCGTACTTGAAAGGTCTCGCCGGCGGGTTGATCGCCGGACTGATCGGCGTACTTTTGCACAACGGGGTGGAAAACATTTTTGAAGTACCCGCGATGACTTCCTATTTCTGGCTTCTGCTCGGCATGACCACAGTTTTGCCGAACCTGGAAGGTCAGGATTCACCGCCTCTGGAATAGGCACCGGTTTGTCCTCTTTCTCAAATGATAATTAACGGAATATTATTTTATTTAAAATATATAGAAAGAAGGAGCCTTAATAAACGGCTCCTTCTTTTTACTATAACTCTTCTCAAGCGGTTAGTTATTCTAAATAGTTATTCCCCCAGAGAGCGCAGAAACGCGCGGGCCGCGTTGGCGGTAGCCGACTCGTCCCAGAAGGAGATTATTGTTCTCAGGTCAACGATGTTAATCAGGCCGTTGCCGTCGGTGTCACCCGGCACCAGAGTAACGTTCACAGTAGTTGTTTGCCCGGAGGTCACTGTTACAGGAGTGACCTTTGCGGGATACTTATCAGCAAATATCGCCAGGA
>NZ_QFFZ01000066.1 GCF_004369225.1 Pelotomaculum propionicicum
AATACCATATACGGAATTAAAAGCATACGCAATGCTGTGAGCCAATTTCTGAAGAGCCCGGTGCGGGAAATCCGCACGCCGGGTTCCGTGGGGGTTGGGCCACCAAATGGTGGCCCTTCTACCCGGACCTCGGGGTGAAATTCCCCGGGGCTACTCACCTAGTCATGGGGTTTCAGTATCGAAATGAAGCGGAGCGTTTCCTGCAGGCATTGCAGGAACGGCTGGCAAAATTCGGACTGACAATACACCAAGAGAAAACCCGGCTCATTGAGTTTGGGCGGTTTGCAGCGGCAAACCGGGCAGAACGCGGAGAGGGCAAACCGGAAACGTTTGATTTTCTCGGATTCACGCACATCTGTGCGACGACCCGGAAGAATAATCGTTTTACCGTGCGCCGAAAAACCATAGCCAAACGCTTACAAGGGAAAGCCAGAGCAGTAAGGGTAGAGATTATGCGGCGACGACATGAACCCGTCCCTGAACAGGGAAAATGGTTACGATCGGTCGTGCAAGGCCACCTCAACTACTATGCGGTTCCCGGAAACAAGCAGTCCATTGATGCTTTCCGTACAGAGGTAATTAAGGGATGGTTACACGCGCTAAGGCGTAGAAGCCGGAAGTCTCGCAGCCTTACATGGGAAAGAATCAAGCGGTTGGTTACGACATGGATTCCCACGGCGAAAATACTGCACCCATATCCATCCCGGAGGCTTTACGTCACTAACCCAAGGTAGGAGCCGTATGAGGTAGTTCCTCACGTACGGATCTGTGCGGGGGGCACCCGGTAACGGGTGTCCCTACCGCGATTCTTGTCTCATTTTTATTTTGTCCCATTTTAATTTTTTTAAGATAACACCATGGACGACTCTGTTTGCCAGCCTGCCCTTAAAAGCTTTTCTTTGCTTCAGCATGAAAGTTTCTTAACGACCCAAAAGCTGGAACACCTGAAAAAAAACTGCGGTTACCGCGGCGGCCATTACCGGGCCGCAGGGCATGCCGCGCAAAAGAATTATCCCCACCACCGTTCCCGCCGTCAAGCCAAAGATCAATTCAGGATTTGCATTCATTAAATTAAGGCCGTCCCCGTTCAGCTTGGTGGCCAGCGCACCTGCCACCAAAGCTAAGATACCTTTGAGAGAAACCACAGAATACAGGTCCTCTTTGGTCAGTTTGCCTGTGGCGATAGGGGCAAGAATATGGAGCATCAGTAAAACAAGCCCGATTTCCAGCCCCCGCTTTTCCAGTACGGGCAGGATGAGGTGGTCAAGGTTAAAGTACCTGATGCTTAAAAGGATGCAGGTAGAGGCCACAATCAGGTTTGAGCGGCCAAACAAACCCAAAAACAAAAGGATGATTAATATTAGCTCCGAAGAGTTGAAAATTAAGCCGATACCAGTCAAGTTCCGATCATCTCCATCACCGGCCTTGAAGCAGTGATGACTTTGCCAGCCGGACGAACATATCTAACAATGGCAATGGCGCCTGTTATTATATATATTGATAAGATATGCCAGAAGGTCCATAATATCACATACCTGGTTTGGCGTTTGTTTGGGCAAAAGTTTGCAAATTTTCTAATAAAGGAAGGTTTTTACTAAAGCAAAAGGAATAATTAATTAAAACTGTTGATGGAGGTTGAAAAATGGCCAAGGAATTAGAGGTTGGGATCAAGGGTGAAGCCAGGGACGCCGTGACTGACCTTAACACGGCTGTAGCTTATGGCAATACAGTAGTCAATGTATATGCCTCACCCGCTATGATCGGTTTGATGGAGAAGGCGGCCCTTACTTCAGTGCTGCCCTATCTGGGTGAAGGGATGACCACTGTGGGCACCAGGTTTGAAGTAAAGCACCTGGCGGCCACACCTGTCGGTTTAAGCGTCACCGCCCGCTCCACGCTGGTTGAAATTGAGGGCAAGCGGCTGCTGTTTGAAGTTGAGGCCTGGGATGACACAGAACAAATCGGTAAAGGGATCCACGAGCGCTTCATTGTAAAGCTGGAAGGTTTTCTGAAAAGGGCTCAGGGCAAATCAACAGGCGGCCAGGCGTAAAAATTAGAGGTAAAAAATGATCTCCCCTGCTATAATATAATTAGAGGCTGGCAAACCCTGCAAGAATTTGCACCGGAGTGTTTTCCCATGACCATAAAACTGTTCGCTAAAACGGAAACTAAAAAAGGTGTAAACAAGGATATTGTAAAACTCACCTGGGGAGCTATGAACAATGCCGGGAGGATTTTTTATTCCCACACGGAGTTGATGTGTCTGGAGGATTTTGAACGATTTAAGGAATTATTTATTTCCCTGGGAGCGGATGACGAGAAACGGGTAGACACCGGCCGTACCATCTTTTGATTTTTGCTTGGGCAAGGTTGCCGCTAGTTTGATATGCAGGCGGGGTTTTCTCTATGCGCTTGGTCTATCTTAGTGACACCCATATACGGGGCAGCAGGCCAGAATATCGGCAGGACGATTTTCTGGGAGCTATTCACACCAAGCTTTCAGAGGTGGTTAAGTTATGCCGCCAGCTCAATGTGGATTTTGTGATCCACGGAGGAGATATTTTTGACACCCCCCGGCCTGATCAGCCGTCTTTTGACCTTTTCCGCTGGTTTCTGAAAGAATTGGGCGTGCCTGTTTACTGCGTCGCGGGCAATCACGACCTGGTAGAACAGCGGTTGGACAGCCTGGAAACCACGGCCATAGCTTTTTTAGACAGGCAGCGTTTGCTGACACTGCTTAAGCCCGGTGAAAAGCTTTACCTGTCAAACAACAGCTGTGTTTTGCAGCTCAGCGGCCAGCATTTTTTCGCTGGGATTGACCGCCGCAGGAGCAAGAACGGATACGTGGTGACCAAAAAGCGGTGTGACATAGCCATACATGTTGTGCACGGCATGCTTTTGCCCAAACAGTTTTCGGAAAAGGTGCCCTGCACATTAATTTCAGAGGTGGCCCGGACTGAGGCCGATTTTACTCTGGGCGCCCACGCCCACCTGGGCTACCATGAATACTCCGGAGTCAAATATTTTTTAAACCCCGGGGCCCTGGCCCGCTTAACCAACCTGAAACAGGAACTGGTGCGCATACCCAGGATCTTGTATATGGACTTTACCGGTCCCGCCAGTTATAAGTTTATCTCGCTGGAAAACGTGCGGCCCGGCGGGGAAGTTATGAATCTGAAAAAACCAGTTAAATAGAAAGGCTGTGACTGTAGGCTCGATTTCCATCGAACACGGCGCGTCAGCGCCCAATTTGTTTGAGGCTAATGCAGCATTTGTGCGAATGAATTCGCACCTACACATATTATAAGAAAGTTATCTTAAGAGTAGAGAGGTGAGAGTAATGTCTGCAGAGATAAAACCGGGATTAAAAGGTGAGGCAAGAATTAAAGTTGATGAGAATAGCACCGCGATTACTTACGAAAGCGGTTCCGTCCGTGTTTTCGCCACTCCCGCGATGGTCCGCCTGATGGAAAAAGCGGCGCTCTCTTCGGTTGACCCGCTGCTTGAACCAGGTCTGACCACGGTCGGGACTAAAGTGGAGGTGAAACACCTTTCCGCCACTCCGGTAGGCATGGAGGTGGTGGTAACCTCCCGTTTGGTCGAGGCTGACGGTAAACGGCTCTTGTTTGAGGTAGAGGCGCGTGACGAGGCGGAGCTAATCGGGAGCGGCCTGCATGAACGGTTTATAGTAAAAAAAGAAAGCTTTTTAAAAAGGACGGAAGGCAAGTTAACCAGCCGTTGAATTCAATCTTAACCAGGGCAAACCTGTGAGATGAAAAACAGGGTTGCCTTTTTTGTTGTGGAAAGAGGTGGGCATTTTTGTCCCTGCGTTTCATTATAGGCCGGGCCGGCACCGGGAAAACCCGCGCCTGTCTTGACCAGGTGCGGGAAGAACTGCTGGCGCGGCCGGTTGGCAAGCCGCTGATACTTTTAGTGCCCGAGCAGGCCACCTTTCAGACCGAATACGCCCTTGCCGGCACACCGGGCCTGCATGGGTTTACCAGGGCTAAGGTATTGAGTTTCCGGCGCCTGGCCTACAGGGTGCTGCAGGAGGTTGGCGGCGCTGCCCGTGCCCATATCGGTGAACTGGGCAAGCGCATGGTGCTGCGGCGCTTACTGGAAAAACGCCGCAGTGAGTTTAAGGTATTCCGGCGCTCAGCCGGACTGCCCGGTTTTACCGATACCCTGGCGCGCACCCTGGGGGAGTTGAAAACATACTGTATCACCCCGCCGGAACTGGCGTCCGCGGCGTCAGCCCTGCGCGGCCTTACGGATACAGGCCTGCTGGCGGATAAACTCTCAGATTTGCACCTTCTTTACAGTGACCTGGAAGCGGAACTGTCCGACCGTTTTACCGACCCTGATGACTACCTTAACCTGCTGGCTGACCGCCTGGAAGAGTCGCTGGAAGTGCGCGGCGGGGAGGTATGGGTGGACGGTTTTTCAGGGTTTACCCCGCAGGAGTTCAGGGTCCTGGCAGCCTTGCTGCGGGCCGCGGGCCGGGTTAATATAACCCTGTGCGCGGACCTGGCATCTCTGTCAGGCAGCCGGGACGAAACAGATTTATTTTACACGGTCAGGGAAACTTACGACACTTTGTGTGAAACGGCGGCCAGGGAAAGGGTGCCGGTAGAGCGGCCGCTGGCATTGGACGGAGCGGGGCCGGGCCGCTACCGCAATCCTGATCTGAGCCGCCTGGAAAAATATTATTTTAAGCGGCCGGCCCCGCCAGGCAAAGTTTACGGGAGGGGTGTCAGCCTGGCGGCGGCAACCAGCCCGCGGGCTGAAGCTGAAGGTGTGGCCCGCGCGGTAACAGCTTTGTGCAGGGATGAAGGATACCGCTACCGGGATATAGTTGTCCTGCTGCGCGATTTGGACTCTTACGCCGGAATAATTTCCAGCGTTTTCGAGGACCACCGCATCCCTGTTTTTATTGACCGGAAGCGTCCGGTGACGCAACACCCTCTGGTGGAACTGATCAGGTCCGCCCTGGAGGTGGTGAACTCAGGCTGGTCATCAGATCCGGTCTTCCGTTTCTTAAAGACAGACCTGGTCCCTCTGAGCAGGGATGAGGTCGACCGGCTGGAGAACTATGTTCTCGCCCACGGGATTAGGGGCAGCCGCTGGACCGACGGCAGGCCGTGGGACTACCGCAGAAACCTTTCTCTTGAGGAAGACAGTGAGGCTACCGGTGCCGAGGTTGAGGAACTGGAGGAGATCAACCGCATCCGCCGCCAGGCTGTCGCTGTACTGTCGGAATTCGACAGCGCCGTCCGGGCGGCTGTAAATGTGCGGGCGGTATCCACGGCGGTTTTTGACCTTTGTGTCCGGCTGGAAGCGCCGGAAATGCTGGAGCGCTGGAGCCGGCTCGCGGAGGAGGAGGGAAAGCTGGACGCGGCCAGGGAGCATGCCCAGGTCTGGGAAGGGTTTACGTTAATGCTCGACCAGGTGGTGGAAGCTCTGGGTGAGGAAACTCTCACCACCGAAGAGTACGCCGTGATTCTGGACGCCGGCTTTGAGGGCATGCGCCTGGGTTTAATACCACCCGGCCTGGACCAGGTTGTGGTCTGCTCTTTGGAGCGCTCCCGCACCCCTGAAGCAAGAGCCGCCTTTGTCATGGGGGCGAGCGACGGGGTGTTGCCGGCCAGGGTTGCCGAGAAGGGCATTCTGTCGGAAGGAGAAAGGGAGAGGCTTTTGGCGGCAGGACTGCGGCTGGCGCCAGGATCCCGCCGCAGGGTTTTCGACGAGCAGTATCTTGTCTATATCGCCATTACCCGCTCCTCAGAAAAATTATGGATTAGTTACCCCCTGGCGGACGAAGTGGGCGGGGCTATCGCCCCTTCCCAGGTGGTGGCCAGAGTTAAAGAATTGCTGCCGGGTGCGGAAGAACTGGTCTGGCCGGTAGAGCCGGATCAGGCTGTAACTGATGATCTTGGCTTTATTGCCAACCCTGACAGAACGCTGTCCTACCTGGTCACCCGGCTTAGGGAGGCCAAGGCGGGCCGCCCGGTAAACCCGGCCTGGTGGGACGTTTACAACTGGTTTGCGCGGGGCGGGCGCAAATCTGAGTGCGCCGGCCGTCTGGCCAGCCTTTTTGCCGATAATAAAGAGAAAAGGCTGTCTGCCACTCTGAGCAGGAAGCTTTACGGGCGCGTTCTGAAAACCAGCGTGTCAGGTGTGGAAAAATTCCGGTCCTGCCCTTTCGCCCACTTCCTTACCAAAGGGCTAAAGCTCCGGGAAAGGGCAGTTTTTAAGCTTGGCGCGCCGGACCTGGGCCAATTTTTTCATGCCGCTCTCAAGGTTTTTGGTGAGCGTGTCCGTGCGGAGGGGCTGGACTGGGGGCAGTTGGACAAGGAGCAGTGCCTGGCCATGGCCGGCGAAGCGGTTGACGAAGTGGCGCCGCGCCTGCAGAGCGAGATCCTTTTAAGCTCCTCGCGCCGCCGCTACCTTACCGGCAAATTAAAGAAAACCGTGCAGCGCACCGCCCTGGTCCTTTGCGAGCACTCCCGCCGGGGTCAATTCCGGCCGGTGGGGCTGGAACTGGCTTTTGGCCCGGACGGAGACCTGCCCGCCGTTACCTTTACTCTCTCCGACGGCAGTGAGATGATCCTTACCGGAAGGATCGACCGGGTTGACGCCGCTCAAAGTGACGAGGGCATCTACCTGCGGGTGATAGATTATAAATCCGGCAGGGTAACCATCAACCTTTCAGATATCTATTTCGGCTTGAGGCTGCAGCTGCTCGGCTATCTGGACGTGGCACTGCGCTATGCCGAAACCATTGTGGGGAGCCCGGGACTGCCCGGCGCCATTCTTTACTTCCGCATGGATGACCCGCTGGTCAGGACCGCGGGAGAAATACCGCCTGATGATGAAATAGAGAAAAGGATTTTAAAGGAGTTTCGCATGACCGGACTGGTGCTGGCAGACCAGAAAGTGGTTAACCTGATGGATCGCGATCTGGCCGGAGATTCCGAGCTTATTCCGGTGCAGATTAAGAGGGACGGTGAATTTGCCGCGCGGTCCATGGTTTTAACAGGCGCGCAGTTTGAGCTGCTGCGCGAGTACCTCCGCATGCAGCTCAGGTCAGCCGGGGAAGACATCATGAGCGGGGTAGTGGACATAGCGCCGTACCGCCGTGGAACGCAGCGCCCCTGCCGCTTCTGCCCTTTCAAACCGGTCTGCCAGTTTGATATCCTGATGGCAGGCAACAGTTACCGGGTGCTTAAAGCCGAAAGCGAGGACAGCATCTGGCACAAGCTGTCCAGCCTGCGGGGAGGTGAGCCGGTTGAATAACCAGTGGACTGACGAACAACTCGCGGCAGTATCAAGCCGGGGCGGCAACCTGCTGGTGTCGGCAGCCGCCGGGGCGGGCAAAACCTCGGTGCTGGTGGAGAGGATTATCCGCCGCGTCACCGACCCGGTAGATCCGGTTGATGTTGACCGCCTGCTTGTAGTCACATTTACCAATGCCGCCGCGTCTGAGGTCAGGGAGCGCATCGGCCGCGCGCTGGCCGGGGAGATGGCCAGGCGCCCAGGCTCGACCCGCCTGTCCAGGCAGCTGGCTATGCTGAACCGGGCCAGCATCAGCACGCTCCATTCATTCTGCCTGGACCTGCTGCGACAGTACTTTTACCTGATTGACCTGGACCCCGCCTTTAGAGTGGCTGATGCGGACGAGGCAGCGCTGATCCAGGCCGGCACACTGGAGGAACTGTTTGAAAGGCGCTACGCCGCCGGGGATAATGCGCTATTTACCGGCCTGGTTGATTGTTACGGCGGCAAACGCGACGACACGGCACTGCAGGAGATGGTCCTGGCCGCTTATAATTTTGCCCGGAGCACACCAGACCCGTCAGGCTGGTTAAACAGGCTGCCTGAGAATTTTGACCTGCCGGATGACACCTCCTTTGACCAGTTCATCTGGTGTGGTGTTTTGAAAAAATCGCTGGCCATGGAACTGGACATGGCGTTATCCAGTATTGAACGCGCGCTGCATTTAGCGGGCAGTCCGGGCGGCCCGGCGGCTTACCTGGACAACCTGCGGGCGGACAGGGAAATGATTGAAGGCCTGCTGCGCCGGTGCCGGGCTGGCGTGCCCTGGGCCGAGCTACACAGGCAGTTTAACAGTACGGTTTTTGGTAAATTAAAGGGACAAAAAAAAGAAGAGGCCGGCGCGGATACGGCAGAAGCGGTCAGAAAACTACGGGACAGCGCTAAAAAGAAGGTCGGCGGCCTGATCAAAGAATTTTTCCCCCGACCGCCGGAAGAGCTGTGCCGGGACCTGCGTGGGGTTGCCCCGCTGGTCCGCGAGCTGTGCTCTCTAGTGCTGGACTTCGGAGAATCTTACCGGAAGGCCAAAGCCGCCCGTTGTGTTGTGGACTTTAACGACCTGGAATACTACGCCCTGCAAATACTCGCGGGACAGGGCGGGCATGTCCCCTCTCATGCGGCACTGAGCCTGAGGGAGCGTTTTGAAGAAGTGCTGGTCGACGAGTACCAGGACATCAACGCTGTGCAGGAGGCTATCATCCAGCTGGTGTCAAGGCAGGGAGAACCACAACCAAACCTGTTTATGGTGGGAGATGTTAAGCAGAGCATCTACCGGTTCAGGCTGGCCGACCCAGGTTTGTTCCTGAAAAAATATCTTTCTTATCCTGCCCGGCGGGGCGGTCCTGAGCAGCGTATCGAGCTGGCCAGAAACTTCCGCAGCCGGGAGGGGCTGATTAGCGCGGTAAACTTTATTTTCCGCCAGGTCATGACCCCAACAGTCGGTGAAATTGCTTACGACCGGGGAGCCGAGCTGGTCTGCGGCGCCGACTACCCGGCGGTGACGGGACAGCCTGAACCGGACAGCACGGTGGAATTGTACCTGATCGAACGTGACAGTACTGAGCAGGGGGACGACCTTACCGAAAAGACCGGGGCGGATGATGCCGTACCGGAGGAAGGGCAGGCGGAAACTGAGGAAGAATTGGATGCCACCCAGAAGGAGGCCCGCCTGATAGCCCGCCGGATAGGCGAACTGCTGCGGGGAGAAGGCGAGGGCGGTCTGAGCGTATTTGACAGGGCAACCGGGAGCTACAGGCCCGCGGCTTACCGGGACGTGGTGGTTTTGCTGCGGGCCACCGCGGGCTATGCCAATACCTTTGTGGAAGAATTTCGCCAGGCCGGTATTCCGGCCTACGCGGAACTGGCCACAGGCTATTTTGAAGCCACAGAAGTTGAGACAATGCTGGCACTGCTGAAAGTGATTGATAACCCGCGCCAGGATATACCCCTGGCGGCGGTTTTGCGGTCACCGCTGGCAGGCTTAAATGCGGGGGACCTGGCCAGGATCAGGCTGGCCTCGCGCCGGGGCGACTTTCTTGACGCTGTTGTGGCAGCGTCTCTCTCCGGAGAGGGGGAACTGGCGGACCGCCTTTTGAGCCTGCTGCAAAAACTGGAGAAATGGCGCAGCGCCGCCAGACAGGGTTCACTGGCGGACCTGATCTGGAGTATTTACCGGGAGACCGGGTATTATGATTTTGTGGGCGGCCTGCCCGGCGGGGGCCAGCGCCAGGCCAACCTGCGGGCGCTCCACCACAGGGCCAGGCAGTACGAGGCCAGCGCTTTCCGGGGGCTCTTCCTGTTTCTGCGCTTCATAGAAAGAATAAGGGAGGGCGGCCGTGACCTGGGGGCCGGGCGTGCTTTAAGCGAGAAAGAGAATGTGGTGCGGATTATGAGCATCCACAAGAGCAAGGGCCTCGAGTTTCCTGTTGTGTTTGTGGCCGGCCTGGGCAAGAAGTTTAACTTCAGCGATTTAAACAAGGATGTCCTGTTTCATAAAGAACTGGGTTTTGGACCCCAGCTGGTTGACGCAGAGGCGAGGCTGACTTATCCCACCATGGCCAAACTGGCTATAAGGCAGCAGCTTAAGATGGAAACCCTGGCCGAGGAGATGCGCATTCTTTATGTTGCGCTGACCAGAGCACGTGAAAAGCTGATCCTGGTCGGCTCAGTAAGGAATTTAAAAAATCATGCCCGGCGCTGGTGCAGCCTGCTGGAAACGGCGGACTGGCAGCTGCCGGATGGCTTCCTGGCGGGCGCCGCCACCAATCTGGACTGGCTGGTGCCGGCTTTAGCCCGGCACAGGGACGGCGCCGCAATCAGAAAGACAGGACAAAGTGAAGGCAGCCCTCCGGTAGAAGTAGCTGCTGACAGTTCACGCTGGAGCATATTTTTTGAAGACAGCCAGCCCCGGTCAGAAAAGGCCAGGCCTGCCAGTGCCGAATTTCTGTCCCTGGTCAGCAGGATGCAGCCCCTGGCTGAAGAAGGCCCCCAAGCAGGTGTGGTTAAAAGCAGGCTGGATTGGAGCTATCCTTTCGCCGCAGCTGTTGGCCGGGCTTCCAAGACTTCTATTACCGAATTGAAACGGCGTTTTGACCAGCGGGCGGCGCAGGAGGACGAATCGCTGCGGGATTTCAGGCCGGCAGTTGGCCGCAGGCCGCTGTTTTTACAGGAAACCCAGGGTCTGACGGCTGCTGAAAGGGGCTCGGCGCTACACCTGGTGCTGCAGAACCTTGACCTGCGGGGCAGCCTGACTCCAGAAACAATCAAAAGTCAGATAGAAAGCATGGTGCTGCGGGAACTCCTGACTTCAGAGCAGGCCGACTCTGTGCCTGTGCCGCGGATTACTTCCTTTTTCGCCAGTCGCCTAGGCAGGCGGGTTTTGTCCGCGCGTGAGGTGCTGAGAGAAATGCCCTTCACCCTGGTCCTGCCGGCGTCAGAGGTTTACCCGGAGCTTACCGGATTGCCGGGAGAGACCGTAATGGTACAGGGCGTGGTGGACTGTCTGGCCGATGAGGGGGACGGCTACCTGCTGCTGGACTACAAAACTGACAGGCTGGCGCCGGAGCAACTCGACCAGGCGCTCTCACGCTACCGCGTGCAGCTTGACATATACGCCAGGGCGGTGAAAAACATCACAGGGCGTAAAGTAAAAGAAAAATACCTTTACCTGTTCAACGCCGGCACCGCAATAAAGTGTGATTAAGGAATTTGGAAGTGAGCCGTGAGAAGTGGGACGTGAGACGTGAGACGTAAAAAATGTAGGTGCGACTTCAGTCGCACTGGGTGAGACAAGAGAACCGTTCCCTTGTCTCATTGTTCGGATGATTCCGAACCTACAATTATGGGATTAACCATCCGTCTTTTTGCTAAAATTTCAGGAAGGAATGAAACAAATTTGGTTGAGATCAGGCAGAATAATTTAGCTGAAAAAGATTGAAGCTGTGCTCCGGTTTCTCCTGTTAAGGAGAAGATCATGAACAACTGCATGCACTGCGGCGCCAAGTTGATTTATAAATCTGCGCCGGAACTCATGACATGCGTTTATTGTGAGAAAGAACAACCTGCCGCGGTGTTCTGTGTCAACGGACATTTCATTTGTGAGGAGTGTCACGGATCGGAGATACAGGCTGTGATCGAGGAATTCCTGCTGCAGACGTCTTCAGCAGACCCTCTGGCAACAGCCGAACTGCTGCTTGCCCACCCTAAGATGCCGTTTCTGGGCAGGGAGCATCACCCTGTGGTGGCGGGTTCGATCCTCGCGGCGCTAAAGAACCACGGCCAGTTTCAGGTGAGGGGCAAACTTAAGACTATTGCAGATGAAGAGATCAAAGAAGGCATCAGGCGGATGTGGCAGATTCCCAGCTGCTCCTGTGCCTTTCAGGGAGCCTGCGGCGCCGGCCTGGGAGTAGGCGCGGCCTTTAGTGTTATTTACGAAGCTACCTGCGCTAAAGACGTTGAGCGCACCCTGCAAATGCGCGCCGCCAACGCCGTGCTGGAGGCTATAGCCAACCTCGGCGGCCCCGGGTGCTGCAAACAGAGCGTGCGGACAGCTCTGGAAGTGGCTGTTGAGCTGCTCAAAGAGCATTTTAACGTGATCCTGCCCGTAAAAAGAAGCGGTGATTGCAGGTTTCCGCCCCAGAACAGCCACGGCTGCAAGGGGGCCAGGTGCCGTTATTCTATCCGGAATTCCCAGGCGCAGTAGTAATCCGCCGGGTGTTTATCCGGCGGGCAGGCCAGGCAGCGGGTTTTAATGCGGGGGTCAATCGCCCTGGCAAAGACTTCATATTCCACCAGGCCCACCGGTTTGCAGGGGAAGTCGGGCAGTCCTTTCCTTTGCCTGGCCGACTGGACCCGGCAGTCGTTCATCCGGAAGACAATCCTGTTTTCACCCAGCTCGATAATTTCCTGCTTGTTTACAAAGGCATAAAACCTCAAGCCCAGCGCTTTTTTGAGAGCGGGTATGCCTCCTCCTTCGGGGATCTGGAAGAATTTTTTGATTCTTTCAGCTTCAAGAGCGGAATATTTTTCCCAAGCGGCAGCGTCAATCTTGATTGCCGCTTCCATGCCGTACTCCTTCTCCATCGCTTGAAACCAGAGGCCGTCATGCGCCAGCCAGCGCTTGGCCATCTCTTCCATGAACTTAATACAGTTTTCGTTAATGCCAAGGTCCAGCAGCGCCTGGTAGTTGTTTTTCATAGATAACCCACCTCAGCTAAATGTTTTAAATTATTTATCAAATTATACCATATCAGTGCTGTCAAAAATCGGCAGCTTTATAATTTCAGCCCGCTGATTAAAGGATTTTTATTGAAATAAATGAAAATAAAAGTAAGTGCAATTCTTTTTAAACCTGGAGTGATCATACCGATGCGGATTATGCATACTTCCGACTGGCACCTGGGGCGCACGCTTGAAGGCCGGTCCCGTCAAAAGGAGCAGGAGGACTTTATTGAGGAGATTATCAGTATCTCAGATGAAGAGAATATCGACTGCCTGATCCTGGCCGGAGATGTGTTTGACGCCTTCAACCCGCCAGCTTGCGCCGAGCAGCTTTTTTATGAAGCTTTGGACCGGCTGAGCCTGGGAGGGCGCCTGGCGGTGGTTGCTCTTGCCGGCAACCATGACAACCCCGAGCGGCTGATCGCGGCTGCACCGCTGGCCAGGCGCCACGGGATAGCGCTGCTTGGTTTGCCCAACGAGGAGCCTTTTTTAAATACCATTCATTCAGGCGGGGCGCATTTTGTGCGAGGGGGCCCTTCATGGCTGGAACTGGCTGTGCCCGGCTGCGGTCATAACGCTGTAATCCTGGCCCTACCGTACCCTTCTGAGACCAGGTTGAAGGAATTGATCCATGCGCGGCTGGAAGACGAAAGCTTAATGCGGGAGTCATATTCCGACAAAGTGAAGCTGATCTTTGAGCAGCTCTCCCGGCAATACCGGGGAGACACCGTAAATATAGCCGCGAGCCATATCTTTGTCCAGGGCGGCTGGACATCTGATTCTGAGCGCCCTGTGTACAGCGCGGGGGGAGCCTACACGGTCGACCCGGCGGCGCTGCCGGGCATGGCCCAATACGTTGCCCTGGGCCACCTGCACCGGCCGCAGGCTGTGGCCGGCAGCCTGTCGCCCTGCCGCTACGCGGGCTCGCCCCTGGCGTACAGTTTTTCCGAGGCCGGCCAGGCCAAATCCGTCACAATTGTGGAGATGGAACCTGGATCTACACCGTCAGTTAAGGAGATCTTCCTCTCCGCCGGCTGCCCCCTGGTGCGCTGGCGGGCGTCAAGCACAGGGCAGGTTTACCGCTGGCTGGAAGAAGGAAAGGACAGCGCGGCCTGGATAGACCTGGAGATTGAGGTTGATGCTCCACTGAGTATAGCGGAAATTCACAAGTTGAGGAAGGTCTGCGAGCGCTTTATCGAAATCCGGCCGATTTATTCCGAGCTGGGGGTGGCGGCAGCCCGGGAATCACTGGCAGGCCTGCCAGTCCAGGAGTTATTCAGCCTGTTTTACCAGCGTAAAAAGGGGTGCGCGCCCGATCATGAGCTGGTGGAGCTGTTTATGGAGATAATCAGCCGGCCGGAGGAGACTCAGCCGGACCAGGGGGATGTTCAGGTGAAGCCTGTAAAATTGAAGCTGGCGGGGCTGCAAAGCTTTCGCGAGGCTCAGGAGATAGATTTCGCGTGTCTTTGCGAAGCCGGGCTGTTCGGTATTTTCGGCCCGACCGGCAGCGGCAAGTCAACCATTCTGGACGCTATTACCCTGGCGCTCTACGGTCATATTGACCGGGCGGCCAGGGGAACGCAGGGCATTATTAACTATGCCGAAGATAAACTACACGTGGAATTTATCTTTGAACTGGGGCCAGCCCGGGGGGGCGCAGGCGGTACCGGGTGGAACGGTTATACCGAGCCTTCCCTGTTAGAGGCAGACGAAGCTGAAGAGAAACACAAACAGGCACAGGAATCACGGCGGGACGCCGCTGAAAGACTCAGGCTGGCGCAGGAAAGAGCCGGCTTAGCACGTCTCTCCCTGGAGGAAGCAGCTAAACGCAGTGAAGCAGAAAAGCCTACTTATTTTGCCAACAGGGAGCGCTACGAGCGCGCGTCTAAATTGGAGGATGAAGTTGCCGCCATTAAAGCGGAAGGATCTAAGCTGGCTTTTGCGTTGAGCGCGCGGGAAAAAGAAAAAAATAATACGGCCGCTAGGCTGGCATTGCTGCAGCGGCAGAAAGTCAATCTTGAACAATCATTAGACAAGTGTAAAAGAAATCTTGCTGCCATTCAGGTGATGCCTGATCACAGGCGGCTGGTCAATGACTCTTTCACCGCGCTGCAGCATTACCGGGAGACACTGGCGGAAAAGGCCGCGCTGGAAACCGGGCTAAAAGAAAAGTCCGGCGACCTGGCATCGCTCCGGCAGGTTGAGGCTGAAGCGGTATTAAAATACCGGGATGCGGAGGAAAAGCTAAACCAGATCAAGGTTCAGTATGAGATTATTGCCGGAGAGAAAGTCAGTTGGGTGTTAGAAGCAGACCTGAAGAATTTCTTCGGGAGTCTCGACCATGCATGGATGCTAAAATTTGTAGAGCATCGAGTGGGAGACCCCAGGGTTAT
>NZ_QFFZ01000067.1 GCF_004369225.1 Pelotomaculum propionicicum
TACTTGATTTTATTGGCTTCGGTACCCGTAATTTAAGGGAACCGGTTCCCAAACTACCATCCATCATCCATATAGTTCCTTAACTGGAATTATGGCTGTTCGGTGGTCCTAAATCTATTATACGAGGCAAGTAAAAATGATCACAGGTTAATTGCTTTTGGCGCCGTTTTACAGGGGGTATAAAGATGAAAATTGGTGATATTGTTACCAGAAAAATTTACGGAGAGGACATGCAGTTTTGCATAATCGGTTTTTATACAAATCAATCAAGCGGGGAGAGGGTGGCAATTTTGGCGCTTCTTGACCCGAGCCTGATCGTCGAGGCTTCAGTCCAGGAGTTAGCCCCCATATCCGCGAGACACCTGTTTGCGATGACAACTTCACTGTTTGTTCATTAAACTGCCGGAGGCGGCAGTTTTTTTACAGCCTCATGCAAAGGAATATTTTAACTGCCATTGAATTATACTACTTGGAATATGAAAGGAGTGTCAGCGTGGAAAAAGAGGGTTTCTTCACTGGCGCCGCGGAGGCAGCCGTAGGCAAGGCCATGCAGATGGGCGGCCAGTTGGCGGAAGCATATATAAGCAATTCCAAAGAGCTTAATATTGGAGTCAGGGAAGGCCGGGTAGAGACAATGAAACTTGCCGAGGAGCGCGGCCTCGGACTGCGGGTGATCCGGCAGGGAAGGACAGGCTTTTCCTTCAGCACTGATTTGAGCCCCGGCGGTATAGAGGAAGTAGCCAGGCAGGCCCTGGCCAACTGCGCCAAGACCGGAGAGGACCAGTATCACAACCTGCCTCTGCCAGGCGCCTCCTACCCTGAGCTGGACATTTATGATCCCTGCATCCGGGAAGCTGCTGTCGAGCAGAAAATTGAAATGGCCAAATCCATGGAAGAGGCGGCACGCGCTTATGACGCCAGGGTGAAAATCATTGAAAGCTCGACCTACCAGGACGGTGAGTCACTGGTGACGATTGTGAACAGCCAGGGCATGAAGCTCAGCTACAAGGAGGCGTATTGCGGTATTTACATCGCCCTCGCCGCGGGGGAAGGCGATGATAGCCAGACCGGGTTCGCATTGGATTTCAACCTGAAATACAATCAGCTGCGGCCGGAAGAAGTGGGCGCCGAGGCTGCCAGGAGGGCGGTGCGGATGCTGGGCGCCGCGCCGGTGTCTACCCGCAAGGCTGCGGTGCTGCTCGACCCTCATGTAGCCACGGGTTTTCTGGGATTGATCGGCCCGGCGCTGACCGGGGAAGCAGTCCAGAAAGGGCGTTCTTTGTTTGCCGGTAAGGTCGGGACCAGGGTGGCATCGGATAAAATAACCATTATCGACGACGGGTTGTTAAGCGGGGGTATTGCTTCAGCCCCGTTCGACGGTGAAGGTGTGCCCACTTCCAGGACTGTGCTGGTGGAAAAGGGAACACTCAAAGGTTACCTGCATAACACTTACACCGCGGCCAAAGACGGGGTACAGTCAACCGGCAACGGAGTGCGCGGCTCTTTTAAAAGCACGCCGGAGGTAGGGGTGACTAACTTTTACATTGAGGCAGGGAAGATCCCGCCAGCGGATCTCATAAAGGAAATATCAAGCGGGCTCTATGTCACGGAAGTAATGGGCATGCACACCGCCAACCCGATCTCCGGTGATTTCTCTGTCGGGGTGTCCGGCCTCCTGATTGAAAACGGTGAGCTGACCAAACCGGTGCGAGGTATGGCCATGGGCGGAAATATCATCGAATTGCTGGAAAACATTGACGCTGTGGGCAATGACCTGAAGTTCTTTATCGGCAAGGGGGCTCCTACCTTAAGAATCGCACAGATGACCATCAGCGGCCAGTAACCCGCAAATATCCTGATTAACCTTGGCTTAAAAGGTGAAACTATGGTAAAATATTCTGCGGAGTTAGCTGAACACAGGTATGGGTTTAAAAAAATAAAAAAGTGCGACTGAAGTCGCACCTACATCTCATGAAGATTTATAAAGCTATTGCTGGGGACCTGAATGTGAGGTATGGGTATGAAGATATTAATACTGCACGGGCCAAACCTGAACCTGCTCGGGAAGCGGGAACCTTCTATATATGGGGAGCTTTCTTTGGAGCAAATTAATGAAATGCTTCGCTCCCTGGCGTTAGAGCTTGGGGTTGAAGTAACCTGCAGGCAGTCAAACCACGAGGGGGAGTTAATAGACCTGCTGCAGCAGGCCGGCGGTGATGCGGACGCTGTTGTTTTCAATCCAGGGGCTTATACCCACACCAGTTATGCCCTGCGCGACGCGGTAGCCGCCATCTGCATACCCACAGTGGAGGTTCACCTTTCTAATATATACGCGCGCGAGGAGTTCCGCAGCAAATCAGTAATAGCCCCCGCGGCCTCAGGTCAAATCAGCGGGCTCGGTCCGACAGGCTACCTTCTGGCGCTGAGGGCGGCGGCTGCGCTGGCCGCCAAATAGGGGGAAATTATTTTGCTTGACAGGATCAACAGGCTCCTGGAACATTTTAATCAGGCCGGGTGCGAGGCCTTTTACGTAACTGACCCCGCCAACAGGTTCTACCTGAGCGGCTTTTCCGGCACCACGGGCTCCCTGTTGCTGGCGCGCGGCCTGTACTGCCTTTTGACCGACTTCCGCTATACAGAACAGGCCGCCTCTGAATGCCCGGACTATAAAATTATCGATGTTACCGGCTCATATAATATGGTCCTGGCAGAGATCTTAAAAGAACATAACCTTGTAAGGCTGGGCTGCGAGGGAGATCACCTGACCTATAACCAGTTTTCTGATCTCAAAAAGATGCTGCCGGGGATTGAGCTGAAACCGGGCAGCGGTATGGTAGAGCATTTGAGGCTTTGCAAGGATGAAAATGAAATAAAGCATATCGAAGAAGCCGCACGTTTAGCCGACCAGGCTTTCGTGAAGATCCTGCCGGCGGTCAACACCGGCGCCGCCGAGCGGGAAATCGCCCTGCAGCTGGAATATTTAATGCGTGAGAGCGGCGCGGAGGAATCGGCGTTTAAAATTATTGTGGCTTCCGGCAGCCGTTCGGCACTGCCCCACGGGGTTGCCTCACTGAAGACTTTGCAAAGAGGTGATCTGGTGACATTTGATTTTGGGGCAGTGTACCGGGGTTATAACTCTGATATCACCAGGACGGTGGTAATAGGGCCGCCTGATGCCAGGCAGAAAGAAATATATGAAATAGTTTTGGAAGCGCAGATGAACGCGATTTCAGTAATAAAAGCAGGAGTCAGGGCGGCGGATGTTGACCAAGCCGCCAGGGGAATAATTGAAAAAAAAGGTTACGGTCCCAACTTCGGCCACAGCACCGGCCACGGGTTAGGCCTCGATGTCCACGAGAATCCGAGGCTCTCCGCCAAAGACGAGACTATCCTGCGTTCCGGGATGGTTGTAACGGTGGAGCCCGGCATCTACCTGCCGGGATGGGGCGGTGTCAGAATTGAAGATACCGTAGTGGTTGAGGATAACGGCTGCAGGATCCTGACCAAAACACCTAAAGAAAAATTATTGGTATTATAGCTTCTTGGATGTTTCAGACAAGGTTTTCGGAGAAGGAATTCAGAATGAAATCTTAAAACTACTGAATTCTGACTCCTGTATTCTATATTCTACATCTACATTTTCTTAGATCTCAAACAGTCGCAAAATAAATTTTCATACAGGAGGCGGGGGCATTGATCTCGACAAACGATTTTAGAACAGGGCTTACCATCGAACTGGAGGGGGACGTTTTTCAGGTAATCGATTTTCAGCACGTAAAGCCCGGGAAAGGTGCTGCCTTCGTTCGCTCGAAGCTTAGAAACGTGAGGACGGGCGCGGTGATTGAAAAAACCTTCAACGCCGGTGAGAAAATTCCAAAGGCCAGGATAGAGCGGCGCGAGGTGCAGTACCTGTATAACGACGGTAAAGACTATAACTTTATGGACATGGAGTCGTACGACCAGATCGCCATGAGCGACGAGCAGCTGGGAGACGCTGTCAAGTACCTGAAAGAGAATATGAACATCCATGTGCTGACTTTCCAGGGAAAATCAATAGGTGTTGAACTGCCAAACTTTGTCGAGCTAGAAGTTATAGAAACCGCTCCCGGCATCAAAGGGGACACCGCCTCCGGCGGTTCGAAGCCGGCCACCCTGGAAACAGGAACAGTGGTCCAGGTTCCTTTCTTTATCAATGTTGGGGACAAGCTCCAGATTGACACCAGGACCGGCAATTACATAAAAAGAGCATAACTGCCACTATTAAAGACCGGGCATGTTTAAAACCCCTTAAATAGAGTTATACTATGGAAGCCAAAATTAGCCACGATATAATCTTTTTTAAGGGGGTTGCTAAGTTGAATGATCTTAAAACGAAGGTTGCCTATCTGCAGGGCTTATCCGCGGGTCTGGATTTTAACGCCGACAGCAAAGAAGGCAAACTGCTGAAAGGCATCATCGAAGTTTTGGACGAGTTCGCCGATTCTGTGGTCGACCTGGAAGAAGCGCAGGAACAGATGGAAGATTATCTTGAGAGCATAGACGAAGACCTCTATCATCTTGAAGATGAGGTTTATGAAGAAGATGGGTTAAACACATGCGCTGATCACTATTTGGAAGTGGACTGCCCGAGGTGCGGTGAGACTGTCTGCTTTGACTCGGAAATTCTTGAAGACGATGATATTGTGGAAGTTACTTGCCCGAATTGCGATGAAGTTGTTTTTGTGAATGACGGTGACCACCAGGCCGCTGATGAGCCGGAAGCGCTGGTAGGGAAAGTTAATGATACGTTTGGTTCGGAAGATGAGGATATTTAGGCATTTATCTGGTATGGCTAAAATAAAGATAGAGAAATTCAAATTATTAGAAGAAGCAACCTCCGCACTGGTTTTGGCGGAGGTGCTTTATTTGAGGACCAAACTATATTAAGGTCTGTTATGGCTATTGTTTGATGTCCGTTTATTAGTTAACCCGTGTTCCCTTTAAACAACCCGTATTTTTTAACGCACCTGGCCACCGTTGATTGACTTACACCCAGCGCTTTGGCAGCCTTATAAGTGCTACGGTAGCGGCGCATAGTCCACTCAACCATTTCTCTCTCCAGCCGGGATAAAGCTTCAGGCAATGATAGACTTTCGTTGATATGAAATCTGTCACTAATACTTACCGGAGTTTTAATCTCTCCGGGTAAATCCTGCACCCTGATCATTTGTTCCTCACAGGTCACAACAAGTCTTTCAATCAAGTTGGCCAACTGACGGACATTGCCCGGCCAGGAATAACTAAGCATTACTTTCAGGCATTCGCTTGAAAAGAATTTAGACTGCTTATATTTCTCGTTAAACTCATTTAAGTAAAGAAGTATGAGAGGAACAATATCTTCCCAACGTTCCCGCAAGGGGGGGACCACTATCGGTACCACGTTTAGACGGTAGTAAAGGTCTTCCCTGAAACTTTTAGCTTTAACTGCCTCAAGTAAATCTTTGTTTGTAGCCGCAATAATCTGAACATCAGCATTAACAGGTTTTACAGCCCCCAGGCGAAAAAATTCTTTTTCCTGTAAAACACGCAGTAATTTTACCTGGAGTCTTAATGGCAATTCAGCTATTTCATCAAGGAAGATTACACCTTGTTGGGCAAGCTCAAACATGCCTTTTTTACCCTCTTTTTTAGCCCCTGTAAAAGCTCCGGTATCGTAGCCAAAGAGTTCTGATTCCAAAAGATCTTCAGGAATCGCTCCACAGTTTATTTTAATAAAAGCTCCTTTTTCTCTTCTTTTATTAAGCTGGTAAATCAGGTGAGCTATTACTTCTTTCCCGACACCGGATTCACCCAGTATTAATACCGTACTGTCAGTCTGAGCGACACGTGTGGCCAGATCTATGGTTCGCATAAAAGTGTTGCTATGGGCTATAATCTTGTGCCCCAAAACTTGTTGCATGCGCATCTCTGTTAATTCAGCGTGGAAATAAGAGTTGATCTGCCTTGTTTTTTTTAATTCATCTTTAACATTAGTAGACTCCGATATATCACAAAGGTAAGAAACAACTCTGTCTATTTCTCCTTCCGAATTAAAAATAGGTGAAGCAGAGACCAGAATTTTTTTCCCTGAGTAATACTCTTGAATTAAGTTAACAATGCTTTTTGTCTTCGAGCTACAAAGCTGGCTGGTTCGTTTATAAACACGCCCGCATCCGCGAGTTGTTTCAAATCTTTCCCGACCAGATCGTTGATATGCAAGCCGGTTAATTGCTCTACTGCTAAATTTGCGCTTAGAACTATTCCTTGACTATTTGAAACAACAACACCATCACGAATTAAGTTGATAATTTTATTCATGCAGTCCATTTCTTTTTCCAGAAGGGAATATTTTTTTCGGAGCATAATTAATTGCTCAATTAAAGATGAATTATCACAAACTTCTTCATTATTATCCGGGATTTTTGCTGCCTGTTGATTAGTTTCATTAATTATATGTCTCCTGGCAGACAAAAAGATCACCCCATTAATTTAACTGAGATATTGTTTGTAATAAAGGCATATTGTTTTTTTATTGTACACTTCCTGGCAGGAGCTATCAATCCATCTTTCTATTATTCGAGATTATGGAAAAGACGAGGAAACCGGTTCTCGCTCATGATCATTACCTGTAGCTTAAAAAAGCCGTGATACAGTACACGGTTTTTAGTGCACAGTTAGATTATTTATTATTATAACCAGCTTTTTTTATACTTCCGGCCATCTCCTGGCAAGGGAATTTTCTATGCCGAGTTCGTCGAGGAGCCGCCCGGTCAGTTGGTCGATTATATCCTCAACGGTTTGCGGGCGGTGGTAAAAAGAGGTGACGGGGGGCATGATGAAAACACCAAGCCTGGCTAGTTTAAGCATATTTTCCAGATGGATTACACTTAAAGGGGTCTCCCGCGTTACCAGGATCAGCCGGCGTTTTTCCTTGATGGTCACATCGGCGGCCCGGTTGATTAGGTTATCCGCGTAACCGTGGGCGATTGCGGAAAGAGTTTTCATGCTGCAAGGAGCTATTACCATCCCGTCATGTAAAAAAGAGCCACTGGCGGGAGCTGCCGCGATATTCTTATTGTTATAATAGTGGTGAGCATTTTTCTCCAGTTCTTCAAGGGAATAGTTTGTTTCCATCATAATAGTTTCCTTTGCTGCGCCACTAATAATCAGGTGCGTTTCCGCCCCTTTCTTAATTAATTCTTCCAGAAGTCTGATCCCATAAATGGCGCCGCTGGCGCCGGATATGGCAATAATTATTTTTTTCATATTTCCCTCACATTTAAAATTATGTCTTATAACTTAAATTAATTATGTCAGGATAAATGCTATTCCACCAGCAATAACGCGAAACGATTCATTGTCTGAGTATAATCAGATAATACATTTATGGGAAAACCAAATTGTCTAACGGTCCCAAACACGTCAACACCCATTGATTCGAGGGATGGGCGCGCCATTAAAGGGTTGACGCACTGGATCTTATCACTTTTACACTTGGCACAAATACGGCAGTTACTTACTGAGAATAAAAATGCCTTGTAATATCCTGATAGAAAAACTTCTCTCTCCAGGTTGAAGAGACCTTCATTCATTTCTCTAGCCCAGGCATGGCGATCTTCAGCTTTATTCAGCGCTTTTGCAAAATGGAAAATAACTCCCTCGCTGTATTCGTTAAAAAATTCTCTGCACTCTGAGATAGAGGGATTGTTTGGTGGGCAGCAGGCCTGCATTCCATAATTGTAGCATCCGAATCTGCATTTCATCCGGACCCATTGCTTGACGATAATCTGCGCGGGATCTATCCACTTGAAATCCTTATACCCGAATTTAGTAAATAGTGACTCTATTGCTGCTCGATCAGACATAATTTTAGATCTCCTTATTTTCAGGATTTGATGTGATCAGGTTTAAAAATATAGCAACAGCCATTACCAGAATTTTTTCGTCAAAATTAAAACGGTTGCTGTGCAGTGGGTAAACAATATCTTTTTTTTCTGACCCAGCTCCAATCCTGAACATAAGGGCGGGCATAACCTGGCTAAAAAATGCGAAATCATCGCCTCCCATCAGGATCCGGTCGAAGGAGACAATATTCTCCGGAAGTTCAGTCTGCAATATCTCTTTAGCCCATTGCGCCAAATCAGGGTCGCACAAAACTGCAGGACACTTCTCTTCAATTTCGGTACGCACGCTTACACCGTAAGTTTGTCCGATGCCTGCTGATATTTGCGCCAGGCGACTGCTAACCAGGGACGCAGTATCCTGACCTCCACTCCGGAGTGTCCCTTCAAGGACAATTTCTTCCGGTATGACGTTTGGCACATTGCCGCCGGCAACCTTGCCGAAGGAAAGAACCGCCGGCTGAGCAGGGCTTAGGTTGCGGGATATTATGGTCTGGGCTGCCGTTACGAAGGATGCCATAGCAACTACCGGATCGGCGCACAAGTGCGGGTAAGCTCCATGTCCAGGCTTGCCCTTAAAAATTACTCTTAAGTTGTCCACTCTGGCGTTTAGCTGGCCTGATTTTATAGCGATCACACCCCGGGGTAATTGCGGATCGAGATGCATTGCCAGCGCTATTTCCCGCCCTGGTTCGGCCGGGGTGAGGGGCGCCGGTCCCTGCAACCCCTGCCAGGAGTCAATTTCCGCAACTAAAAGCCTGGCTCCTTCCAGAGTTTCTTCTCCGGCCTGGAAGGCGATTCGTACTCTGCCCTGCTGGATGCCGGGGTTTGCGGTCAGAATTTTTGCCAGGCCCAGGCCGACGGCAGCGTGCCCGTCGTGCCCGCAGGCATGCATATAGCCTTGGAAACGCGACGAAAAATCCAGTTCGGTTTCTTCTTGAACCGGAAGGGCGTCCATATCAAACCTGAGTAAAAATGGTGTTCTTTTTGCATTAACCTGATCAACCGGTTCAATTTCCACCAGGATGCCTGCTTTCAGTTCCACAACCCTGCAACGGGGCCCAAGCGAGAGGAGTTCATCTTTCAGGTATGCCCGTGTGAGGGGCAGGTTTAACCCGGTTTCCGGTATTTGGTGAAAATTCCGCCGCCATTTGACAAGATCCTGCTCAATCAGCTTCGCGAACGCTGTCGCCTCCATGTATTTCAATACTTCACCCCACAAATTACGGTCGGTTTTATTAATTTCGCGGGCGTAGTGTTTAGTCCTCTTGCAGCCTGTAAAAAACCCTTTCCGCATTCATGGGAAGTTCAAAAAAACGTTTACCTGTGGCATGAAAAATCGCGTTGCCGATGGCAGAAGCTGTCGGGACCAGTCCTGGTTCTCCTATGCCTTTTGCACCGAATGGTCCGTCGGGATCGTTGCTCTCTACAAGGATTACTTTAATAGGTGGTATGTCTGCCGCGCTCCAGGTCTTGTAGTCAAGAAAGCGGGGGTTTTGCATCTTGCCATCCACTTCAACCGCCTCTTCGGTCAGGGCGTATCCAGTCCCCTGCACGACGGACCCCTCAATTTGGCCTTCAGCCATCAGAGTGTTGATAGTAGTTCCGGTATCATGCGACGCAACTACATTTAATACTTTAATCGTGCCTGTTTTACTGTCAATTTCCACCTCAGCGATTTGACAGGCAAAAGTATGCGACAGGATATGTTCGCCATGTCCTTTATCCAACCCGGCAGTTGGCGCCACCGGGTCGTCATAATGTCCTTTACCCGACAGGGGATGGCCTAATTTATTTACAGCATAAGCGGCGATATCAGCAAACAACAATGACCTGTCGCCATCTCCATTTACCCATGCTCTACCTTCACGGAGGGCGATTTCAGATGGCTGAGCATTCAGCATAATTGCCGCAACATCAAGGATCTCTTTCTTAACAGCTTCTGCCGCGGCAAGAGCGGCGTTGCCGCGTGATATCATTGAGGTGTTTTGTTTCTCCAGTTACCTTGGAACGGCTGTCGAGACGCGGGATTGGCTTGCCAAGGATGTTATATTCTGTCATTTCTAAGCCTCCTCCATTTTACGGGCGGCAGTTTTCACTGCTTTAATGATTTTAAGGTAGCCTGTACAGCGGCACAGGTTCCCGGCAATAGCTGTTAAGATTTCGTCTTCAGTCGGATCGGGGTGTTCATCCAGCAAAGCTTTAGCTGACATGATCATGCCGGGTGAACAGAAACCGCATTGTACAGATCCTTCATTAATAAAAGATTCCTGCAGAGGATGCAGCCTTCCGTTCTTAACGAGCCCTTCTATAGTTGTGATCTTGCTGCCGTCAGTTTCACAGGCCAGCACCAGGCAGGAATTTACCGGGCGGCCGTTCATAATAACAGTGCAGGCTCCGCAGTCGCCGGTGCCGCAGCCTTCTTTAGTACCAGTAAGGTTCAGGCGCTGGCGTAACATTTTTAAGAGGGTTTCTTTTGAGGTGACTTCCAGAACGTATTTCTCACCGTTGACTTCCACATTAATTGTATGCAGCATTTTATCTTCCCCCCCCTTATTTGA
The DNA here is from genome assembly GCF_004369225.1 of Pelotomaculum propionicicum. Classification (GTDB taxonomy): domain Bacteria; phylum Bacillota; class Desulfotomaculia; order Desulfotomaculales; family Pelotomaculaceae; genus Pelotomaculum_B; species Pelotomaculum_B propionicicum. Next base: position 10,481 of record NZ_QFFZ01000067.1, read on the forward strand.
AGATTCTGCCCGGGAAGTTGCTGTTCTTAAAGCACGCAGGGTGAGTTCTTTAATCATATCCCTGCGGTACCGGGCACTTGCCCTGAAGTCATCGATGGGTTTGGCGTCCAATAGGGCGGCTTTTGCAGCCATGTTAAGAATTTCGTCAGTTAGAGGCCGTCCCCGTAACAATTCTTCTGCGGCGCTCGCGCGTACCGGTGTGGATGCTACCGCCCCAAGTGCAATTTTTGCGTCAATGCAATGCGTTCCCTGACTGTCTAAAGTGATCAAGGCGGCTACACCTACGATGGCTATATCTTTTTCTGTTCTTCTCAATTTCAGGTAGGTAGATCCGGTCCTTGCCGGCAGTAGGGGAAGAAGCACCTCAGTTAATATTTCATTCTGATTTAAAGAATTTAATCCAGGTCCGTTAAAAAATTGCCTGATCGAGATATTTCTCCTGATAGACACGGGTTTTGTTTTTTTGTTCTGGTTAACCTTATCCGCTGATGGACTTTCAGCCACAAGGCTTGCTTCGTAAACAAGCAGGGGAGGCGCGGTATCAGCCGAGGGCGCTGCATTGCAAAGATTACCTCCAATGGTTGCCCTGCTGCGTATTTGTTTTGAGGCCATGTGAGTAACCGCCTCATGGAGGGCGGGATAATTGCTTGCTATCTCCGGTGAAATTTCTATGTCCCTCAGTGTTGTCAAAGCCCCGATTTTGCAGACGTCGTTTGAAGCAAACGATAAACCGCTAAGGTTTAACTCCTTAAGATCAATAACAATTTTAGGTGTTAGACGCCCTTGCTTCAAGCGGACGATCAAATCTGTACCGCCACCAAGCAGGCAACAGCTGTCCGGGTTGGCTTCCAGAAGCGACAGCGCCTGGGCTATAGTGGCAGGCCTGAAGTAATCAAAATCATGCAAGATCATTTTATACCCCCTATGGTTTTATGACAATAAGCCAACATGATATAACTACTTGATAAAAGACCACCTCCATACTGGCTAATATAAGCAAGAGTTGTGCCAAGATTAAACTGCATACTTGCTAAAATATTAAACTTCTATTGATAGTTGTCTATAGTGAAACTATCTTTTAGGGATAGTTGGCTTATCTGAACAACAATAAATTGTTAATGCATTAAGTCTATAAAGACTCATATGAGTCATTATGGACTTATCTACGTACGATCTACCGTCAAAGAGACTGTATAAAGTCTTTTTTGTCAGAAGATGCCTTAATTACAGCTTCTTTTAGAGTAAAATAGAATATAAGAATGGTTTATTATAAAGATATTCTTCCGCTTCCAATCAATTGGCCTGAATGCAGTTGGTCTTCAACTGAATTTATTTAAGTCAATAATGAGCCATGTAAGTCTAATTTGACTTACATGGCTCATTATTCTTTTAGCCTTAATAACAAAATATATGGTTTGTTTTACGAGGATAACAATCTTTTAAGAGAACATTATTTTCCCAAAATAACAATTGGGGACTACCTTTTGGATTGTGATAGTTATTATTTTTTATAATAGACTTCTGCAAATCAATATTCCCAAATAACTGGTATGAATATTGCTAAAATTTAAAATATACTGCATCTAAATCTTTTGAGAGGTAAGAAGTAAAGCCTGAAAGATTTAAATGCTCAAATCAGTATGAAAGGAGGGAAAATCCAAAAAGCTTCTTTAATGCCGGTAGAGTTATAATCTTAGTCCTCATAACATAAATACAATGACGTATTAGTTGGTTTTCAATTGCTTTATTATTGTGGTGTGATGCTACCAGGGAGGTCAGCATCATGCCGAGGGAAAGCTCATTTATTATCGATTTATGTTTTCAATCCACTTAGTTTCAAGAAGTCTTAATTGTTAAATATGAAAATTGAAGGGGGTTAATATGAGCAGCTTAGAAATAAATACATCCAGAGGCAGTGCGGTAAATACCGGACTTCAAGCAGACCCGATTCAGTCCCGTCTGGATAATTTTCCCCTGTCAAAAGTTCACTATTACATATGGGCGATCTGTACTATTGGATTTATTCTGGATGTTATGGACTTGTTTCTCGTTTCATTTGCTCTGCCGATGATAATCAAGGAATGGAAGGTATCTTCGGAAGTAGCCGGTCTTATTGCGTCTGGCAGTATGTGGGGTATGGTGATAGGTGCGTATGCCTGGGGAATACTAGGTGATCGTATCGGGAGACGGGGCACGATGCAAGCAACTATTCTAACTTACAGTCTGATCACAGGGTTGTGTGCGTTGTCCTGGAACAGTATAACTTTGTTTATAGGCCGCTTTTTAGTCGGCATAGGCCTGGGAGGTTTTTTCCCGGTTGATTATGCTGTTCTGGTTGAATTTATTCCTGCCAAATCTCGCGGACGTTTAATGGCTTACAGTATTTTGACGATGCCCATAGGCATACTTTTAGGCTCATTGATTGCTTATAATCTTGGCCCTACATGGGGATGGCGTGCGCTTTTTGTTATAGGGGCGTTACCCGCCTTTTTGGCTTTCCTGGCCAGGCGTGTTATACCTGAATCCCCGCGTTATCTTGTTAGCAAGGGGAAATACGAGGAAGCTGATAAAGTTGTAAGATGGTTGGAAGAAAAATCAGGCGTTCAGACTCCGGCAACGACGGATATTAAAACTTATACGGTAAAACAGGAAGCTGAGAAAGTTAATATTCTCGAACTATTCACTTCGGGTTATGTTGTACGGACCCTTTTCACATGGTTATTGTGGCTTACCCAGTCACTTCCTTACTTCGCAATGGGAACCATGCTTCCGACTTTGTTGATAAAACACTATGGATTGCCGCAACAGGAAGCAATAAAGTTTGTCTCGTACTTGACGATAGTGGCTATTGGGGGGCGGGCTCTGGCAGCGTTTTTAATTGAAAGCGTGGGTAGGAAAAAGGTGTTGATCTTATTTTCCTTATTGGCCGCCATCGGGCTTGCCATGTATAACGGGGCGGAAACCGTCAGACAGATATTTATAGTCGCGGTAATAGCCTGCTTTTTCTATGAGGGGACCTGGACCTCAGTTATGTTATATACCGCAGAACTTTTCCCGACGAGACTACGCTCTACCGGCGCCGGCTCGGCCCAGGCTGTAGGCCGTATTGCTTCTGGTATTTCGCCGATCTTTGTTGGTTTTATGATGGCCCGTTCAGTTAGCACAATATTCTATGCATTCGCGGGTTGTTTCTTGTTGATGACCATACTTGTCATATTCTTTGGGATTGAAACGAAAGGAAGACCATTAGAAGAAATTTCTAAATAATAGTTTATTAAAATTTTTGTTCTGTTAATTATGAGTCTGTCAGCTTCAATTAGGAGATGGGCAGACTCAATGAATTTGAGAAAATGCTGCATGTTTACTTCAAGCTGTTTTCGGACATAGCTATCCTATTCTTGAGGGTCCTGCGGGAATATGGTACATGTCTCCAGGAAAGTTATTATTCCGTATAAGTCCTTTATCACTTAAATAAATCTACTAGCGTGACTTTACCAGCCAAAACAAGTAATGCCTTATGGTACTTAGATTAATGGCAATAAAACGTATAGACTAATACATAATATCTTCTAAAGCATGTATTGACATAGCTCTTAGAATAGTGTA
>NZ_QFFZ01000068.1 GCF_004369225.1 Pelotomaculum propionicicum
CGCTGTCCTGAGGAATGAAAAATAATCTATGCGGCCAAAATAAGAAAAGCATGTTTTTAAAGGAGGGACAAATTAATGAGTTCTCGTAAAAAAGACAGGCAAGCGCCTGATACAGTTGCTCCAGCTGTGCAGGACGAGAACAGTGTTTGTTCGGAAGAGGACAGCTCCTGTCCTAAATCCTGTTTACTTGAAGAAGATGAAGAGAATACTTCCTGTTAAGAGAGACCTTTACCAAAGGTCTCTTTTTTTAGTTTAAAAAGCAGTTATACAGGGGTTGCCACCTAGTTGATCTAATGCTATATTTGGATTAACTTAAGAAAAACCGTATGGGGTGATGGAATTATGGACTACCAAAACAAAGGCAAACACAATGATTACCGGGTGAATATCCTTAACAACGGCCGGATTATCAGTATTGAAGTAACCTGCTGCGGCAGGCATATCGGCGAGATGCGTTTTAAAGACGGGGAAAATAAAAAGTGCCCGTTCTGCGGTACAGTTCACTCGGTTAAAATACAGCACAACCACTTCCATATCCGGCCCGCCAGACCCGAGGACGAATCCGGCTTGGACGACAGCGCTGTGATTGAAAAAAAGGCACTTTAAATTTATTCTGGCAATGCGGCGGGGAATTTAAAAACTCCCGCGTAAACCCCCTGAATGGTGAGGGCATCTTCATTTTCGAGGACGATATCAGGGTAGGCGGGATTGGCAGAGCGGAGTATAATTTTGTCTTTTTCCCTTAACAGAATTTTCAAAGAGCTTTCTTCTCCGTTAATGAGAGCGCAAATGATCTGGCCATTGAAATCAGCGTGGTTTTGACGGTTGATCAGGACCAGATCCCCTTCATCTATTCCTTCCCCGGCCATGGAATCTCCTTTAACCAGCAGAGCAAAAAATAACGCTGCTGACTTCTGGCGCGGCAATGGCAAAAAACCTATCAGACCCTGCCTGGCGGGCGATGCCTCACCGGCCTTGATCATGCCAAGCACGGGAATGTCCTGCAAATCATTAATTATTTCAGCCTTCTCAGCCGCAGGCTGTTTAATATCTCCTGCCGCGGCTGGGTCAGATAAAAAATAAGCCACCGGCTTAGCCAGAGCCTTAGCCAGGCGGTGCAGCTCTTCAATGCTTATTTTCCGCTTTCCCTTCTCATAATAGTTGATAGCCGTTGCTGTTAAACCCAGCATCGCCCCCAAATCGTATTGGGAAAGACACAGCTCGCTTCTTGCTTTTTTAATTCTGGCGCCTATTCGGGCATACATATATAGCGCCCCCGTTTAATACCATAATATCAGTCACAAAACGTTTATTCTACCCGCACTCTTTTAATCCCTTTTCGTAAAAACTATTTATGAACGAGAATGAAAAAAGCTGTTGACAGAGCCTGGGGCTATTGGTACACTAGGTTATACAGCAAAATAAGTGCTCTTATCCTGAGTGGCGGAGGGACTGGCCCAATGAAGCCCGGCAACCGTTGGGAAGCTAGACTTACCCAAAATGGTGCTAATTCCTGCAGGAGATTATATCTTCTGACAGATAAGGGGAAAAGCTATGACTAAAGCTGGCCTCTTCTGTTTGAAGGGGCTTTTAAAATTGTCAAAGCACAAGGGCACGATAAACAGGGAGGTAACTTAAAATGGCCATTGAAAAAACCTATGCCGAGATTAATGAAAAAATCAAGTCCGGCAAAGCTGTGGTGCTGACCGCTGAGGAAGTGATTTCTCTGGTGGAGGAAAAAGGTATTACCGAAGCCGCCCGCAGCGTTGATGTGGTAACCACCGGAACATTCGGCGCCATGTGCTCTTCCGGAGTCTTTCTGAACTTCGGCCACTCTAAACCAAGGATCAGGATGCAAAAAGTCTGGCTGAACGGGGTCCCCGCATACACCGGCATCGCGGCGGTCGACGCTTACCTGGGCGCGACTGAACTACCTGAAGACGACCCCTGCAACAACAATTACCCCGGCGAGTTTCGCTACGGCGGTGGGCATGTGATTCAGGATTTGGTTGCCCGCAAACAGATTAAGCTGGAGGCGGTTTCCTATGGTACTGATTGTTATCCCAGAAAGGAATTAGAAACCTTCCTTACCCTGGATGACCTTAATGAAGCCACTCTCTTTAACCCGCGCAACGCTTACCAGAATTACAACTGCGCCGTAAACCTGAGCGGCAGGACGATCTACACCTATATGGGCATGCTCAAGCCAAACCTGGGCAACGCCCACTACAGCAGCGCCGGGCAGCTCAGCCCGCTGCTGAACGACCCCTATTTCCTGACCATCGGCATCGGCACCAGGATTTTTCTGGGCGGCGGCGTCGGTTATGTAGCCTGGAACGGGACGCAGCACTTCCCGGGCATCCAGCAGGACAGCGCAGGTAAAAGCTACGGGCCTGCCGGCGGTACTCTTTCGGTGATTGGTGACCTGAAGCAAATGAAGCCGAACTGGTTAGTTGGCACAAGCTTTTTAGGCTACGGGGCCACGCTCTCAGTCGGCCTGGGTATTCCCATACCCATTCTCAATGAAGAGGTAATGCGCTGTGTTTCAGTAACCGACCGTGATCTCTACGCCCCCATTGTTGACTACAGCGAAGCCTACGGCCAGCGGATTCCGGGCAATCTGGGCTTTGCCAGCTACGCTGAGCTAAAATCAGGCAGGATTAATTTAAACGGCCGGGAAATACCCACCGCTCCCCTGTCCAGTTATCCCAAAGCCAGGGAAGTCGCCGGGATCTTAAAGAACTGGATCCAGAAGGGAGAGTTCCTGTTGACCGAACCGGTTAAACTGCTCCCCTCATACAAGGATGAAATCGCTTCCAGAACGCTTGAGATCAAGGGGATATAGGAAAGGAGTGGTTTTGATGTCACCTAAAAAAATAATTCTGCGCTTCGGCAAGGACATAGCCGACAAACCTATCATCTACTGCCTGGTCAGGGATTATGACCTGGTGATCAACATTCTCAAAGCAAACGTTGATCAAAATAAAGAAGGAACGATGGTTTTGGAGTTAACCGGGGAAAAATACGACCAGGGCCTGGCCTTTTTAAAAAACCAGGGGGTCAGAGTGCAGCCCCTGGCCGAAGAAGTTTTCCGCAACGAAGAAAAATGCACAAGCTGCGGCGCCTGTACGGATATCTGCCCCAGCGGCGCCCTGTATATGGAAAGGCCCTCCATGGAAGTAAAATTTGAAAGCGACAACTGCATCGTGTGTCAGATATGCGTTAAAATCTGCCCGGTAAAAGCAATGGAGGTCAGGTTTTAAATTGGAGTATACTGAAAGGTCCTACCGGGGGCAATTCCGTCAGGACGACCTTGTTCACTTCCAGGTGGTTGTACGCCAGACAGACCTGGATATCGGGGTGCGCAGGGAAAGATTTTCGCCGGAATTAGCCCGGTGGGTTGAGGAAATGGTGCGCCAACAGCGGGAACTCCTCGAGAAATATATCGAGGAGGATCCCGCCTTTCTTCATGCCCTGACACCATGCCAATTGTTGCCCGGCGCCCCTCCTATCGCGTCTGACATGGCAGCGGCGGCCTGCCTGGCCGGAGTGGGGCCAATGGCCGCCGTGGCGGGAGCCTTCGCCCAGTACATCGGCGCGGCGCTCGCCAAGCGCTCGAAAGATGTGATTGTGGAAAACGGCGGCGATATTTACCTGCGCAGTACCAGACCGCGCCGGATCGGAATTTTTGCCGGCAAATCCCCCCTGTCAAACCGCATCGCCCTGTCGATCAGGCCGGAAGACACCCCGCTGGGGGTCTGCACCTCCTCCGGCACCGTCGGCCCTTCTTTAAGCCTGGGCAATGCCGACGCGGTGGTCATCCTCTCACCATCCGCCATCCTTGCTGACGCGGCAGCCACGGCAGCCGGCAATTTGGTCAGGAGTAAAGAGGATGTTCAAACAGCCGCGGAATTCGCTAAAGGCATTGAGGGAGTGACAGGGGCGGTAATCATCAAGGAAGACAGGCTGGCCGCCTGCGGCCAGCTTAAGCTGGTGCCGTTAAATATTTAAAAGGTCGGGTTGTAGTCAGAGCCGTCCATGGTGTTGAAACCCGCTTGGCTCCTCTGCTCCGCGTCGAGTGTCAAGTGCCTTTTTAGTACTCGGAAATAGGCTTCAACTAAGCGGCTCATTACCTAGTACTTTTTGTGGGTTCGTCGTAAGGGCACTTGGTCTTTTTAAAAAAAGCGCGCAGCTTTGACACAAAAGTCAAAAGAAATTGTAAAGACTTTTGTGTCGCTGCGCTTGCAGCTTGCTTCGGGCGAAATGAGACCGCCTTCAATTCGCCGTCCTGGCTCAGTTCAGGCTGGCGCGGAATACGTTGGGGACATACCTCGTCCTAAAAGAAGATACGCAAAATAGAGGTGTGTCCCCTGACCGCTGTGCCGCGCCTCTCATTTCGCAACCTCAGCTTCGCTGAGTTCACTTAATTGGGGACATAGCTCGTCTTCAGAGATAGGCTCTAAATAGAGATGTGTCCCCATTCCTTGAACCGCTCCGCAATGGAGCAGCTTGTTTCAACACCATGGACTTAGTGTTACCCTGCTTTGTAGACGGTCTGTCAAAAACCATCCTTTTTAACACTGGCGGGGTGAAACATCCCACAGGCCTGGCGCTGCGGTTCAAATCCCGCCAGCACCCGCTCCAGTCCTTCCTTGCCGACCAGCCTTAACACTTCAGTAACATCCAGCTTGCCGGGCACCCGCTTTGCCAGGCCGGCGTACTGCGGAATCAGCGCGGCGCAGCCCGGCCTGGACTCAGTTTTCCCTACAATCAGGAACATATATTTACACTGGGAGCAGGTGTGGGAAACCTTGTCCCTCAGTTCCGGCAGCATCAGCCGGTGGCTTTCGTAGAGAAAATTTTTCCGGTAGTAATCATGGATATTAGCCACGGACCGCCTCTCCCTTTCGTTCGAGGAGTACACCCTCCGGGGTGAGGGAGATGGCCCTCAGCAAGCTCCGCTCGCCGAACCGGTCCTTAATCCGGTCGCAGGCGGCGTTTAAAAGCCTGGTTTTTTCCACCTCACCGAACAAATCCACTTGTTCCACAGTGTTTTTAACCAGCCCGGCCAGAGACACCCCCACCATCCTGACCGGTTTCCAGGCAGGCCAGTGCTGGTGCAGCAGATCTACAGCCACCCGGTAGACATCACCGGCATTGTTGCTGGGATAAGCCATGGTGCGGGAGCGCGACATCCACAAAAATTCGGTGTCTTTCAAGGTAAGGTTTACTGTCCTCCCCACCAAACCTCCCAAACGCACCCGCCTGCACACAATCTCACACAACTCCAGCACAACCACCTTGATCTGCTGGTAACCCCGGTAGTCTCTGGGCAGGGTAATCTGATGGCCGATAGATTTAACCTTATCCAGGGAATGCGGGTCGACCGGACTATAATCAATGCCGTTGGCGGACAGGCTCAGTATGTGCCCCATCAGCCCGAACCTCTTTTTCAGGACCGGCAGGGGATAGACGGCAAGCTCACCAATCGTGTGAATGTTTAAATCACGCAGCCTTTTTTCCAGGCGCCCGCCCACCCCGAACAGTTCCCGCACCGGGAGGGGCCAGACTTTGTCCGGCAGATCGGGAAAGTCCAGTACTGTAAGGCCGTCCGGCTTCTGCATCCCGGCTGCCATTTTGGCCAGAAGCTTATTGGGAGCCACCCCCACGCTGCACAGTACCCCGACTTCCCTCTTGATCCTGCCCTTAAGCTGCAGGGCAATCTCAGTGGAAGTCCCGAAAAGGCTCTCACAGCCGGATACGTCCATAAAGGCCTCATCAATGGAAAAGGGCTCCACCAGCGGGCTGAAGTCTCTCATGATCCTGATAATCCGGGCCGAGAAGTTAACATAGCAACCATGCTTTGGCTTTACAAAAACGCCGCGCGGGCAGAGGCTCCTGGCCTCCCACACGGCCATGCCCGTCTTAACCCCACAGGCCTTGGCATCGTAAGAAGCAGCCAGGACAATGCCGTGCCGCTTGGCCGGGTCCCCGCCCACAATTACCGGCTTGCCCCGGAGCACCGGGTCCATAGCCTGGTGCACACTGGCGAAAAAAGCGTTCATATCGGCTAACAGGATCGGGCAGCGCAAAAAAAACCACCTTCTCAAACATATGTTCTGGTTTAATTATTATAGCCCGAACCTATGTTCTGAGTAAAGTGGTTTTATTTGCCTTAAATGGTTTTCTCAGCTGTTATTTTTTTCCCTGCGAAACTCCAGGAAGGAGTTGTTATATTTTACCTTAACTGATCGTGATTACTTTATGCGGGCCGTTCAGGCGGCTGTTGATATCCGCCATGTTTGAGACAGTGCCCACAGCGAGTTTTTCCATCAGCTTGTAATAATTCAGGCAAGTGCCGCAGACGAGAATTTCGGTGCCAGCCCCGGCCAGTGTCCTCAGCTGTCCCAGTACAGGAGAATCTTCCACAGCCAGGTAGACACCTGTGTTCAGCAAAAACATGGCGGCCGGTATTTTCTGCTGGGTAATAGTGACCATGAGGCTTTTTATTAACACCTCACCCAGGTCGGGTGAACCCTGGCCCAGGCTGTTGGTTGTGACAAAATACACAGCTCTTCCGTCGTCCTGCAGGGGCGCTTCCGCCGGGCTGTCTTCCTGCAGCGAAACACCAGCGCCTGTTTTACGCACGGTCAGGTAATAGCACCCTTCTTTTTCTTCCGTCGCTACTTCACAACCGGCATTTTTAACCAGCCTGGTGACATTTTCTCTGGCCGGAACATTGTCGACTATCACCAGAATTATTTGCTCAGTTCCCTTTTCAAGTACTTTTTTAGTTTCTATAACCGGCTGCGGGCAGGCTAACCCCCGGCAATCAATCACCCTGTCACTCACTGAAACTCTTCCTTCCATGATTTAGTCACTATATTCTTCAATAATAATTAATAATATTCCTTCATGGAAGCTATAGAGTTATTTTATCATTCAGGCATGGATAATTAAAAAATGTTATAAGTCCTCCAAGAGAAGCTCTAATTCGGACGCCGCAAACACATATTTTTCACCGCAGAAATGGCATAAAACCTCAGCCTGTCCCTGATCATTCAAAATATTGATGATCGCATCTCTCCCCATCGCAGCCAGAATGTCTCCCACCCTTGCGCGGGAACATTTGCACTTAAAACAAACAGGTGTCTTTTCCAGGTACTGGACCTTCAGTCCCCCCACCGCCTCAGCCACAATCCCCTCCGGTCCCAGCCCGCGGTCAACAAGACTGCTCACAGGGTCCATTTTCCCCAGGTTCTTTTCAAGCTGGAGCAGAACTTCTTCTTTAGCTTCCGGAAACATCTGAATGATTATGCCGCCCGAAGCTTTTACCTGGCCCTGCGGGCCCACCAGCACGCCCAGCGCTACCGCGGACGGGGTTTGCTCGGAGGTTAAAAGATACTGGGCCACATCCTCACCAATTTCACCGGAAACAAGTTCCACGCTTCCGGTAAACGGCTCCTTCAGGCCCATATCCTTAGAGATATAGAGGTAGCCTTTGCCCACGGCTTCACCCACCGGCAGCTTGCCGGCCGCCTGTCCCGGCAAGTCAACATGAGGCTCCTGGACATAACCCCTTACCTCCCCGGCGGCATTGGCGGTTACAACTACCGCTCCCAGGGGGCCGTCCCCCAGTATGCGCAGGGTTAGAATGTCATCACCTTTTAGGTTTGCTCCCAGCAGCAGCCCCGCGGTTAAAGCCCTGCCCAGGGCGGCGCTCGCGACTGGCCAGGTGTCATGCCTGCGCCTCGCTTCTTCAACAAGCTTTGTTGTTGTGGCGGCAAAAACCCGGAATTGCCCGTCTTCGCCAATGCCTCTGACTAGATAATCCTTCATGTCATTCTCCTGTACTCATATTCTCTTAATTATTATAACCTTGCATTTCACTGCGTAAAGAATACATGTGTTAAATAATTAAAAAACGCCTAAAATTACTTGTAAATTATACCCAAAAATGGTAAATTAAATCAAATTCAATTATGCAACATGTCAGATATCCTGACGCTGGTTATTTACAGAAACCATGGAATATATACCCTGTCAAACAGAATATATTTAAAAAAAACTAATAACGCATATGGGGGGATGCCTATTACAAGATGAAGATTGTTTTTTGGAGGCATATCTAATTTAGGAGGTGGTATTATATCTGGCCGATATTCGGCACAGCCAACCAGCTGCTTGCAGCTCTGGCCCTTATCGCTGTGGCGGTATGGCTGGCTTATCGCAAAAAGCCAAACATATTTGCTGTTATACCGGCAGTGTTCATGATGGTCACCACTCTGGCTTCACTCTGGCAGTTGCTCTTTAATAAATATCTCCCGACGAAAAACTATCCACTGGCGGTAACTGACATCCTGCTCATGATCCTGTCAGTGGGAGTAATTATCCTGGCAGTGCAAAAACTGGCGAGCGTCAATAAGGTCTCTACCGTTGATTTGACAAAATAAAAATAAAATGTAGTTAGTAATGGCCTACAGGTTGTGACCTGTGGGCCATTACAAGGAAGCGGTTGACTCCTTTATCAGCAAATCAACTGGCCCTTCAGATAGGCTATTACTTCAGCGTACTGCCCCTCGTCCAGCCTGTTGAACATCTGTTCAACCTGGCGGTACTGCTCAGTATCATGCAGGTCAGACAGCCTGTGAAACATGCCCAGGCGCTTGCCCAGAATAAAGATTTGTTTTTCTTTTGGCGGCAATTCCAGAAACCTGTCCAAGACCCCAAGCATGGCAGGTTTATCTTCCGGTAGTTTCCCTTTAACCTCTTCAAGTAAATTCAGGGAGTGGTCGCTGATAACGCTGCTTTGAATACCCTCAAGCCTTTCAATAAACATTTTTTGTCCAAGGGTAACACCAGCGTCGTCCTGCACCTTGAATTCCCCCGACAACACCTTTTGATACAGGGGCATTTCCTCTGTCACCGCCAGGCTGCGGAAGCGGATAAAGTCAGGGTTGATAGCATTAAGGGCTTGCGCTGTTGACAGAGCATGCTCCTGTGACCACTGCTCCCCGCCCAGCCCTAAAAGGACATACTCACAGAGTGAAATGCCAGCCTCTTTTACCCGCTTTCCCGCGTCTACATGCTGCTGTGAGGTAACTCCCTTGTCCATAAATTTAAGGACTTCGTCACTGCCCGACTCCATACCGACGTGAATACGGGAAAGTCCGGCCTGACCCAACTGGGCCAGTTCATCAACACTTTTGCGCAATAAGGTGTCTGACCTGGCGTAGCTGGTGACCCGCTCCACAGTAGGAAGCTGTTCTTTGAGGTATTTCAAGATTTCAATTAAATCTGCGGTTTTCATAATCAAAGAATTGGCATCCTGAAAAAAAACCGTTTTAGCGCCGTCATGCAGCCACATAGCCACATGAAACATATTGTAATTGCCGCCTGTGTAAAAATACTCCAAAACTTTCCTGTTAATCGCGCCGCTAAAACCATTATCCAAAGAGTATTCCCGGATCAGCCGGATCATTTCTTTAACGGTATCAATATCTTTCTTAATCTCACCCAGAGACCGTCTGGAAAAGGTCTGGCCTTTATAGGTGGGGCAAAACACACATTTGTTCCAGGTGCAGTTGCGGGTAAGCCTGAGCAGCAGGCTGGCCGCCTCACTGGGTGGCCTGATCGGGCCTTGTTCAAAGCATAATGTCATACAGTATTCCCCTCAATTTCAGTATTCTTTTATATTATCATAAATGTGAAATAGCGGGGCAAAAACAAAGCCGGTATCTAAAAAAATTTCCCGGCTTTTGCAACAGATCTTATGTACTTTTATTCAAAACCGAGCCAGTGGATTTTATCCGCTTTTCTGGGCGGCGCCGGCGGGCTCTGGTCAGGGTAGCCCAAGGGAATTATTGAAACAATTTCTTTGTCGGTAATCCCCATCGCTTCATTGATCAACTCCTCAGCGTTCTTGGGCGCGGTCATCCAGCAGGTGCCCAGTCCTTTGGCCTCGGCCAGTAAAAGGAGGTTCTGGATTAAGGCCGCCGCGCTGAGCATGTTGGTATAGCGATTGTGTTCAATGCGGTATCTCTCAGAAGCGCCCATATCAGGCCTGATTTCATAAGTCAGTTTCGGCATGTAAACCAGCAGCACTACCGGGGCGCCGCCCAGATCCTGAAAGAACTTCATGGTGATGTTGACCATTTTTTCCTTAAACAGCTTCTCCAGGGTCGGTTTAAATAGTTCACCGGCCCGGGCTACGGCGCCAAGCAGCTTGTCTTTGTGTTCGCCTCTTACGACGTATACATCCCAGTTCTGCCTGTTCATCCCTGATGGCGCCCAAAGAGCATCCTCAAGTATTTCACTTAAAACTTCGCGGGGGACCTCCCTGTCCTGGTACTTGCGTATACTGCGCCTGTCTCTTATAATTTCACTGAGGTTCACATTTTTGCCTCCTTTGCTTTTATTATCAAACATTTTATTTATTTTAAAAGCCTTTATCTTGAGATGTCAACTTTTAAAATGGGGGGAAATTAACTTGTCCGGATCGGTTACCTGGAATAAACTTACTTATTCTAACAGCATGGGGCTCAAGCTGGCGGCATTGCTTCATACCAGATCTGACCTTAAAACAGCAGTTATTGTTTGTCACGGCTTTACCGGCAGCAAAGAAGGCGGCGGCAAAGCTCTCACCATGTCTGAAGAGCTTGGCAAGTTGGGCTATGCCGCCCTGTTGTTCGACTTCTGCGGCTGCGGGGAGAGCGAAGGAGATTTCTCCGATATCAGCCTTACCCGCCATATTGGTGACATAAAAAGCTCTGTGGATTTCTGCCTTGAGGCGGGCTTTAAGCGGGTTATAACCACCGGCAGGAGCTTCGGCGGCACAGCGGCAGTCTGTCACGGCGCTGCTGATGAGAGAGTGGCGGGTGTCAGCGCCTGGGCGGCGCCGGCTGAACCGGTCCGGCTTTTCTCCGGCTTTCTGGAGCAAGCGGGCGAACCTAATCACAAACTGGTTCCATTAGCCAGGCAGGACGGCGCCATCCATGTCAAAAGAAGCTTTTTTCAGGATTTAGCAAGCTATGACGTGGCGGAAAATGCAGCTTTGCTGGCGCCGCGCCCGCTGCAGGTGGTGCACGGCAGCAATGATGAAGTAGTGCCTGTACGGAATGCAGATATTATTTTTAAAGCCGCCGGCCAGCCAAAAGACATGCAAATCATTTCTGGCGCCGACCACCAGTTCACGGGACACTACCGCCAGGCCTGGGCAGCTTTTTTTAAATGGCTAAAGGAGCATTTCCCTGTATAGGCAAACATCAGCACGAACCCGAAGTAAACATACGCCACCGGGGTATGACGGTTGAACCACCTTCTTCCCGCAGAGAGGAGAAGCCGGAATAAAATCGAGTCAATCTTTGCCCTTGATTACCGCCAGCGGCTCCAGTCTGGCCACCTTGCGGGTCATGCCAATGGCGGCTAAAGTTTCCACAACATGGTCAATATCTTTATACGCTCCGGGCGCCTCGTCCAGCAACTCTCTATAATTTCTGCTGTTATAAAGCACACTGGACATGCTGCGCTCAAACTGCTCTCTTGTTATTTCCTTCATGGCCGCTGTCCTGGAAAGCACCCTGCCTGCCCCGTGGTTGGCTGAAAAAAATGCTTCCGACGCTTTTTCAGTGCCGGTCAGGACGTATGAGGCCGTGCCCATACTGCCGGGTATCAAAACCGGGTGGCCGGTTTGTCTATATATAGAGGGGTTTTCCGGGTGTCCGGGCGGCAAAGCCCGGGTCGCTCCCTTGCGGTGCACCAGTACTTTGGACCCGCTGTGTGCCTCCCATTTAGCTATGTTGTGAGCCACATCATAAACCAGCGCCAATCCCAACTCGTCCTGAGCGCATGCAAAGATATCACCAAGCGCGCGGCGCACGTCATGGGTAATCAGTTGCCGGTTGGCAAAAGCGAAATTAACCGCGCAGGCCATGGCGGCGTAATAGTCCCTGCCTTCTTTAGAATCAACCGGCGCGCAGGCCAGCCCTCTGTCCGGAACTTCAATCGCGTGTTTTCTCGCGGCGGCAAGCAGGGTTTTGCTGTAGTCATTGCAGATCTGGTGGCCAAAACCCCTGCTGCCTGTGTGGATCATCACTGTCAGCTGCCCCGGGTAAAGTCCAAATGATTGCCCCGCAGCCTGATCGTAAACCTGTTTTACTACCTGAAGCTCTATAAAATGATTGCCGCCGCCCAGCGTGCCAAGCTGTACAGCCCCCCGCTTGCAGGCTTGCGGGCTTACCGCGCCCAGGTCGGCGCCGGGCAGACAGCCGCCTTCTTCTGTCTTTTCCAGATCATCCGGTCTCCCGCAGCCGCGTGTGATCAGACTCTTGATCCCGGTGTGAACAACCTCCTCAAAGACGCCGGCAGTTATAAAATCATGCTTGCCCCTCCTTCCCACACCGGCGGGGACGTACTCCTCCATCCTGGTCAGTATTTTACGCAGAAAAGGGATGCTGAGATCAGCGGCTGAAACATTGGTCGCCAAAAGGCGTACGCCACAGTTAATATCCATACCGACTGCTCCGGCAGAAATGACACCATCCCGCGCCGTCGCCATCACCCCGCCAATCGGCAGCCCAAAGCCTTCGTGTATATCCGGCATGCCGCACACATGCCCCACAACCCCGGGCAAGCTGGCGGCGTTAGCCAGCTGTTGGAGGGACTTGTCTTTTCTGATCAGTGGCAGCAGGTATTCGTTTGCGTAAACTATACCTTCTACCGCCATCTTCCCGGTCCTTTTAAGGCGGTACCTGTTCCGCCCGTCTTTCACCAGTTCCAGTTTCATCACACCAATTCTAATTAATTCAGGATTAGGATAGGGGGCGGTGATTAACCGCCGACCCTCCTACACCACCGTACGTACCGTCCGGTATACGGCGGTTCATCAAGATGAACGTACTAGTGAATACCTATGTGACAGACTTATGAAACCTATATTAACGAGATATTGGTTGGTAAGAGTACGACTCAGGATTGGGCTACTGGATATTCTCCAGTAGCCTTTTCTCGTATTCGCAAACTGCCATGCCAAGACTTTATCCAGGCCAAGTTTGTAAAGGTTCTTGAATCGTGTCTTCACTTTGCGCCACTGTTTCCAGATACACATCCGGAGTCTGCGCCTTATCCATTCATCAAGGTTTGCCGCAACGTTCTTCATATCTGCCAGACCAAAGTAATTTATCCAGCCAACTATCTTGCTGGTTAAAGCCTTTATCCTTATATGTTTCGTCATAGTAAAGCCATGCATTTACTTCAGGCAGGGGTCAACCTCATCTACATCCGTGACTTTCTAGGCCATGTGGATATCAAGACCACCGAAGTTTATGCCCGGGCGGATACGGAGACCAAGCGAAAAGCCATTGAAAACGCTTATCCAGATTTAATTGAAAGCAATCTGCCGGATTGGAGCAGGGATCAGGCTCTCCTTGCATGGCTGTCTGAGCTAGCGTAAGCCAGAGATTATGCAAAGTAAATGGAGCGGGGGCTGGCATTTTTAAAGGCTTCGCGAAATTTACTTTGCATAACGGATTTCTTTGCATAAGGGGCATTGGACTAAACCGCTGGCGCGGTAGTAAAACTTTTAGGTAATACCCTCCCAACTCCGCCTGCCGAGATCCTCTGCTGCGACTGACGTGTCCGCACTCATTGCCATTCATTCGGCCTAAAGGTCTTACCATCATAACCCTTGCAGCGTTATTTACGCCAATAGCTAGTTTTGGCAGTGCTTTCCTTTGTTTTTCGAGCCCCTTAAAATTATTATGCAGTTCTATTGAAAATAAATTTGAGGAGAGTGAGAACATGAAAAACAAAGGGCAAGTTTTACTACGAATGAGGGAGGATATCCTACTCCGAGGGCTATCGCAACACACATTGGATAGCTACACTCTAAATGCAAGACTTTTTCTTGAGCATTGTAACCGGCCAGTAGAGCAATTAAATGAACACGACATCCGAAATTTTC